>DAOUAZ010000272.1:0-4410 GCA_034432975.1 Anaerolineales bacterium | reverse complement strand
TTTTCGATAACCTTGCGCTCCTGGACGGCCACGCCATCTACAGAAACATTCGACATCTCGTATGCTTTCTGCTCATACGCCATCGGCGCTTCCATCGGCGCCGCGCCGCCGTAAGAATCAGTGGCCGGGGCATATTGCGGAGCAGCCGCGCCGCAGGCCGAAAGCAGCAAGACCGCCAGGACAAAAACAAAGGGGAACCGTTTCATCATCTCTTTTCCTTTCCAGTTGCCAAATTTACTGTACCACAGACGCCAACCAAAGGCAAAGGGTTCCCATCCACAGTTTCAAGCCGTGTATTAATTACGAGAAAGGTGAACATGGCGCAAATTCATAACTCCAGCACCGCGCCGGGTTTGGGATAGAAAACCCGGTCCAGGCCGCCAGCATCCAATTTTTGCTGCAAGACGGTCGCCGCTTTGGGTTCGCCATGCACCAGGAAAATCCCTTTTTTCTGGGCGTGACCGGCGCGGGCGTATTCCAGCAAGGTATCTTGTCCTGCATGGGCTGAGAGTCCGCCGATGGTCGAAATTTCAGCCCTGACCTTGTAGATTTCCCCCAGGATTTTGACAAATGGCTCCCGTTCTGCCAGGCGGCGGCCCAGCGTGCCAGGCGCCTGCCAGCCGACAATCAGGATGGTGTTACGCTTGTCTTCGATGTTCCAGCGGATGTGAAAGACTATCCGGCCAAATTCGGCCATGCCGGAGGCCGAAATAATAATCATCGGGTCTTTGCGGGTGTTGAGGGCCTTGGAGTCGTCCAGTTTGCTGATATATTGCAGCAGGGGGAAATCAAGCGCCGGGTGGCCGCGGTCTATCCATTGGACCGTTTCGGCGTCATAACAATCGGTGTGCTTCTTGAAAATAGCGGTCGTGTTGACAGCCAGCGGGCTGTCGACATACACCGGGATTTCGGGCAGGTCGCCGTTTTCGCGCATCATGTTCAGGTTATAGACCAATTCCTGGGTGCGCCCCACCGCAAAGGCCGGGATGACGACCTTGCCGCCCCGCTCCAGGGCCTGATTGACGACGGTTTTCATCTCCTCGTAGGCTTCTTCCGGGTTACGGTGCGGCTTGTCACCGTAAGTCGATTCCATAATCATCGCATCCACCCGCTCGGGCATTTGCGGGTCGCGCAGGAGGGGCAATCGCCGCCGCCCAATGTCGCCGGAGAACCAAAGCGTGGATTTGCGTCCTTTTTCGCTCACTTCCAGCGGAGCGCCCGCCGAGCCGAGGATGTGACCGGCCTCCACCAGCCGCGCCATCACGCCTGGAATCGGCTCGAAAAGGGTGTCGTAGGGAATCCCCTTGAGCAGCGGTTGCACCCTGGCGGCATCCTCCTGGGTATAGAGCGGGTCGACCGGCTCCAGTCCTCTCTGCTCGTTGCGCCAGGAAACCGCCTCGGCCTGCTTCTCGTGGATGTGAGCAGAATCCATCAGCATGATGTGCGCCAGGTCGGCAGTGGCCGGGGTGCAGTAAATCGGCCCATCGAAGCCCTGCGCGGCCAGGTTGGGCAGGTTGCCGCTATGGTCGATGTGGGCATGGGTCAGGAGTACCGCGTCAATTTTGCGCGGATTGAAAGGAAAATTGCGATTGCGCTCGAAACTTTCCTTGCGTGGGCCCTGGAACAGGCCGCAGTCGATGAGCAGTTTCGCGCCGTTGACTTCCAGCAGATGCATCGAACCGGTTACCGTCTGCGCCGCGCCGTGAAAATGGATTTTCATAGAGGCCTCCTGATATGATATGTATGATTGTAGCGCAAGATAGTATCTTTCGCTACAACAGAACAAAGATTCTGTTATACTGAAACTGCCATTTCCGCAAAAGCGCGAAACGTTTCAGAACAACAGGAGATTCGACGATGGCTAAATCCATCACCCGCTATGTCTGCCAGCAGTGCGGCCGCGTGGCCGCTTCGTATATGGGCAAATGTCCGCAGTGCGGCTCGTTCAACAGCATGGTCGAGGAAGTCATCCAGGAAGCGGCCCCGGCCAAAAACGCCAGCGCGGCGCGCGGCCTGGGCGGACGCACCTCCCCGCGCAAAATCGGCGACGTGGCAGTGGAGGCCGAGCCGCGCATCGAGGTGCCAATCGGCGAGTTTTCGCGCGTGCTGGGCGGCGGCATCGTCCCCGGTTCGATTGTGCTGGTCGGCGGCGACCCCGGCATCGGCAAATCGACGCTCATGCTTCAGATGACGCTGGCCATGGCGGGGAAAAAACGGGTGTTGTACATCTCCGGCGAGGAATCGGAACGCCAAATCAAAATGCGCGCCGACCGGCTGATAGTCCCCGAAGCGAAGCGGAGTGGGATGGAGAGCGCGGGAAAATTCCCCGAGGAACTGTTCCTCGTCACCGAAACCAACCTCCAGACCATCCTCGAACACGTCCGCGAGGTGAAACCCGACCTGTTGATTGTCGATTCCATCCAGACGGTGTACCTGCCAGAGTTCGAGTCCAGCGCCGGGTCGGTCTCGCAGGTACGCGAGTGTTCCTCCCAACTGCGGGAACTGGCAAAATCGCAAGGCGTGAGCGTCTTTATCATCGGGCATGTCACCAAAGAAGGCGCGATTGCCGGGCCGCGCGTGCTGGAGCATATCGTGGATACGGTTCTCTACCTGGAAGGCGACCGTTTCCAGGCCTACCGGCTGCTGCGTTCCGTTAAAAACAGGTTCGGCGCGACTGCCGAAGTGGGCGTGTTCGAAATGCGCGAGAGCGGCCTGGCCGAAGTCCCCAACCCCTCGGAGGTGTTCCTGGCCGAGCGCATGGTCAACGTGCCCGGCTCGGCGATTGCGGTGACAATGGAAGGCACGCGCCCGCTGCTGGTCGAAATCCAGGGCCTGACCTCGGCCACGCAGTTTGGAAACGCCCGCCGCAACCCGAACGGGGTCGACTACAACCGCTTGATGATGTTGGCCGCCGTGCTGACCCGCCGGGCGGGAGTCAAACTGGTCGAACAGGATATTTACGTCAACGTGGTGGGCGGTATGAAAATCGACGAACCCGCCGCCGACCTGGCCGTGGCCTCCGCGATTGCCTCCTCGATGAAAGACCTCCCGGTGCGCGCCGACGCGGTGCTGATTGGCGAAATCGGCCTGGCCGGGGAACTGCGCCTGCCGGCCCAAATGCAAACCCGCCTGCGCGAAGCCCAAAAACTCGGATTCAAGACCGCCATCGTGCCAAAACGCCTGCGCAAGGCCGAACCCTGGCCCGGCAATATCAAAATTATCGAATGCCGCTCGGTGCATGAAGCCCTCGAAACGGCCTTCGCCATCGAACGCCGCGAACCGCCCAAAGGACGGCAGGTGGCGTAATTTGTTGCAACGTCACCCTGGCCTGTCAATTCGCGGGGGACGAACTGCGCCTCGATTACAAAGTCAACGTCTCTTTCGGCCCGCCGGAGAGACCGAGGCTGGCAGGCACGTCCTGAAATGCGAAGCGCCCCGCAACGGCGGGGCGATTTTTGCTCAATACTCACTTCTTTATATCAGGCTGCTACCAAAGCCCGTTCCACACTGGCGGGCAGGGTGATGAAAACAAAGCGACTGCTGTGATAGAGATAGTCTTCCCCGCTTTCATCAATCACGCGAAGCATGTCATCCTTCTCCGCCTGGGGGTCGGGAATGACTTCATAGAGTTTCCGCGTGATGAGGGAGGCTTCGTAGTCGGTATTATCAATGCAAAGGACGAAATTTCTTTTTATAGTCATGGTTCAATCCAGATATCGTTTAATTTTGATGTCTTTACGGCCAATCCCATGCGCTTCGTACCAGTGAAGTTCAACATGACGGATGGCTCCATTGGGCAATTTGACGTGGGCAAAACCCTTGAGTTTTCTCCATCGTCCGCGCCCGTGCATTTTTTGTAAATACGCCAGGTCTCGAATGTTGGAACCGATAGCAATGGTTTCAATACTTTGAATTTCATCGACGATTTCGATTTTCACATTTTTAGTTTAGCATTTCTTGGGCGAGATAACAAGTCGAAACAGGACTGTAATTGGGGCGCTTTTTGCAAACTGCTAAACCATCTTTCATGGTTCTGCCATCCAGCCGATTAACGTACCCTCGGCCATCGGCGAGACTGTCCCGCTGGCAAAATCGACCAGAAGAATCATGCGCTTGCCAGACTGAATACTTTGAACGGCTACCTGGCTACTATCTGGCGACCAAATTGGGGAAGGATTATCGCTATAAATACCTGTTCGACTATACTGGCTAACATATTCACCAGGGTATCTATTCAGCCATCATGAAATTCAGATAAATAGTTATTGCCAATCATACAAACACCGTAACTGCCTACCCTAAGCAGGATAGATTTGATAAACTCCAAGCATGTCTGAAGAACAAAGAGTGATAGCAGAACTCCTGAAACAATTGGCGGCATTGGAAGCCGAGGTAGGACGCTTGGAAGCC
>DAOUAZ010000271.1:0-7477 GCA_034432975.1 Anaerolineales bacterium | reverse complement strand
CGACGATGATGTACTCGACGTTGTATTTCGACAGGAACTCATGGGCATATTCGCCGCTGGATGTATCGTAGAAGAATCGCACGGCCTCCACCCGGTCTGTAACCCAGTTGGACGGGAAGAGCGCGCGCTGCTGGCGCTGGTGCCAGTTCCAGCCGGCGACGCCCGGCAGGCCGGTGTAGATGGTGTAACGCGTTCCCCAGCGGTATTCGGGGGTGTTGGCCTCCACGATGACCGGCGTGCCTTCGATGTTCTCCTGCATCCAGCGGATGGCGTCATAGTCTTCGGTCAGGGTCATCTCTTGCTGGTCCCAGTAGGTCGAAGCGCGCATATATTCCATGCTGTCGAAGGTGAAGGGCGTTTCGGCGCTCATCCGGTCGCGGATTTTGTCCATGCTGCCGGTGAAGAGGTACAGCAAGGCCCCGGCAAACAGCAGGGTGGCGGCGGTGTACCAGGCGTTGCGCCAGTTGTCGCTCCACTGGTCGAATTCCTCGAGCAGCCAGCCGAAGCCCGCCGCCGCGCTGACGGCGAACATGACCCACACTTGCAGGTAGAACTTGAAGACGGTGTTCATGCGGCCAATATCGCCGACCAGGACGATGAATTCGACCACCAGCGTCAGGACCAGCCCGGTGCCGACCATGAACAAGACCATCCGTTTGGAATCGGGTTGGCCGGGGCGCAGCATCAGCAGCAAAGCCCAGGCTGCCAGCGGGAAGGCCAGCCAGGCGACCCGCACATCGAGGATGAATTGCAGCAGCAAGGTGAGCGCTACCAGCAGGACCAGGGCAATTTCGAGCAGGATGGTGTAGGGTTTGAGTTTCGCCAGGGCCGAGACGGGCGTCTGCGCCATCCATTGGCGGGTTTCCCAGGTCATCCACGAGATGATGACGAACAGGAACAAGCCCCAGTGGGTGAGATACGACCAGATGGGCGTCTTCTCGTTTTTCCATAAGTCGGCGCTCGAGTAGCCGAGGCCGTACCAGCGGGCAAAGGGCTGGTAGAACAGGAGCGCGAACAAGGCCAGGAGTGTCATCACGCCCAGGGCCAGGATGACGCGTTGGATAAGCGGGGAAAGCCCGAAGCGGGGCGCGTCCCCAATCTCCACATAACGAAAGGCGGAATAACCTGCCACGAGCGCGCCGAGCGCCAGGTAGGTTGGGAAATCCCAGGTGTTGGTGGGACGCAGCGCTCCGATGACCAGGCCGCCAAACGCCAGGGTCGCCAGCCAGCCCCAGCGGTTCAAGTTGCGCGCCATGAGCGTGGAAAGCGCCCAGGCAATGACCAGCGCGGTCAGCGGCAGGGCAATCATGTGGGCGTGCAGGTCGCTGTACATAAACGTAAAGAGCGGGAATTCGGTAATCGCCAGGTCGCCGACCGGCATGACGCGGCTGGGGGCCCAATACCACTCGCCCCAGCCGATGGGCAGGGAGTCGCCTGTCAGGATTTTTCCCAGCCCTTGCAAAGCCCAGCCCAGGTGCTGGAAGACCGATACCGAGGGGTCCTCCATGACGGCGTTGGGAACGATCATTTTTTGCAAGGCGCGATACACCAGTTGGACGGTGCCTAAATTGCCGACCAGCACCAGCCCGGCGCCTGCCGCCAGCCCGGCTAGAAGTTGCACGTTGAATGTTGAAGGATTGCCGGGGTCGTCTGCTGACGCCTGATACCTGAAACCTGACACTAAATTCCAGGCGATTGAGAATCCGCCCAGGCCAAGCATGGCGAACAAGGTGGGCAGGACGAAGTTATAGGCAATCGACGGCACAATTCCGAGCAGTTTGATGGGCGTGCCGACCAGTACGAAGCCCCAATAGTAGTAATTGATGTAACCGCCCGCGTACCAGGGGTCGTAGGGCGGGAAGGCTGTGCTTTTCAGGATGGCGTTCAGGTATGAGAAGTCCATCGGACGTTCGCCGCCGCGCCCCGGATGCCACAAATCGGGATTGCCGAGCCGGATGCCGAAATCAACCAGGAAGAAGGCCAGGAAAAGGACTTCGACCAGCAGGAAGTAACGCCGGTTATTGCGCCACTCGGCGGTGATGGCGTCCCGCTGCTTCCAGAAGGCGGCTGCCCCGAGCAGGAGAATCAAAGCGTAGCCCCCCGCAATCGTCGCGCGGCTGTATTCCCCGCCGAGCGAGCCGACCATCCAGGCGAACCATGCCAGGAACAACAGTCCGGCCAGGCGCGAGAGCGGGTAGCCGTTGTCGTTCAAGCCGGGCAGGAGCAGGCGCAGCAGGGGCCAGGTGAACAGGCCGAGAACACCGATGGCGAGATACCAGAGCAGCAACCCCAGGAGCGGAGCGGCGTTTTGCGGCCAATCGTAGGAAAACAACTCGCTCCATGTCCCGCTGACTCTCTGCCACGAGAGCCGTCCGGCGGGAAGCATCAGGTCGCCGGGATAGTTGCTCGCCTGGCGCGGGGTGATGCGCACCACCTTCGATAAATCCACCTTTTCCAGGATGGCGCGGACGGCGGCGGTGTTGTAGGCGTCCGTCTTCTTGAAAATCAGCACTTTGGGCGCGTCATAGACGGTGAAGGCTTCCTCGGCGAATTGGGTATTAAACTGGCAGCCGAAGAGTTCAGGATAGGATGTGAAGGTTTCGACCAGTTCGTAGCCCAACTGTCCCTGGAACATGCCCGCTTCGGCGACGTTGTAGCACCAGATGACATCCTTTTCAGCGGGACAGCCAACCAGGGCGCGATAGAAGGCCGTTGTCAGCGGGTAGCGTTCTGGCACGCGGGTTGTGGTTGCCCACTGGCGGTTGGACGTGATGAAAACGTAATCTCCGCTGTCGAGGCTGCCGATGAAGCGTTCCAGTTTTTCGTCGTTATCGTCCCAATACATCTCGAAGTTCAGGCCGCCCTGATAGATGCCGCCGTAGGCGTCGTAGCCGTCCATGCGCAGGGGCAGGCCGTCATCCCATGAGGTCTCATGGATGGGTGATGCGCCGCTTATCGAAAGCAGGGTGCTGGATTCCAGCCACAGGTAGTAGGTGCGGTTTTTATCGAGCGTGACGGGGGTATCGAAGGTCAGCGTGTACGATTGCCCCTTGGGGTTGTTGCGCGGCCCAAAGTCTGCTGTCAGCGTGGCAGTTGCCAGGATAGTTTCTGGCGCAAAAGTGAAGTCGGATGAGAGCCGCGCTGAAAGGGTCTGCTCGCCATTCTGGGTAAAATCGACCGCGTAACCGACGGCGATTTCTTTCATTTCGCCAGAAGCAGCAGCCATAAACGGCAAGTTATATGGAATATTGCCCGGCGCGAACACATAGCCATAAGGCATGGAGAGCGGCTGGTTGTAGACCGTCCCGTCGTCTTTTTGGATTTTCAGGTTAATCGGCCCAGGCACGTTTTGGAAAATCCAACGGGTGGCCTGCACGCGGGAATGCTCGCGGGTGTAGATTCGGGTGTAGGCATACGTCCAGGCGAGCGTGCCGAGCAGGACTGCAACGGCCAGGATTGGGTAAGCGAAACGTGAGGCGAAATTCGTAATTCGTAACTGGTAATTCGCCGGTCGCGGGCCATTGAAGATAAACCACGCCGCAAACATCGCCAGCAGCGGGTAAATGGGCAATTGGTAACGCATGGTGGGATTCCATTGCGTCGATTGCCAGGCGAAGTAGAACGCCGTCCAGCCCCACAGCAGGATGTGGGGTTTCCACTCGCCTTTTAACATGCGCCAGCCCATGTACAGGAACCCGGCCACGGCCAGCAGGCCGAGCGGCCAGCCCAGGCCCCAGGCCAGGATGTTGTAGCCAGAAAACCAAACAGGCCGCCGCGCCCACTGCAAGGCGGGCGGAAAATCAACGTCCCCGCTCGCCTGATTGCGTTGGTCGCTGATGTTTTGCACCCATTGCGGGTTGGGCGTTACGCCAAAGAATCCCGGCCCGCTAAAGGCGTATGGTTGGAAGATACGAAACGCCAGCACCGAGAAAAAGGCGCCAAGGATGAGCAGGATGAGGGATGCTTCGATGGATAAGCGGTGATTGGTTATTCGAGATTCGATATTCGTTATTCGAAATTCGGTTACTGCCGCATCCGCTTCCGCGTCCCGTTTTTCCGCTTCATCCGCTGCTTCTATCCGTGTACCCGTATTGCGCCAGCCATCCGTTTCTGAATCCGTTTTTACACTCCGCTTCTCCGTTTCATCCGTTGTCCACTCCGCTTGTCCACTCCGCTTCTCCGCTTCCTCCGTTGTCGCGTCCGTTGCCAGCCAATACCGAACCAGCAGCGCCCCGGGCAGCAGGATGGCGAGCGGGGCCGCGTTCAGTTTGGATGCCACTGCCGCGCCCAGGGCAATCCCAAAGCCGAGAACGTTCAGCGTCAGCGGAGAAAACGCCATCCGCGCCAGCGATTTCCAGACACGGTTGTCGAGCCGCGTCGAGACATTGAGCTCGAATCGCGCATCCTCGCGCCCCGTCATCACTGCCACTGCGAAGAACGTCGCCAGGAAGATGAAGAAATTGGCAAAACTATCCACCACGTAAAAATGCGCCTGCTGGATTTGCATCACCGCCAGCGCGGAGAACGCCGCCGCCAGCAGGGCCGCCTTGCGCCCGTACAGCCGCGCCGCAATCAGGTAGAGCAATACAATCGAACCCAAATCGGAGAGCGCCGCAAAGACGCGCCCCACCAGCGTAATTTCATCGTACCCGGCCCAATTGGGCGTCGCCGCCAGCCAGGTCATCAGCGGGGCGAAAAACCCATCTTCGCCGTTCTCGAAAAGATACCTGGCTGCCTGCGCGGCCCCCTGCGTCATCCACTCGGCGGCGTGGCGCACGATGAACACCGGCAGCGTGCCATACACATAGAACCCATAGCCCCGGTTGTGCGGGTTGAGGGTCGAATTGGCGGTGTCGAAATATTCTGAAAAACTCTCCACCGGCCTGAGCGCGGTCGAGACCATCGTCAGGAAGCGCTCGTCGGGGTGCAGGTGCTGGCTCTGGTCCCAATTGAGACCCATCAGCCGAAAATATGCCGCGCCAACCAGTACCAGCACGAACAACAGGTCGAACAGGGTGCGGGAACGAAAATTTTTCATCATGATTATTCGCCAGTGATAGCGTCAGGGACGCTAAAAATCCAGAAGTCTTTGCCTTCGAGCGGGGAATCGAACTTACCCAGCGCGCCGCTTGGGTATAACCCGCGCAGCAGCCCCAGGCTGTCCAGGTCTTCGTCTTTCACAATGAACAGTTTGTTGCCTGGCATGTCCAGCGAGCGCTCGAACTCCTCCGGCCATAGCGCGGCATCGCGGGTTGGGTAGCCAGTTTGGATTCCGACCAGGCGCGTATCGACCCAATGTGGGAACGGCACAACCCAGGCGTTATCCACGTCATTGCCCGCTGCCACAAAAGCGCGGATAACCCTCCCCATATCCGACGTATTCCACGCCGCGGCGCGGAACTGCTCGGCGAACCGGTCGAACACGAGGTAGTAATTTTGGAAAATTGAAACCGCCAGCAGCGCGAGGACAATCACCAGCGCGAAAACGGGGTTGCCAGCCCCGGCTTTTCCCTGCGCGGAGCGGACTCCCCGCAGGCCGGTATACAGGCCATCCAGCATTTGCGCCGCGATGACAAAAACCATCACCCCCGCCGCGCCGCTGCGATTCAACGAGGGATTCTCCCCTGGAAATGCCAGCGACAGGATGGACGGCATCATCAAGAGCGGGATGGAGAGCAGCAGGAACAGGTCGAGCCAGTTGCGTCTAACGATGTAGCGCGCGAGCAGGAAGGCGCATCCGAGGGTGTACAGCGCCGCCGAAACGAAATCCAGCGCCGGGCGGCCCGGGATGGAATGCACCCAGATGCCGCCATTATCATACTGGAACATAATGAGCGCTTTGGATGTATTGTCGAAAAATACCTGGTAGAGCGGCTTCGAAGAGTCAGGACTGGCCGGGCTTGTGAGGCTTTTCCAAAACCGCTCCACGGGAGTTTCTGCTTGGGGCAGGTTATCTCCCGCGATGCGCGTCAGGGCGCGATAGGCGAACATGTCCGGGCGGTCGATAGCGTAACGTCCGAGCGGCAGGAAGACAATGACTGAGGCCAGCACCAGCATCACGAACATCGTCAGGGTCTGTTTGCGGAAGCCCTTCGAAGCGGCATGGGTGAGATACAGCCCGACTCCAAGAACCACTGCAAACGGCACGAAGCGGAATGGACTGTAACCGTGCAATCCCAGCCCCAGGAACAGGCCCGCCAGGATGAAATCGTTGCGGCTTTGGTGGCGCAGCCCGCGCACGAGATGATACAAGACTGGCGCGGCGAAGGCCGGGTAGAGCGGGTATCTTAATCCGATGCGGCTGGTGGTGTTGAGCCAGTAGGCCGTCCCGGCCAGCAGCAGGGCGAACAGAGCCACGCGCGTTCCGCCGACTTCTTTTCCAAGCAGGTAGATATAGGGCAGGGCGAACAGGCCAATCAGGGCCGTGCCGAGTTTCAATGTAAAAAACGAGATACCTGTGTTGAACAACCAAGCCAGGAACGCCGTCCAATAAAACTGAATAAACTCGCGCCCTGTGTTGCGCTCAAAAAAGACGCGATATTGCCCCTGCATCACATCATACACATCCTGCAACTTTTCAGCCTGGTCGCTGAACGGTTCGGCGATGACGCCATTTAGGTTGTAGAGCCGAAAGAACAGGACCAGGGCTATCGCGCCCAGCAGGAGCAGCCCAGAGCGGGTGAGTGTTACCTGCCACCGGTCACGTTTCAAAAAACCCAGCGCGCGCCGCCACAGCGGAGGTTTGTTGGGGTCTCCCAGCCACAAGCCGTATGCGAATAGGGCAATCGAACCCAGCCAGAGCGTCAAGTTGGTGGATGTGAACAAGTGCTGATTTTGAGCATTCTTGCCGAACTGGGTAAACGCCACCCCCGCCAGCACAATCGCCGCCAGGAATATGACCCGCCGAAAGGTCTGCGGGTCGGTCTGCGGCTCGACCGTTTCCGTTTCGGGCAGGGCGAACTCTTTGACCAGCATGGCCCAGGCCAGCAGGGCAAACGCCAGGAAATATGCGCCAATTGCGAACAGGAGCATCTGGGTTTCGATGGGCTTCACCTCTTGTTCGATAGTCCACTGCGCGAACAAGGCCGCCCCAATTGCCAGGGCCGTCCGCCAGGGACGGTAGGCGGGGAGTCGCAAAGCAAACCCGGGCCGGGCTGCGCTTACCGTTCCTTCCGCAGTTGTCTGTTCGATGGCAGTTTCATCCAGCGGGATTTCAATTTTTTCCTTCTGCCAGGGGTTGAGTTTCGATTTTATGTAGTCGAGAACACTGGGTTCGTTGAGGGGTTCGGTCATGCGTCAACACTCCTTACATTCGCCGGGCAATATAGAACGTGTATGCGCCTTTTTCTTGCGGGACAGGCTCTTCATAGTATTTTCGGATGAGCGCCATGATGGGCGCGAAGTTCCAGCGGGCATGGGTGAAATGCCATTTGCGGGTAAAAAAGTGAATCATCAGGGATGGCAGGCCAAGATAATG
>DAOUAZ010000270.1:0-23649 GCA_034432975.1 Anaerolineales bacterium | reverse complement strand
TCCGAATCCGTTCCCCCATCCGTTTCCTCCGATTCTCCGCTTCATCCGCTGTCCACTCCGTTGTCCAAGCCCTTCCCGACCGGCGCATTGGACGAGTTCAGAACCCTGGCAGAAAGTGAATCCGTCCCTGACTTTTTGAGCGGGCTGGTGCCTGATGCAGGGGAGAAAAAGCCGGAGGCCCAACCCGAAGCGCAACCCGGGGAACTGCCCGATTGGTTGGCCGGCATGGCCGCCGGGGCGATGGCGGCTTCCCTCGAGGCCGAACCAACGCCTTCAGCCGAGGCTGAAAAACCCGTCGAACCGGAAGCCGGGGTATTTGCGCTCCCCGAACTCGACCTCGCGCCCGTTCCTGCCGAATCGGAAAATCCTGCCCTTGGGAATGAAGGAATTGATTCGCTCCTGCTGGATGTGCCGGACTGGCTGTCCGGGTTTACGCCATCTGTAGAAACCGGTCAGCCTGTCGAGGCCGCCGCGCCAGAAGACGCCGACCTGCATCCCGTTGAATTGCCTTCCTGGGTGCAGGCCATGCGCCCGGTCGAGTCGATGCTGACTGGAACCGAATCAGCGGATATTGGGGATGGGGAAGTTGAACAACAGGGGCCGCTGGCCGGTTTTCGCAGTGTCTTGCCGGTTGCTGCCGATGCGCTCGAAATCCGCAAGCCCCGGGCCTATGCGCTCAAACTCCAGGTGGGCGAGGCGCAGCGCGCGCGGGCGGCCTTGCTGGAAAACCTGCTCGCTTCGGAAACCGAATCGAAAGCGGTTGCCCCTCCTGAAAAAGCAGCACTGCTGCGCCCCCTGCGCTGGATATTGTTTGCCATTTTGACGCTGGTCGTGCTTGTCCCGTCGATTCTTGGCACGCGCGCCTTCCCTGCGCCCGGGTTGCCGACCGACCCAAATGCCCCGTTCAACAAGTTCTATGATACGCTGGCAAATACTGTCCCGGATGGCGCCCTGGTATTGGTGGTGACGGACTATCAGCCGGGCTTTGCCGGGGAGATGGAACAGGCCGCCGTGCCGGTCGTCACGCACCTGATGCGCAAAAATGCGCAAATGGCGTTCCTTTCCACGTCGCCTGTGAGCGTCGAAATGGGAGAACGCTTGCTGGAAAAGTCCCGGACCTTTTATAAAAAGAACGGGCAGGATGCGCCGCCCTACCTGTTTGGCAAACAATACCTGTTCCTGGGATACCTGCCCGGCGGCGCGGCGGGCGTGAAAGCCTTTGCAGAACAGCCGCAGCGCATGACCGGGATTGACTCGCTCAGCGGCGACCTGTGGCAGACGGACATGCTGCGCGAGAAGATAAACGACATATCAGGTTTCGTTGCCGTCGTCGTCATTACCGACGACCCGGACAATGGCCGCCTGTGGATTGAACAAACCGGCGCGCGCCTGGGAAATACCCCCATGCTGATGGTTACCAGCGCCCAGGCCGGGCCGATGATTCAGCCCTATGCCGCTTCGGGACAGTTGAGCGGGCTGGTGGTTGGCCTGGAAGGCGGCGCGCTCTACGAGGAGCGGGACGCCCAGCCCAGCCAACTGTATCCTGGTCACATCAAAGCATTGTACTGGGACGGGTTCGGCGTGGCCCTGATGGTGGCCCTGCTTGCGATTTTCTTCGGCGCTCTTTGGAGCCTGGTGGAACGCTTCCGCGCCCGCAAAGAAGTCACAGAACAGGATGAGGCATAGCATGGAATGGAACGAACTCATCATAGGCTTGCTTAGTTTCCTGTTTACGGTGTTGATTTTGAGTTACATCATCGGCGACAGCCCGGCCTTCCGGCTGGCTGTCCACGCTTTTGTGGGCGTGGCTGCCGGATATGTGGCTGCTACCGTTTTCCGCCAGGTGGTGGTCGATAAACTGTTCATGCCGCTTTTCGCAGGTTCTCCCCTCGACCGCGCCCTGATGGTGTTCCCATTGATTATGAGTTTCATGCTGCTGGCAAAGATGTCGCCGCAGTTCGAATGGTTCGGACGCCCGATTGTAGCCTTCCTGGTCGGCGTTGGGACGGCAACCGCTGTCGCCGGCGCGGTGCTTGGCACGTTGTTCCCCCAAATCGAGGCATCTTCCGATATGTTTGGGCAGGGGCTGGGGGGCATCGCATCCGGCGCGCTCATCCTGCTCGGCACGATAACGACGATTGCCTATTTCCAGTTCACCGTGCGCAAGGCCAATGCCGGCAGCCGCGGCAAAATCATGGCGTTCCTGGCCCTGTTGGGGCAGGTCTTCATCGCCATCACGCTGGGCGCAATCTTTGCCGGGGTGCTGGCTGCGGCGCTGACTGCTTTTGTCGACCGCATCCAATCCATTGTGTTGTTTTTCGATTCGTTGATTCCAAAATAGAACCCCTATGCCTGCTTCCCTCATTGATGGCAATTCCCTGTTAGCAGTCGACGTGGGCTCGGTCACGACGCGCGCCGCATATTTCGATGTGGTCGAAGGCCAGTACCGCTTCATTGGCATGGGACACTGCCCCACCACGAATTATGGCGCAATGCGCAACCTTGTGTTGGGCGTGCAACTGGCCGTCGAAAACCTGCAAAGCCTGACCGGTAAGCAGTTGATGGACGATGAGGGGCGGCTGCTCATCCCTTCGCAGCCGGATGGTTCCGGTGTAGACGGCATGGTGACAACTTTTTCCGTCGGCGCACCCCTCAAGACGCTGGTTGTTGGTTTGTTGCCCGAAGTGTCGCTCAAATCTGTCGAAAAACTGGCCCAGGCCTCCTACGCGCGCGTGGTGGACAGCATTAGCCTGAACGACCCCCGGCGGCTGGATGAACAGGTCAATGCCGTTATCCGCCACAGCCCAGAGCTGGTCTTGATTGCCGGCGGCGTAGATGGCGGGGCCTCCAAATCCATCAACAATATCATTGAAACTATCGGTCTTTCGGCTTACCTCCTGCCTGACGGCCAGCGTCCGGCCATGCTCTATACCGGCAACCGCGCCCTGGCAGGCAGTATCCGAACAGCGCTTTCGAAAATTGCGTCTGAACTGGTGATTTGCCCCAACGTGCGCCCGGCGCTGGAGGTGGAAGACCTTGGCCCGGCGCAGCGCGAACTGGCCAAACTGGCAACCAATATCCGTCAACGCCAAATGCCGGAAATCGAAGAATTGCGCGCCTTGTCGGGAGGCGTTATCCTGCCTTCGGCATACGCGCAGGGGCGAATGGTGCGCTTCCTGTCCATCGATGGCGAAAACAAATATGTGTTGAGCGTCGATGCGGGCGCTTCCGCTGTTTCGATGGCTGCCGCGTTTGGGGAACACCTGCACCTGAACGTCTTTCCCCAGTTCGGACTGGGGGAGCCGCTGGCCGGGTTGTTGAAACACACCACGCTGGATGAGATTGCCCGCTGGCTGCCAATCGAAGTGCCGGTTGAAACGGTGCGCGATTACCTGTACCAGAAATCGCTCTACCCGCAATCTCTCCCGGCGACGCGCGAGGAACTGTTCATCGAGCAGGCCATCGCGCGCCAGAACCTGCTTTTGTCGACCCAAACGATGGTACAGCGCCTGCCCGGACGTTATCGACGGCAGGGAGGTTTGCTGCCGTCTTTCGAACTCGTCGTAGCGGGCGGGGCAGTGCTGACCAATGCCCCCTCGCTCGGCCAAAAATTGCTGATGTTGTTGGATGGCTTGCAGCCCGCCGGGATTACGACCCTGGTATTGGACCAGAACAACCTGCTCGCCATGCTGGGCGCGGCGATCGAAGTCAACAGCCTGCTGCCGGTCCAGGTCATGGATGCAGGCGCGCTGGCGTACCTGGCGACCGTTATTTCGCCGGTGAGCGACTCTGCTTATGGCACGCCGATCGTGCGCGCCAAACTCATCCGGGAAGACGGCACGGCCATGACCAATGAAGTTAATATGGGCAACCTGCAAATCCTGCCGCTCGACAGCGGGCAGACGGCGCGCCTGGAACTGCGCCCCCTGCGCAATGCGGATGTTGGCCTCGGCCCCGGACGCGCCGGGGCAGTCGATGTGGTTGGTTCCTCGCTGGGCGTGGTCATCGATGCGCGCGGGCGGCCCTTGCGCCTGCCCTCCAGCGCGGGCGAACGGGCCAGGCTGCTCAAAAAATGGCTCAAAACGGTGGGAGGTTGACCATGCTTGCGCCGCTGATTCACATCCTCCCGCTGGCAACCATCATGCGCACGCGCCTGATGCCCGTCGATGGCAAAATCATCACCGGGGTCGGGCAAAAAGTCAACCCCACCGACACAGTCGCCGAGGCGGTGGTAGGCCGCAAACACCTGGTCATCGATGCTGCCCAGAAGTTGGACGTTCCCCAGCGCGATGTCGCCAAATTCATCAAGGTCAAAAAAGGACAGCAGGTTGCCAAAGGCGACTTGCTGGCAGAATCGCAGGGGTTGTTTGGAAAAGAAATCGCTGCCCCTGCCCATGGAACGATTGTCGCCACCGGCAGCGGAAAAATTGTCATCGAAACCGGCGGGACCATTTTCGAACTCCAGGCCGCTATCCCCGGAGTAATCACCCAAACCATCGGTTCGCGCGGCGTCGTCATCCGCGCCACCGGGGGAGTTATCCAGGGGGTGTGGGGCAATGGCAAACTTGATTATGGCGTCATGCAAAGCCTGATGGATGGACCCGAAGACGTGTTCGAACCGGCGCGCATCGATGTCAGTTTGCGCGGCTCGATTTTGCTCGGCGGCCATGTCGAAACCCAAAAAGTGTTCCAGAATGCGGCAGACCTGACGGTGCGCGGGCTGATTGTGACCAGCCTGAACCCGGCCTTGTTGCAGGCCGCCGCCCAGGCGCCTTTCCCGGTGCTGGTGCTGGAGGGGTTTGGCCGCCGCCCGATGACCGCCAGCGCATACAAGTTGTTAAGCACCAACGTCAAACGCGATGTTTCGCTCAATGCCGAGATGCCCAACCGGCAATCCCCTGTCGCGCGACAGGAGGGCAGCGCGCGCCCGGAAGTTTTCATCCCACTGCCTGTGGCGCAGGACCCGCCCGAACTGCGTGAAGCAGAGACGTTCGCGCCCGGTCAAGTGGTGCGCGTGATATTCCTGTCGAAACCCGGACGCCAGGGAACCATCCTCCAGTTGCGACCGATGGCGACCCTGTCCAGTGGAATCAAGGCCAACGCTGCCGAAGTGCGCCTCGAAAACGGGGAGCAAATCCTGGCCCCGCTCACCAATTTGGAAGTGGTGGGGTAAAATATACTGACCTACGCGAGGAGAATGAACATGGCCAACACATTTATTTTCGACGACGAAGAAGAGCCGCAGTCCACCATGGAATCGCCGCAAGACTACCCGTCCGATGAAGTGGACGAGGAGGGCGAAGAGGAGGGAGAAGGCAGTAATCGCGCGTTCCTCATTATTTCCATCGTGCTGGGCGTCATCATCCTGCTGACCCTGATTTGCGGGACCATCTTGGCGTTTACGGTCTTTATCCCCGCCCAAAATAATGCGCGGGCAACCGAGACGGAACAGGCGATGTTGGTTTTCGGCATGACCCAGTCTGCTGAACAGACTGCCCTGGTCGATGCGTTTACCCCCACCCCAACGCTGACCGAAACGCCCACCCTGGAACCGACCGCGACGCCTGTCGTCCTGTTCCCCACCGAAACATCTCCTGCTGCGGTGGTAGACCCCGCGACGGCTACTGTCCAGGCTCTCGAGACGCGGCTGGCCGAAGTCAACCTGACGGCCACCGCCCAGGCGACTTCGGGAACGACGACCCCGGTTGCTGGCGCGAGAACGCCATCGCCGACCGCCCTCTCCCAAACCGGCTTTGCCGATGAGGTGGGTTTGCCCGGATTGTTCATTGCAGCCCTTATCCTGGTGGCAGTTATCCTGCTGGCGCGCCGCCTGCGCAGACACCCCTCGCGCGTTAATTGACTCCTAAAGAAAAATCCCCCGGATTGTTGTATCTTTCCGGGGGATTTCTGATTTAACCCTTCTCTGCTTCGCGCAGTTGCGGTTCTTTTGGCTGCCTGAGGGGTGTTTGCAGGAAGAAGGTGCTGCCCTTGCCCAACTGGCTTTCGAGCCAAACCTTGCCGCCGTGCCGCTCGGCAATCGACCGGACGATAGCCAGTCCCAGGCCGGAGCCTTTTTGCTCGCGCGCCTCGCGCTGCCCGCCCCGGTAGAACTTCTCGAACAGGCGCGGCTGGTCGATGGGCGCGATGCCGATGCCGGTATCCTCGACTTCGAACTGTATCCCATCGCCGATGATTTTCAGCATAACGCTGACCCGGCCATCCTGCGGGGTATATTTAATGGCATTCTCTACCAGGTTGTACATGGCTTGTTCGAGCAGGGCCGAGTCGGCTTCCACCAGGGGCATGGTGTTTTCGGGCAGGGTAAGCGTGAGGGTGATGTTTTTCTGGGCTGCCTGGGGCTGGAGCGTGCTGACGACCCGCTCGACGGTATCGGTGACGGGTACCATTTGCAAGTTCAGGCCGACGCCGGCATCGATGCGTCCCAGGTCGAGCAGGTTGTTGACCATGCGCGACATATTCTCGACGCCAAACACGATTTTCTTGACATAGCCCTGCTGTTGTTCGTTGAGCGAGCCGACCATCTCCAGCATGGTTGCGTAACCGCGCATCAGCGTCAGCGGGGAGCGCAGGTCGTGGCTGACGGTGCTGACGAATTCCGTTTTAAGGGTATCCAGTTGCTTGAAGTGGGTAATATCGCGCAAGATGCACACCCGTCCCACCGGGCGGCCCTCGGCCACCACCGGCGACGCCGTCGCCAGGTAAACCTGGTTGTTGAGCAGGGTAACTTCCGCCGAAAGTTTATCGGGCGGGGCATCGATACTCATAATGTCGATGAGTGGTTTTTGGGTGAGCAGTTTTTCGATGGGCTGGCCCTCGCCGGTTCCGACCGCCGGGCCCAAGGCCTGCCAGGCCGCCGGGTTGGAGAGCAGGAGGTGGTTGTACTGGTCTGTCACCAGCACCGGGTCGGGCGTGGAGGCCAGGATGGCTGCCAATCGCTGCCGGCCCACCTCGGCGGTGCGGAACAGGTGATTGTTGGATGCGGCCAGCGCAGCCTGACCGGCCAGGGTGGTCAGGAAACGCACATCGGTCTCGGAGAACAGGCGCGGCTGGTCGAACCCGGCCCATAGCACGCCGTAATATCGATTTTCGTGCCGCAGCGGAACGGCTATCAGCGAGGCGGGCATGGGCCGCCCGGTGCCGAGTTCCAGCCCGCGCGCCCGCGAGACGTTCGTCAATACGATGCGTTCCTGTTGCTGCGTCAGTCGTATCACCTGGTCATCGAGAGAGGCATATTTTTCTTTCGACGAGCCAAGCGCGAAGATGGAGACTCTCCCTTGTTCGGCGTCGTCTTCCAGCGCAGGCATAACCACCCGCACGGCATTCGCGCCGGTTGCCAGGACCGCTTCCATCACCGGCTGGACGGCGTCCTGTACATCCAGGCTGGAGGCCACCCCCTGGCTGACGAGCAGCAGGCGGTTCAACTCTTCCAGGCGTGATTGCAGGCTGCCACGCATTTGCTCGAAGGCGCGCCGCAACTGACCGACCTCGTCCACGCCCTCGACGGCCATGGCATGGTCGAGTTGTCCCTGGGCAATCCGCACCGCTTCGCTCGACAGGCTTTGCAGCGAGTTGGTGACGGTTTTCAATCCGAACCGCAGGGAGGCCAGCGCCATCACGGCCAGGACCAGTATCATGACCGAAAGCGGGGTGGCAATATCCAGGGCGAGTTGCTGGGCCTGCTGGGCCGGGACGGTCAGTACCACCGACCACGACCGTCCGGCAACCGGCTGGTAATAGACCAGGTTGCGCGTCCCGCCGCGCGCGGTATCGTCGAAGAAACCGGCGTCTGTTTGCAAGCGGCCTGCATACTGGCTCATGATTTGGCGGGCGGCAGAGTGGACCAGGATGCGCCCGTTTTCGTCGAGTAAAATCCCCTCCCCGTTCAATTCTTCCATCGACTTCAGGCTGTTGAGCATGGGTTGGATAAACGGATTGCTCTCCAGGTCGGTGCGCGCTATGAGAACCCGCACGGGCTGGCCGCTGGTTGAATCCAGAACGGCAACGATGAACGACAGGCGGGCGGGTTTTTCCGGCGATGCGGGGGGAATGCTGTAGGTTTGGCTGAGGACGCCGTTCAGGGCCAGTTCGATGGCGGTATTTTCTTCAGGATGCAGGTTGAGCGGAGGGCCAGAGGCTGCCGGGTAAGTCCCCAGGATCCGCTTCTCCCGGTCGAACACCAGGAGATGGTCGAAAAACGGGATGGCGCGGATTTGTTCGCCCAGCGCGTTGGAGAGGGTTTCGCCTGAATCGGTTTCCACCTGCGGAACTTGGGACAGTTGGGCGGCCAGGTTTTGTCCCGTTTCCATAAAGAACGGCACGCTTTGGGCGGCCAGCTCTGCCGTCCCTTTCATGCGTTTGCTCAACATCTCGCGCGCGGAGTCCCCGGCCACGACCCAGTTGCCGACCAGCAGCGAAAGAAGCAGCAAAATGGACAGCGCGCCGGTGCCAAACAGGAAGCGTGCCTCGAGGCTGCGTTCTGTGGGGGAGGGCAGGAGCGGCAATCGGCGTCCAAACCAGGCCGGGAAGACAATCGCCAGGACTTGCGCAAAAATGCCCCCGATGAACAATTCGAAGGCGATTGCCATTGTTGCGCCCGGAGCGCTGGAAGCGGCATAAATCAAGCTGTCTGCGATGGAGAGATTGGCTGGGTCGACAACTGCCAGGAAGGAGTTTATGACATAGACAGGCACATAGAGAACCGCAAGTACAGCGGACGCTGCCAGTGGTTGGCTGAGCAGGCGGAAGGGGCGCGTGCGGTAACGCTGCCGCACGGCAATGCTGAACAAGCTGGCAAGCAGCGCAAATTCGAGGGGCGTAAAAATGCTGTGCGAATCCCACAAGAAACGCAGTAAACCCGCGCTCAGGCCGGTCAGTGCGGCTGCAAGCGGGCCGAGCAGGCCTCCGGCCAGCATCCAGGGCAGGGCAGAAAACAGCATCAGCGCAGGGCCTTTGAATTCCTGGGGTGAATTGGGGACGAGCAGGCCCGTTTCTGGGCTGAGCCGCAAACCGGGTGTCAGCGCAAAAAGGATTTGCAGCAGGTACAGCGTGATAAAAATTCCCCAGGCGCGGCCCTGCCAGGCAGGCTGGAAATGCCGCCATGACCAGAGATTCCAGGCGAGCAGGCCTGCCAGCAGGAACCATGACGCCATCCCCAGCAGGGATGGGAATAGCAGGACAGGGTAGGAATCGGGCAGCCAGAGAAAAATGTCCATAACCGGGAACGTTGCAAGAAACGTACCGCAACGAAATGATTATAGCATGAGCGGTCGGTTTTTCCGCTCAACGGCAGAGGTATCAGCAATTCCAAAAAAGACAGCCGTCTTTTGAACGGGTCAATCCACCGTCAGCGTCTTGCTCAAATTCCTCGGAAAATCCGGGTCGCAGCCGCGCAGGACGCTCATGTGATACGAAACCAGTTGCAGCGGCAACACTGCCAGCAGTGCGGCAACTTCGGGCGTCGAATCGGGGATGACAATCACCTCGCTGGCATTGGCGCGCAGGCGCGGGTCGTCTTGCCCGATGGCGATGGCGCGCGCGCCGCGGCAGGTCACTTCGTTCAGTCCGCTGACAATCAGCGGCACGTCCTGCGGCCCGGCGGCGAACAGAATGGGGTAGTCTTTCGTGACTGCCGAGAGCGGGCCGTGTTTGAACTCGGTCGAGAGCATCCCTTCGCAGTGGGCGTAGGTGATTTCCTTGAGCTTCAACGCCCCCTCCAGCGCAATGGGATAGGTCGCGCCGTAGCCCAGGCAGTACAGGTCGTTCCAGGCGTTGATGCCGGCGGCAACTTTCTCGGCCTGGGCGGAGGTCATTTCGAGCGTCTTATCCATCAGCGCGGGGATGGCTTCCAGTTCAGCGGTATCCCGCCCGGCCAGGCGGTAGGCCAGGTATAGGAACGAGACGACCTGGTTGGTGAAGGTCTTCGTGGCCGGGACGCTGATTTCGTAACCGCAGCACAGCGGCAGCGAGCAGGCAGTGGCCTTTGTCAGCGTGGAACCAATCACATTCGCCAGCCCAAAGCAGGTCATCCCCCGCGCCTCCGCCAATTGGAGCGCGTTCAGCACATCTTTTGTTTCCCCACTCTGGCTGACGAACAGCCCCACATCCTGCGCGTTCACCGTCGGCGCGTACTGCGGCCCAAACTGCGGGGCGAGCACCGGGATGACCGGGCGGCCAGCGATTTGAGCAAAATAGACCGCCCCCAGCAGGCAGGCGTGGTAACTCGTGCCGCAGCCGATGAAGTACAGGTTGCGGGCAGATTTCATTTTTTCGATGACGCCCGCCACATCCGGCGATGCGTCGAGGATATGCAGCACCTCGCGCGCCACCTGGGCCTGCTCGTGGATTTCCTTGAGCATGAAGTGAGCGTAGCCGCCCTTTTGCACGGCTTCCATCGTCTCGGTGACGAGTTCCGGTTCGCGGGCGATGATTTCGCCGCTGGCAACCGAGCGCAGTTCCACCCGGTCATGCCACAGGGTCACGATTTCGCCGTCGTTCAGGCGCACGATTTTTCTTGTGAGCGGCAAAATAGAGGGCAAATCCGATGAAACGCAGGTGAAGCCCTCGCCCAGGCCAACCACCAGCCCGGAGCCTTTTTTGATGGCATACAGTTTGTCGTCGTTGACCTGGCCGATGACGAAAGCGTAATCGCCCGCCAGGTCGTGGTAGGCCCCGCGAATCGCGTCGATGAAACCCTGGCCGCGATTGACGTAGCGCTCGACCGCATGAACGCAGGATTCGCCGTCGTTCATCGAGCGCACGGTCAGGCCCTCGTCCATGAACAGTTTCCGCAACTCGACGTTGTTGACCACATTGCCGTTGTGCGCGCCGACAATGTCTCCATCTGAATCTAAATGGGGCTGGGCGTTGATTTGCGAGGGCTCGCCAAAAGTGGCCCAGCGCAACTGGGTGATGCCGCGCGCGCCGCTCATTTCGGCAAAGTTATATTTGACCGCCACATCCTTCACCCGGCCAACATCCTTGCGCAAATCAACCGTATCCCCGCTGATGGTGGCCGCCCCGACCGAATCATAGCCGCGATAGGTCAGCCGCTGCGCCGCTTCGGCCAGAATCGTGCCTAAAGGTTGTTCCTTTTCCGTGACAATCCCAAAAATACCGCACATAGTTTTCCTTTCGACGTGTTTGGATTTCAGCCGAAGTGTATCACGGCTCAAGCCGAACATAAAACCGTCCCGATACTTGCGGCTATTCTCAATTTGACAAGAATCGTCCACAGATTACGCAGATTTTACAGATTTTATCTGCGTAATCTGCCTGCACCGTGCGCAGGCACGCGTGTGAAATCTGTGGACAAGCAGTGCATTGAGAGCATTGCTGGAAACACCTTCGATGCGCGCAAAATCCGTGCTACACTTGGCGAAATTCATCACTCAGCACTCATCATTCATCATTCCCCATGCCCCTCCTCCCCGACCTGCCTCTCGACATCACCATCGACCAGGTTCTCCTGGGCCAGGGCGCCGACCCGCAGGTCATCCGCGCCCGTCGTCCCCGGCTGGTCGCTGCCGCCGAGCGCGCCCTGGCTGAGGGACTGCCGCTGCTCGCGCCGCGCGTCGCCTACGAGCAATTGGCCGTCCGGGAAGTCCGCCACGAGCGTATCCTGCTCGAAAACGGCCACGCGCTGACCGGGCCGCTGGTTGCCGGACAGTTGATGACTGCCGAAAAAGTCGTCGTCCTGCTCTGCACGGTGGGAGATGCTATTGAGAAACTCAGCCTGCGCACCCTGGAGAGCGACCCCGTCCACAGCCTGGCGCTCTATGGGGTTGGCTCGGCGGCGGCAGAAGCCCTCAGCACCGCCGCCTGCCGCTGTTTTGGGGAACAGGCTGCCCGGCAGGGACTCCTGACCACTGTTCCGCTCAGTCCCGGACTCGAGGGTTGGCCGGTCGAACGCGGCCAGCCGGAAGTTTTCCGAATCCTCGACGCCGCGGCAATCGGGGTGGAACTCCTGCCCTCGTTCCTCATGCGTCCGGTCAAATCGACCTCGCTGGTGGTTGGCATTGGGAAGCAAGTCGATACCAACGCCCGAATCTGTGATTTCTGCTCCCGGCGCTACACCTGCGCTTTCCAGGAACAATACAAGGAATAATCCACCAATTCAAATTCTTGCAGATTGGGCAGGGTCAGCAATTCTCTATTTGGTTTCAAACCGTCCCGAAGGTTTCTAAAAATCACGCGAATTGCGCTCGAAAAACCTTCGGGACGTTCGCCTGGCAGTTCATATTGAGAATTGCTTAGGCAGGATTGAAAGAATTGACAGCGCGCCAAAAGAGGAGTATAAAAAGATACCGACCAGTCGGTATCTTTTTCTCTTTGAAAGAAGGTGAACCATGCAGGCTCGCAGCGAGGAAACCCGTACCCATATCCTGGAGGCCGCCCTGCGGCGCTTTGCCAATCACGGTTACAGCGCTGCCAGCGTGGATGAAATCTGCGCCGAGGCGGGGGTCAGCAAAGGCGCGTTTTATCACCACTTCCCCAGCAAGCAGGCCCTGTTCCTGGAATTGCTCAACGAATGGCTGGATACCATCGACGCCGGTTTCGAGGCCGCCCGCAAGGAAACCGTCCCCGAAACCCTGCTGGCTTTTACCGACATGCTCCCCGGCATTTTCGCCGCTGCCGATGGCCGCCTGCCGATGTTCCTGGAGTTCTGGCTGCAAGCCAGCCGCGATGAAGCCGTCTGGCAGGCGACGATTGCCCCTTACGAACGCTACCAGCACTATTTCACCGCGCTGGTTGAGCAGGGCCAGGCCGAAGGCTCCTTCCGCGCCGAGGTGGATGCTCCCTGCGCGGCGAAGGCCATTGTGGGACTGGCGGTCGGGCTGCTGTTGCAGGGGCTGTTGACTTCCGAGACCGACTGGCAAAAGACCGCCCGCGTCAGCATGGAAGTTTTGCTGAATGGGTTGATGAAAAAGTCCGCTTGAGCGGGCTTTGTAAGTTTAGCCCGGAGATTTATCTCCGGGCGGGGCTTTTCAAAAACATCAACTTACGAAGCCATTAAGCGCGAAACCATCCTCGCATGGGAGAATGGTCCCGAAAGGGAAAACTATGACTGACAAACCAATTCTGGTCACCGGCGCGACCGGGCATATCGGCAATGTCCTTGTCCGCAAACTGCTCGAACGCGGGGAAAATGTTCGGGCGCTGATTCTGCCCGGGGAAGACACCTCCGCGCTGGAGGGCGCGCCAACGGAAAATGTCGAGGGCGATGTCCTCGACTCCTCGTCGCTGTGGCAGGCTTTCAGCGGGGTGAGAGGGGTTTTCCATCTCGCCGGGGTGATTTCCATCATGCCGGGTGAAATCCCCATCGTCCGCAAAGTCAACGTCGAAGGGACAATCAACGTGCTGAAGGCCGCCATGCAGGCCGGGGTGGAGCGGCTGGTGTACACCAGTTCCATCCATGCCCTGGCGCGTATCCCGCACGGGCAAATTGTAGATGAAAGCACGCCCTTCGACCCGCATAACCCTTACGGCGTGTACGACCAGTCGAAGGCGCAGGCCACGCTCGAAGTGCAGAAGGCTGCCAAGGCCGGGCTGAACGCCGTCATCGCCTGCCCGACCGGGGTGATTGGGCCGTTCGATTTTCGCGGTTCGATGATGGGCTGCGTCATCCGTTCGGCGGCGGAGCGCAGGCTGACGCCATACATCGATGGGGCCTACGATTTCGTCGATGTGCGCGATGTGGCCGACGGGCTGATTGCGGCCTCCGAAAAGGGACGCGCGGGCGAGGCTTATATCCTGTCGGGCCAGCGGATTTCGGTGCGTTACCTGCTCGAAACGGTGCGCGAGATTACCGGGAAGGGTTTCCCGCACTTCAAGATTCCGCTGTTCCTGGCTGAGTTCGCCGCCCATTTCACCCCGACCTATTACCGGCTGACCCATGCCAGCCCGCGTTTTACGCCCTACTCGCTGGAAGTGTTGCAGAGCAACGCACGCATCAGCCATGAAAAGGCCAGCCGCGAACTGGGCTACCACCCGCGCCCGCTCTATGAGAGTATCCGCGATGCCGTGCAGTGGTTACTGGAACACACCCGCCCGCGCCAACTGACCACCCGCTAGCTATGAACACGCCTCGCCGTCACATTGCCCTCATCATCACCGGCGATTCGAGTGGAATCGGCGCCGCCCTGGCCCGCAAATTCGCTATTAGATTTGCATCCCTGCTTTCTCACTGGAAGGTAATCTCCTCAATCCGCCAGCACTCTTCTCCGAGCAGGTTTTTCAGGCGGTTGAGCAGTTCGGGCGAAATGCGGGTGGTATCGTTAGGGAAGTCAATCAGGTGGCCCTTGCCGCCCTCGAAAATCTGGAATTGGAAGCGGTCCTTGCCCGGTTTCGACATCAGGATGAAATAGATATTTTTGATGCGGCGGCGGTCGCGCTCCGGGTCGCCGGAGGGGCGCAGGATGACGGTCATCATGCGCGGGGTCTGGCCTTCATCGCGTTTCTCGGCCAGGATTTGGGGCGGGACGATGGGGGGGAGCGCAGGCGGCGTACCAGGTTGAATGTTGGAAGGTTGCAAGGGAGTCGCTTCGAGCGCCGGTTTGACCGACCCAGCCAGCGGCGCGAGACGCTCTATCTCCAGCATATCATCCATTGGGGTTGGCGGCGGGGCGGCGTAGCCCCTTCCCGTTCCCGCTGCGAGAGGGGATGCAAAAATTGGTTCGTCGATGTGCCAATCCTCGGGGAAATCCGGTTCGGGGGGCATGTCGTCGAACTCATCGTCCGACGCAGGGACGTAATCAGCGGGAGGTTCGGCCATTTTTTGCGCGGTTTTCCGGTGTTCCGGTTGTACAGCTGTCCGGTTATCCCGTTGGGTAAGAGAACTGGATAACTGATTAACCGAGGAACCAGGCAACTGATTACCTGGAGAACTGGCTAACTGGCTAACCGGTACACTCTCTTCCGCCGAAACATACATCGTAAAATCGGTGCGGATTTCATCGACCAGCACTTTGGGCGGCGTGGCGGCGGCGTCCACTTTGCCAACCGCCAGGATGACTTTGCCATCTTCGCACAGCGGGCGGAATTTATCCCAGGCGCGGGGGAAGATGACCAATTCGATGTTGCCGGTCAGGTCTTCGAGCGTGACGAAGCCCATCATTTTGTCGGTCTTGGTCTTGTAGGGACGTGAGGAAACGACCAGCCCGGCTACGCGCACCGACTGCTGGCTGCCCAGTTCGTTGAGTTCGAGGGCGTTGGTGATGAAGCCCTGGGTCAGGTAGGTCTCGTATTCCTTGAGCGGATGGTCTGAGAGGTACAGGCCCACCAGTTCGCGCTCCCAGGCCAGGGATTCTTTTTTGTCGGTTTTCTGGCTGCCGAGGGTGATGCTCTGGGACTGGACCCCGGTGGCCGCGCCGAAGAGCGACATCTGCCCGCTTTCGGCGGCCTTGAAGTGGCTGGCGCTGGCGGCCACCATCTGGTCCAGGCTGGCGAGCAGGGCGGCGCGTTCGCCAAAGCCGTTGAAAGCCCCAACCTTGATGAGGCATTCCAACGCGCGCTTGCCGACCGCTTTCAGGTCCACCCGGTTGGCGAGGTCGTTCAGGTCGCCGAAGGGGACGTCCGGGCCGTTTTCGCGGCGGCCTTTCAGGATGACTTCCACCGGCCCCGCGCCGACGTTTTTAATGGCGCTCATGCCAAAGCGGATGGCGGCCTTATTGCCGGGCAAATCCTCGATGGTGAAATCCATGCCGGAGTGGTTGAGGCTGGGCGGCAGGACTTCGATGCCCATCGCGCGCGCATCGGCGATATAAAGCGAGATTTTCGCGCTGTCGTCTTTGAAGACCGACATCAGCGCGCTCATATACTCGGCGGGGTAGTGGGCTTTCAGGTAGGCGGTTTGGACGGAGACGAGGCCGTAATCGGCGGCGTGACTTTTATTGAATCCATACCTCGCAAACTGTTCCCAGTCCTCGAAAATGGCGGTGGCGGTGGCTTTGTCCATGATGCCGCGTTCGGAGGCGCCCTTGATGAACTTTTCCTTGTTCTTGGCGATTTTATCGGCCAGTTTTTTCGAGATGGCCTTGCGCAGGTCGTCGGATTCGGAGCGGGTGAAGCCGCCGATTTCGACCGAGGCGCGCATGATTTGTTCCTGGTAGACCGGAATGCCGTAGGTGTCGCGGAAAATCGGTTCGAGAGCCGGGTGGCGGTACTCGATGAGTTCCTCGCCGTGCATGCGCTTGATGTAACTGGGGATGAAGTCCATCGGGCCGGGGCGGTAGAGCGCGACCATGGCGATGATGTTATCGAGATTCTTGGGCTTCATCTCGACCACGTAGCGCGTCATGCCACTATTGTGGACGACAAAACCGTTGGCGACAAAATTATTGCCTGGCGCCTGCATCTGGATGTCGTAGGTGTCTTCTTCCCCAACAAGCTCAATACTTTTGATTTTCACCCATCCGCTGTTCGGCGGGAATTGCGGGCATTCCCATTGCACCAAAGCCGCATATTGCACCTGGAACTCGGCGAACAGGGTCTTGTCAATCACGACCAGATTTTTACCGGGGTATTGCTCGCGGAATAGGGAGATTTTTTCGGCGCTGGCCTTGTCCATCCAGCCTTTTATTTCGTAGAATGTATCTTGCGCGGGAATGTAGAAATCAGGGGTATAGGTGATGGATTGGCCGTTCTTTTGCAGCTCAAAGGTCTGCGGCTCATACTGGTAATCCCAGCCCAGATGGCGGAAAACCCGCGCCATATCGGCTTCCCACGAGGAGCGGACGTAATGTCCGAGGTCTTCGCGATAGCCGGATTTGGTGTAGGTTTTGGTCTCTTTGGGCGGGCGGCCATACATCGGGTTGTTTTTGCCAGATGACCGCTCGGAAAGTTTGGCGCGCACTTCGGCGGCGCGTTCTTGGCCGATTCTCTCGACCAGTGAAACGCCTTTTTGGGTGGCGTTGTAAGCGCTCAGGTTTTTAATCCAGAGCGTGCCGCTGGCGGTTTCAGCGGTTAAGCCTTTGTTCCATGATGATTGTCCCAAGCGGCTTTGGGCGATTTTCTCGCGCACTTCAAGACGGCTGGGATTGGAAGAAAGGTGCGCGGAGCATTTTTTGCAGCGTTTGGAACGGGTTGCGGCGGTTTTGAGCGGTTCGCCACAATCCTGGCACATTCTCCCGGCGCGGCTGATGCCGGTTTTGAAAAGCAAAATATCCGTTGCGGGGTCAAGGTCGCCGAGTTTGACCCAGCCGCGTTGGGTGAAAAAGTGATGGTCGGCGGTGGCTTTAATCCAACAGTTGTTATCTGCATTCAGACGATAAACAGGTTTGACGCCGCTGCAAACCACTTTGTTAATCACATTCGGGAAAAAGCGGCCTTCATCCAGATAACAGGATTGGGTACGGAGCAGTTCGCGACCGCCCAAAGTCCCGGCCTGTTCGCGGGATTTGAAATCGGTGTAGAGTTCCTTGATGGTGCGGTGGCCGATGTAGGTGTCGCCGCCGAGACAACCTTCGAGTTGGAACACGCCTGCCGTCTTGCCTTCGCCGAGCAGCCTGAACGTTTCCGGGTCGTCGAGCGGGATGTTGTTGAGGTCGTATTCTTTGCCATGCCGCTGCTTGATCATGTCGCAGGCGCGCGCCATGACGGTCAGCGTCGAAAGGCCGAGGAAATCGACCTTGAGCATGCCCATGCTGTCGAGGATGCCCATTTCGAACTGCGTGACCGTTTTGACGGGCGATTCTTCGGAGCCGGAAGTAGGACGGTGAATCGGCAGGTATTCGGTGATGGGACGGTCGGAAATGACCAGCCCGGCGGCGTGCGTTCCGGCGTTGCGGACGGTGCCTTCCATGTGGATGGCGGTATCGACCAGGCTTTTGATTTTCGGGTCGGAGTCGTAGGCGGCTTTCAAATCTGGCACTTCGGCCAGCGCTTCGGAGAGCGACATCGGTTTGCCGGGGATGTTGGGGACGAGTTTGGCGACCTTGTCCACTTCGGGGATGGGGATTTCCATGACGCGCGCCACATCGCGCAGCGCGCCGCGCGCAGCCATGGTGCCAAAGGTGATGATTTGGGCCACTTTGTCGTCGCCGTATTTCTGGGCGGCGTAGACCAGCATTTCGGAGCGGCGGTCGTCGCGGAAGTCGAGGTCGATGTCGGGCATGGAAACGCGCCCGGGGTTCAGGAAGCGCTCGAAGAGCAGGTGATGCTCTATTGGGTCGACCAGGGTAATGAAAAGGGAGTAGGCTACCAGCGAGCCGGCGCCCGAGCCGCGCGTGTTGTACCAGATGCCACTCTCGCTTGCATAGCGGCACAAATCCCAAACGATGAGAAAATACGAGTCGAAGCCCATCGAGTGGATGACTTCCAACTCGAAGTTGAGCCGCTCGCGGATGACCGGGTCATTTTTTCGCGCGCCGTAGCGTTTTTCGAGGCCGATTTCGCACAGGTGATGCAGGTAACTCTGGGTGGTGTAGCCTTCCGGCACGGGAAATTCGGGGATGTGATAACCCTTGAAGCCCAGGTCCACGTTGCAGCGCTCGGCAATCATCAGGGTGTTGGAGAGCGCTTCGGGGATTTCGGCAAACAGGCGGCTCATCTCCTGCGGCGAGCGCAGGTAGAAGGTCTGTGAGTCGTAGCGCATCCGGTCGGGGTCGTTGAGCGATTTGCCGGTCTGGATGGCGAGCAGGACATCCTGGTAGGCGGCGTCTTCCAGGTTGATGTAATGCACGTCGTTGGTGGCGACGAATTTGGCCGAGTATTTTGCGCCAAGTTCGACCAGTTTGCGGTTCAAATCGACGATTTCGGAGATGTTGTGCTGTTGCAGTTCGACGAAGAACCGGTCGGGGCCAAACACGTCGTAGTACCAGTTCATGCGCCGCACGGCTTCTTCGGGGCGTTCTTCGATGAGGTCACGCGGGATTTCGGCGGACATGCAGCCGGAGGTGCAAATCAGCCCTTCGGAATGTTCGGCCAGGAATTCGTGGTCGATGCGCGGGTAGTAATAAAAGCCGTCCATTTGGGCGGCGGAGGTGATTTTGAGCAGGTTTTTGTAGCCGGTTTCGTTTTCTGCCAACAAGAGCAGGTGGCTCGATTTTTTATCCAGTTTGCTGTCGCGGTCGCTCATGCGGCGGGCGGCCATGTAGGTTTCCACCCCGATAATGGGTTTGATGCCCGCCTCGCGGGCGGCGTTGTAGAACTCGACCACGCCGAACATGGTGCCGTGGTCGGTGATGGCCAGGGCGGGCATTTCGAGTTCTTTGGCGCGTTTGACCAGCTTCTTGATGTTCGAGAAGCCGTCGAGCAGGGAGTAGACGGTGTGGGTGTGGAGGTGGACGAAGGACATTCCAGTAATCAGTGTTCAGTAATCAGTATCAAGCCAGACTGATTATAGCATCCGAAGACTTCCCCCTACCTGACGGTTGGCTTAAAGTTTTTGGAACGGGTGTTCGTTTTAAGATTTTCCCCATGCCACGACCCGGTTGCGTCCGCCCTCTTTGGCGAGATACAGAGCCTTGTCGGCGCACATGACCAGTTCTTCGGCGGTTGCGCCGTGTTCGGGGCAGCCTGCTACTCCCAGGGAAATGGTTGTCCCCAGTCTTTGCCCCTGGAAGGTAATTTTGCTCTGCGCGAATAATTCCCGCAGTTCTTCGGCGCGGCGCGCGGCGATTTCGAGTCCGGCATCGGGCAAGACCAGGAGAAACTCCTCGCCGCCGAAGCGGCAGGTGATGTCAGTCGGGCGGACATGTTCACGCATCAGTTTTGCCAGGGATTGCAGGAGCAAGTCCCCGGCCAGGTGAGAGTGGGTATCGTTGAATTGTTTGAAGTGGTCGATATCCAACATCATCACGCAAAAACGTTTGCCGCGCGCCTGGGTCTCGGCCAGCATTTTCGGCAGGTGCTCATCGAGATAACGGCGATTGTGAAGACCGGTCAGCGGGTCGCGCAGGACCTGTTCGCGCAGTTTTTCCTGGAGGGTTTCGACCTGCGCCAGTTGGATATGTAATTCCTCGTTGGTAATTTCAAGCGAGTTTTGCGTCCGGCGGCGCATCTCCAACTCCTCCTGCGCCTTGAGATACAGGCGGCTGTTTTCGATGGCAATGGCGGCCTGGATGGCAATCAATTCCAACAGGCGGATATGGGCAGGCGTGTACGAATGCGCGGCCCTGGTTTGCATCGAGATGACGCCAATCACATCCCCGTGAATCAGCATGGGGACGCCAACGTAACAGCGGGTGGGTTTGCCGCCCACGCGAATGATTTGGTATTTTTGCTGGACTTCGGGCGCAAACACATCGGGCAGGTACAGGGTCTTTTTACCCAGGATGACCTCGCCGCTCAAGCCAGGCGTGGCGCGGATGTCGCGCGCGGCAGTCTGCTCGAATTTGCCCTTGTCCCAAAACAGGGGATGACTCACAATATGAGTCCCTTTATCGAAAACCGCGATGTAAAACGCATCCATCGGCAGCACCTGGCGGCATTTCTCGAACAGGGCGCGCATCACGCGTTCCAGGTTGATGTCGCGCGACAACGCCAGGCTGATATCATATAAAATCGATAGTTCGTTGGCGTGCTGCCTGGTTTCCTCGAATAAACGGGCGTTTTGCAAGGCAATCGCAGCTTGCAGGGCAATCGTTTCCAATAATTCGATGTGCTGCGGCGAGAAAGCATCCGGCTGGTAACTCTGGCCGGACAGCACGCCCACAATTTTTTCCCCAACCAGCAGGGGAATTCCCAAATAGGAACGGGCATGCTCCTTGCTGGTGTGAACCACCGAATGCAGCCGCCGGGTTTTTGCCGAATCCACATCGGGAAGGTAGATGGTTTTACGACTCTTGATGACCTGGGCAGTGACGCCGCCCCCTTTCTTCTGCACGTGGCGGATTTTGTCGGCGCGCAGTTCACCCCGGTCATAAAAATACAGGAACCTGAAGGTTTCGTTGCGCTCGTCATAGAGCGCAACGCTAAACACATCCATCAGCGGCTCGACCTGCTGGCATTGAATTCGCAAGGTCGCCAGCACGCTATCCAGTTCCAACTGGTTGGTAATGGCCCTGCCAATGATATTGAAGGCGGCCATTTGCTCGGCGCGTTCGTTGGCCTGCGCCTCGGCGCGTTTTTGCTCGGCCAATTCGCGTTGGGCGGTTTCGTACAGTTGGGTATTATGGACAGAAATGGCGACGCTTGCCGCAATGGTTTCCAGCAGCCGGATGTCGTTGGGGCTGAAAGCATGTTCCTGCTCGAAATCCTGCATACCAATCATGCCAATCACCTGCGCGCGGGCAATCATCGGTACGCCTATCCAACTCTTTGGCACGCCATAAGCAAGCGTCATGCTAAAGTCGGCGCCCAGTTCCCGGGCGCGTTCCACCAGGTTCTCATCAATCAGCAACGCCGCGCGCTGGAGCAGGACGCGCGAGGTCAGTCCTGCGCCAAACGGCATGGGCGGCGCATCGACCAGTTCACCGCGAATGTTCCAGTAAGGGGTCAGAATGAGATGGTTGGGAGCATCATAGATGGCAATCAGCACCGAGCGGTGATTGAAGGCTTCTGAAATTTTCTCCCCCGTCAGGGTCAGCAGGCTCGCCATATCGAGCGTCGAGGCCGCCGATACCGTAATGGCGTTGACCATTTCCAATTCTTTCAGGCGCTGGCTCAGTTCCTGGTTTTGTGTGCGTTGTTGGTTGCTGGTTGCGCCGCCTGCGGCAGAAGCCGATAAGTAAAACGGGTAAAAAGCGCGCATATTGATTAGTTTATATCCATTTCGAGAGACTCGCAATAGCAAATGTCAAATCTGTTTGTGCATAAAATTACAAAATTGACATTGCTTTCCCGCTATTGTAGACTTTTTTCATGGATATCGACCTCGAACTCTACCGGCGTGAAGTGCGCGTCTCTTCCAGCCCGTTAGTACGGCTCTCGGCCATCGATATTTCCCCCGACCGGCCGCGCCGCACGCTTGTCTTGCTGCACGGATTCGGCGGCCAGGCGGCCCAGTGGCGTTACCAACTGCAAAAATTCTCGCGCGACAACCGGGTCATCGCCCTCGACCTGCGCGGGCATGGCCGCTCCGACAAACCGCCCGGCGCCTATGACATGACCGAACTCCAGACCGACCTGAAAGCCGCGCTCGAAACGCTCAAGGTAGATGAACCTTTTACGCTGGTAGGGCATTCCTTTGGCGGCGCGATAGCCGCCGAGTTTGCCCTCCATCACCCGGAACGGCTGGAGCGGTTGATTCTGGTAGCGGCTTCGGGGGAATTCAAACTCAACCCGTTCTACCGTTTTGCGCTCAACCTGCCTGTAAACCTGCTTCGCTTCATTGGGCCGCTGACCCGCTCCTGGCTTTCGGCCCCGCCGCATGTCCTGAAACCCCTTTACCACAATAACCTGTCGCGTTTCTATGGCTGGGACCTGTACCCGCGCCTCGAGGTTCCGGCGCTGGTCATTCGCGGCCCCCGCGATTACGTCTTCGAAGCCCCCATGTTCGAGCGCGTTACAAAATCCATCTCCGGCGCAGAAGAGGCCGACATCGGCGCTTCGGGACACCTGGTCATGCTGGAGCGGCGCGAGGCCGTCAACCGCGCCATCGAGCGCGCCCTGGAGGGTGAAATCCAAAAAACCTGGCGCGAGGTCGGCCACTCGGCCCAATCCGCCTCCAGCCGCGACTCGCTGCGCCGCGAGCGTCCCTGGCTGGCGCACTACGAAAAGGGCGTGCCTTATACCATTGGCGTGCCGCAAATCCCGCTCCATCACCTGCTGCGCTCGGCGGTGCGGCGCTTTCCCAATCACACCGCGCTGGTTTTCGAGGGCGCAAAGATTTCGTACCGGCGGCTCAACCGCGAGGTCAACCGCTTTGCCAACGCCCTGCTCTCGCTCGGTCTCGCCAAAGGCGGTCGCGTCGCGCTGCTGCTGCCGACCGTGCCGCAGATGGTGATTGGCTTCTTTGGGACGCTCAAGGCCGGCGGCGTGGCGGTCTTCGTCCCGCCCACCAACGAATCCGAGGAGATTATCCGCCAAATCAGCGACGCCGAACCCTTCGTCCTCGTCACCCTGACGCGCTGGACCGGCCTGGCCGAGCAGATTCGAGCCGAGGCGGGCATTCCGCATGTCATTTTCAGCGACGGCGGCGATTACCTCGACCCAATCAAATACTGGATTTCACGCTGGCGCAATCGCGGCCTGGTTCCAACCGGCGCGCTGCGCTGGCAGCGCTGGCTTTACGGGCAGAGCGACAAGTCGCCTGCCATCGAAGTCGCGCCCGACGACCTGGCCGTGGTCCAATACACCGGCGGCACGACTTCCGAAGCCAAAGGCGTTATGCTCTCGCACCGCAACCTGGTGGCCAATGCCTTGCAAACCCGCCAGTGGATGCCGGATGCCGTCGAAGGCCGGGAGCGATTCCTGTGCGTGCTGCCGCTTTCGCACTCCTATGGCCTGACCGCCGCCCTGACCGTCCCCATCACCATTGGCGCGACCCTCATCCTGAAGCCGACCTTCAACACGTCCGAGGTGCTGCAAGCCGTCCGGCACTACAAGCCGACGATTTTTCCCGGCGTGCCGAGCATGTACGTAGCGATTAACAACTTCCGGGGCGTGCGCAAATATCGCCTGGGTTCCATCCGGGCCTGCATCAGCGGCTCGGCCCCGCTGCCTGTGGAAGTGCAGGAGGCTTTCGAAAAA
>DAOUAZ010000269.1:0-11452 GCA_034432975.1 Anaerolineales bacterium | reverse complement strand
CGCAAGTGTCGGGACGCTTCCCCCTAATTGTACTCTGGGCGATTAAGCCTGCAAAGGTTTTTTATTCAGCGCGGCGGGTGGGTCAGGCAGTGGGCTGAGCGGACTGGTATGCCGCATCATGGCATTTTTGTTTTTTTCGACAATATGCCGCCGGGCCAGGTTATTGATGTGCGCCACCAATACCCCGCCAGGGGTTGGTTTTACGAGGTAATCATCTGCGCCGGCATCGAGCGCGCTGGAGATGACCGCTGGGTCGTCGATGGCCGAGAGGATGGCAATCGGGGTGTTCGTGAAAGCGCGAATCGATTTGCAAACTTCCCATCCATCATGGCCGGGCATCATTAAATCGAGCAGGATGATGTCGGGCTGCTCGTTTTTGACCAGTTCAACCCCACGCTCGCTGTCGTTGCAGGCAACGACTTCCAGGCCGTGACTGCGCAACAATAGCCCAATCAGCTCCGTCATTGCAGGGTCGTCGTCAATCATTAAAATTTTTATGCTCATGCGGGGCCTGTCCTTTGTCGAGATTATCCCAGATTTTACCTGTCCCTGACTTTGCATGTGACTAACAATTCAGACAGGTCTTTTGTGAGATAAACCACAATTTTGGCCGCCAAAAAGCGTGCCTGTGACTGCTCCAATAATACCACTCATGGGGACGACCACGTCCTTTGACTCATCCCCAACGCTCGACTCGCAGGGATTATTGGTGACATCAGGTTGATGACTCCATATACGCCTGAACCACGGCAATTATCGGGGAGCCGCCGTTTGACAAATCTCCCAGCTGTGCTATACTGCCATCAATCAAAAAGACTTTACCTGCCCACCGGGCAGTGTTTTGCAGGCCAGCCGAAGCGGTTGCGCAACCCCTATTCACAGGGGGCTTTGTTTATTCCAAGAACTTAACCGCCATGGGCGGAGATAAAAAACAAAGATTCAGGAGAATTTTTCAGTAGCATGAGTCCAAAACTTAAAATCATACCCCTGGGGGGGTTGGGAGAAGTGGGCAAGAATATGATGGCCTACGAATTCGACGACCAGATTCTGGTGGTCGATGCCGGTTTGATGTTCCCCGAGAACGACATGATTGGGGTCGATTACATCATCCCCGATTTCGAATACCTGTACGACAAGAGCCACCAGGTCGCCGGGATAATCATCACGCACGGACACGAAGACCACATCGGGGCGATTCATCACGTCGTCCCGCGCGTGCCTGCTCCCATTTTCGGAACCCAACTGACCCTCGGGCTGGTGGAGGTCAAACTGGCCCGCAACGGCCTGGCTTCCAAAGCCGACCTGCGCCGCGTCAGCGCAGGCGAAAGCGTGCAGGTCGGCCCCTTCAAGGTCGAGTTCTTCCATGTCTGCCACTCCATCCCCGACGCGGTCGGCCTGGCGATTACCACTCCCGCCGGGCTGGTGGTGCATACCGGCGATTACAAATTCGACCATACCCCGGTCGATAACTGGCCGACCGACTACGCGAAACTGGCCGAACTTTCGCGGCGCGGCGTCGATTTGCTCTTGAGCGACTCGACCAACGCCGAGCGGCCCGGCTGGACCCCCTCTGAACGGGTCATCGGCCCGGCGCTCGACGAAGTCATCGAAAACGCGCAGGGACGGGTCATCATCGCCACCTTTGCCTCGCTCATCTCACGGATGCAGCAAGTGGCCGACGCCGCCGTTCGCCATCGCCGCAAACTGGCCTTCGTCGGCATGAGCATGGTCGATAACGCCAAAATGGCGCGTAAACTCAGCTATCTCGAAGTACCGGATGATACCCTCGTCACCGTCGATGCCGCCCTGAAACTGCCGCCCAATCAGGTGGTCTTGATGTGTACCGGCTCGCAGGGCGAACCGTCCTCCATCATCGGCAGGCTCTCTGCCGGGACGAACCGCCAGTTCGACCTGCTGCCGAGCGACACGGTTGTCTTGTCCTCGCACCCCATCCCCGGCAACGAAGAGACCATCAGCAAGACCATCAACCGCATGTTGCGGGTTGGCGCGAACGTCATTTACGATAACCTCGCCCCGGTGCATGTCTCCGGTCACGCCAGCCAGGAAGAGCAAAAGTTAATGCTGAACCTGGTGCGCCCCAAATACTTTATGCCGATTCACGGCGAACTGCGCCAACTGAAACGCCATGCCTGGCTGGCCGGGCAAATGGGGATTCCCCAGGAAAACATCATCGTGGTCGAAAACGGCCAAATTGTCGAATTGGAGGACGGCAAACTCTCCCTCGGTGAGCGGATACCGGGCGGCTATGTGGTCGTGGAGGGCAGTTCAATTGGCGACGCCGACCCGGACGTGATGCGCGAGCGTGAGCAGCTGGCCCGCTCCGGCATTGTCATCGTCAACCTGGGCATCGACAAATACTCGAACCGCCTGCTCGAAAACCCCGAAATCATCACGCGCGGATTCATCTCCAACGAAGACGCGGAAGACATCCTTCCGCTGGTGCGCAAACGGGTGGTGGATGTCATTCACAACGGCGGGCTGGATATGCAAAAAGACATCGTCGATGTCGTCAAAACATTCATCTACAACGAGACGCGCCGCAAGCCAATGGTCTTTGTGACGCTGACCAAGGTATAGCGAAACTTCCCCAAACAAAAACGGCGCAATGAGCGCCGTTTTTGTTTTCAAAGTATTTCTCCGGGATGAGGCTGCGGAATGAATTCCGCGTTACATTTTCGGATGAATCCGCAAGAACGCGCAGGACGTTTAGCGGGTCAGCAAGGTCAATAACAGGCCTTGCCCGTTGCTGAAGGCCACAATCAGGCCGGCGAAGACGACGGAAACCATCGACATCAACTTAATCAGGATATTGAGCGAAGGCCCGGCCGTATCCTTGAAAGGGTCGCCAACCGTATCGCCCACCACAGCAGCCTTATGGGCGGCTGAACCTTTGCCGCCGTACTCGCCGCCTTCGATATATTTCTTGGCGTTATCCCACGCCCCACCCGCGTTGGACATCAACAGCGCCAGCGCGAAGCCCGAGGTCAATGCGCCAATCAAGAGACCCAGCACGCCTGCCACGCCAAACAAGACGCCGACAACCACCGGGACAATGATAGCCAGCGCAGCCGGGGCCATCATCTCGCGCTGCGCGCCGGCCGTGCTGATGGCAACGCAACGGGCATAATCGGGCTTGGCCGAGCCGTCCATGATACCGGGAATCTCGCGGAACTGGCGGCGAACTTCCTCGACCATGCCGCCCGCGGCGCGTCCGACCGCGCTCATCGTCATCGCGGAGAAGTAGAAAGCAGTCGTTACGCCCGCAAAAACACCCACCAGCACCGACGGGTTGAGCAGGGTCACGTTGTAGTACGTCATGAAATTTTCAATCGTCATGGTGGCGATTTTTACCTGCTCGCCGTTGATGATCAGGTATTCCATCTTGCGCAGTTCATGAAGAACCAGGCGAATCTCTTCGAGATAGGCCGCCAGCAGGGCCATGGCCGTCAGGGCGGCGGAACCAATCGCAAAGCCCTTGCCAATCGCGGCGGTGGTATTGCCCACTGCATCCAACTGGTCGGTACGCTGGCGCACGACCGGGTCGAGATGCGACATTTCGGCGTTGCCGCCGGCGTTATCGGCAATCGGGCCGTAGGCGTCGGTTGCCAGGGTAAAGCCGAGGGTCGAAAGCATACTGACCGCCGCCAGGCCCACGCCATACAGGCCCATCAACATATTCTGCGCGCCGCCGGCAGCGTAGAAACTGACCACGATTCCCACCAGGATGGCGATGACCGGGAAGCCGCTGGAGCGCATCCCGACCGCCAGGCCTTCAATCAGGGCCGTGGCGGTGTTGGTGTTGGCCTGGCTGGCAATCAGCCGGGTGGGGGCATAGGCATGCGATGTGTAATATTCGGTGATTTTACCAATCGCAATCCCAACGCCCAAACCGGCCAGCACCACAACCCAAAGGCCCAGCCAGTTTGGCATTCCCAGCAAGTAGAAAAGCGGCAGGGCCAGGATGGCAATCCCGGCGGAACTGATATTCAACCCGCGGCTAAGCGCGCCGATGAGTTCCCCCTGGGTGGCGTCCTCTTTCGAGCGCACGATGTAAATTGCCAGGATGGACAGGAAAATTCCCAGACCCGCCAGCGAAATCGCCCCGGAAATGTAAGTAATACCCATCTCCAGCAGGGACCTGCCGCCGAGCATCTCCGCCGACATGAAGCCGACCGCCGCCACGCCCAGCGCGGAGGTGGCGAGGATGGAACCAGCATAAGATTCGTACAGGTCGGCGCCCATGCCTGCTACGTCGCCCACGTTGTCGCCCACGTTATCGGCGATGGTGGCCGGGTTGCGCGGGTCGTCTTCGGGGATGTTGGCTTCGACTTTGCCAACCAGGTCCGCGCCGACATCCGCCGCTTTGGTGTAGATGCCGCCGCCCACGCGGGCAAACAGGGCCTGGGTCGAGGCGCCCATGCCGAAACTCAGCATGATGGCCGTAATCGTCGGGAGCGGATTCTCCATCATCAGGCCGGCAGACATGTTGGGGAACCAGACCGGGAAGACGTTATACAGCAGCAGGAACCAGACGGTGATATCGAGCAAGGCAAACCCAACCACCACCAACCCCATTACCGCGCCAGCGCGCAGGGCAACCTGCAAGCCGCTGTTCAGGCTCTGGGTTGCGGCAAAGGTGGTGCGCGCCGAGGCATTGGTGGCCGTCTTCATGCCGATGAAACCGCACAGGCCGGAGAAAAAGCCGCCGGTCAGGAAGGCATACGGGACAATCGGGTTTTGCAGGTTGAACAGGGCCAGTACCAGGAAGACGACGAACAGGCCGGCGAACACGAATGTCACCACCCGGTACTGTCGTTTCAGATACGCCATAGCGCCTTCGCGCACGGCCTGGGCAATCTCTTGCATTCGCTCGGTGCCTTCGCTCAACTTCATCAGTTGGCGATATAAATAGAAAGCAAACCCGAGCGCTACCAGGGACGCAACCAGGCCAAACCACCACTCAATGGGCAGCGGCGGCCTGGCGGCAGCGGCTCCTGGTTCTAATGATGCGGACAAAATCGTTTGCACAACAAACCTCCTCCAAAATTGGAATTAAATAGGTTTACCCGTTTATAGCGGGATACTTCCACAGGTTTCGCGCATGTCTCGATAAGGTCTCGATAAACTCGACCCAGCGACTCGACAACCTATCGAGGCCAAAGGACTATATAAATTGGCAAAAATGGTCTCGACAAGCGCGGGGCTGCTCGACCGCCTTGCTGCAAAATCCAGCCTGTTGCAAGATGGACGGGCATCGAATCGCCAAATGATTGCGTCCAAAAACAGTGTATTGTACGTTTACCCAGTTCAGGCGTCAAGCAGGGACAACCTTCAATCCTTTTTGCTCAATTCCTTCCACGCCCCCACCCAGGGACGCCCCAGCCGGTGACCGGCGGGGACCTGAATTTTGGCAAGTTTCTGCGCGGTTTGGGTCATGACCATCGCCACGCCCGCCCAGTCTTCGGCCAGCAGGGCGGTTTTCATTTTTGCGGCGTATTGTTCGCTCCACAGCCATTCCATGCGGAACCGGTCGGCCTTGACCCAGTAGCCGCGCTTCTCCCAGGCCGCCACCGAGACATCGATTCCCTCCGAAATCTTCGCCAGCGCCAGGGAGATGAAGGCCGCCAGGTCGCGGAACTCAGCCCCCGGCTCGGTCTGCCTGGCTAGCTCCCGAATCGCCAGCACAATCCCTTTGGTCAGTTGGGTGCGTTCCTTGCCAGCCGAATCGGGGTTGATGAGTCGTCCCATAAACAAATCTCCTCGTGAGTGTTTGACAGCCCGCCGATTATACCAATGATGGGACGGGTGTTTCGTTGTACAACCAACCATTAAAGTGCCGCGCTTTTTGCGGTAAGGTGCCGCGCACTTTGCGGTATAATTCCGCCCGCCTGGGGACATGCTGGAACTGGCAGACAGGCATGACTTAGGATCATGTGCCGCGAGGCGTGAGGGTTCGATTCCCTCTGTCCCCACAGCGTCACGCACTACACCAGAAAGGATTTTTGCTTTGAAGATTGAAACCCACCCCCGCGAAGACCACCAGGTAACGATGGTCGTCGAACTCGAACCGGAAAAACTGGAAGGCGCGCGCCGCAAGGCTGCCCGCCGCATCGCCGAGAAAGTCAAAATCCCCGGTTTCCGGCCCGGCAAGGCTCCCTACGATGTCGTCCGCCGCCTGTATGGCGATGGCGTATTGACCGAGGAAGCGGTGGAAATCCTCGTGGATGAGATTTATCCCGAAGCGTTGAAGGAAGCCGACATCAAACCCGCCGCTGCCGGCGCGCTCGAAATTATCGAAAGCCTCGAACCCCCCAAGTTCATCTTTACCGTCCCGCTGATGCCGACCATCGACCTGGGCGATTACAAGTCCGTGCGCGCCGGATACGGATGGGTCGAACCCGCCGAGAGCGAAGTCGAGGAAGAAATCCTGAACCTGCGCCGCATGTACGCCACCAGCGAAACCGTCGAACGCCCGGCCCAGGAAGGCGACTATGCGCTGGTCGCGGTGACCGGCCACAAGGCCAAGGCTAAAGAAGGCGAGGAACCCCTGGTCGAGCGAAGCAGTTACGCTGTCGTCATGCGCAGCGACGCCAAAGAAGGCGAATGGCCCTTCCCCGGCTTCTCGAAGGAACTGGTCGGCGCGAAGCCCGGCGAGGTGGTCGAATTCTCGCACAAGTACGCGAAAGACTTCGAGGACGAATCGCTTCAGGGTCAGACCGTCAAATTCGCCGTGACCATCAAGTCGATTCGCGGCGTCAACCTGCCCGAGTTGGATGACGAACTGGCCCAGAAAACCGGCCTGGGCCAAACGGTAGACGAACTCCGCCAGAGAATGCGCGAGAACGTCCACCGCGAATCGCAGGGCAAGTACGATGACGAATACTACGAGAAACTGCTCGAGCAAATCAAGGCCGGGGCGACCATCAAGTATCCGCCCCAGGTGCTGGACCACGAACTCGAACACGTCCTGAAAGACATGGAGCGCCGCCTGAAATCGCAGGGCCTCGAAAACCTGGAAAAATACTTCACGATGGTCGATACCACCCGCGAGAAGTTCATCGAGGAACAGGCCCGCCCGGTCGCCCAAAAACGCCTGGAACGCGGCCTGGTTATGGACGAACTGGCCCGCACCGAAAAAATCGACGTCGACCAGAAGTCGCTGGAAGAAGAGTTTGGCAGCCTGTGGTCGACCCTGGCAATGACCAACGAAGACTTTGCCCGCCAGACCAAAGGCGGCACCAAACCGACCCGCGAAGTGGTCGATGCGGTGGCGATGGACTCGATGAACCGCCTGGTCACCCGCCGGGTGCTGGAGCGCATCAAAGCCATTGCGACCGGCCAGGTCGAGGCCGAAGCAGAACCCGCCGAAGAAAAGCCCAAGAAAAAGGCCAAAAAGGCCGCAGCCGAGTCCGAGGGCGAGGCTCCCGCTGAAGAGACGAAACCGGCCAAAAAGTCGAAGAAAAAAGCGGACGAGTAATCCGTAGTCCGAAAGAACAAAACTTCCCAAAGGCGCAAACCTTTGGGAAGTTTTACTTTGCCGCCCTTCGACTGTGCTCCGCTCACCTGCGCAGGCAGGGCTTAGAGCCTATCCGAAACGTGTTCTTGCGCCATTCCGCCCGGACATTAATGTCCGGGCTATTCATCCAAAGCCGTCTGAAGACGGCTAAAACCCGGCGATTCAGTCCGCTTAAGCGGACTTTGTACTGGTAGCCCGGAGATTTATCTCCGGGCGGCGACGGTGCGGCGCGAATTTTCGGATAGGTTCTTAGTGACTGGAAACTGATTACTGATTACTGATTACTGATTACTGGTTACTGACCTACTTCGGCCTGACCAGCGTCCGAACCTGTTCGTGCATGTAAAGCGGCAGGTAGTGCGGGCCGCCAGCGTTCTTGACGCTGGAGCCGGAGCCTTTCCAGCCACCAAAGGGCTGGAAGCCGGGCCACGCGCCAGTAGTGGCGCCCTGCGGACGGTTGGCATAAGAGACGCCCGCTTCGATATTTTCGAAGAACCAGTTCACTTCCTCGTCCGAGCCGTAAAAACCGGCGGTCAGGCCATAGTTGACGCTGTTGGCAATTTGCATGGCTTCGTCGAGGTTCCTGACCCTGCCAACGGTGGCGATGGGCAGGAACATCTCCTGCTGCCAGAGCGGGTGCGAGAAAGGCACGTCCACCGCCAGGGTCGGCTGGCAGAAATAGCCCTTCGCCAGGTGGCTGTTGAGGGTCTTGCCGCCGGTCAGGAAGCGCCCGGCCTGCGAGAGTTCCTCGCTGAAATTCTTGAAATCATCATAGGCCGACTGGTTGATGACCGGCCCCAGGAAGGTCTGGCGCTCGGTCGGGTCGCCGATGACCAGTTTTTCGGTCAGGTCTTTCAACCGGGCGGTCAGCTCATCGTAGACCGGTTCCTCGACCAGGATGCGGCTGGCCGCCGAGCATTTCTGGCCCTGCAAGCCAAACGCCGAGCGAACGATGCCGGTGGCGGCCTGCTCCAGGTCGGCGTGACGCGAGACGATGGCCGGGTTCTTGCCGCCCAACTCGAGGATGACAGGCCGGATGTAGTTGCGCCAGGCAAAATCCTGGAACAGTTTCATGCCGACCTCGAAGGAACCGGTAAACGTGACACCGTCCACTTCGGGGCTGTCGACCAGCGCCTGGCCGAGGGTGCGTCCCGGCCCGGTGACAAAGTTCACCACCCCGTCGGGGAGTCCGGCATCGCGGAAGCAATCGACCAGCAGGCGCGCAATCCAGGCCGTATCGGTGGCGGGCTTGATGACGACCGTGTTGCCGGTCACGAGGGCCGCGCCCGCCGGGCCGCCAGTGAGGGCAAACGGGAAGTTGAACGGGCTGATGACGAGCCACACGCCGTAGGGGCGCAGCATGGAAATGTTGGTCGAGTCGTGGTTGGGCAGCGGGTCTTTGCCGAGGGTCTGGATGTAGCCGTTGTTGGCTTCCATCTGGTCGCAGGCATAATCAATCAGGTCGGCGGTCTCCTGCACGTCGCCGATAGCCTCCATCCGGTTTTTGCCGACTTCCAGCGACATGGCGGCGCTCAGGAGGAACAGGCGCTCTTCGATGAGTCTCGCCGCTTTGCGCATCAGGGCGACCCGCTCCTGCCAGGGAGCGCGGCTCCACGCTGGGAAGGCCTTGCGCGCGGCGGCCAGCGCCTGGCGGGCGTGTTCCGGGTTGCCTTTTTGCATCAGGGCCAGTACCACATCGGTATCGATGGGCGTGCGGTCCTCGAATTTTTCATCCGACAAAACATCCCGGCCATCGATGAACATGGCATACTCCCCGCCCAGGGCGGCCTTCTGCTCGGTCAGCGCGTGGTCATAGCGGTTATGCAGTTCTTCGGGCGGGTTGAACATGGTGGAATAGGTAAATTTGAAATCGGTCATCCAGGTTTCTCCTTTGGGATGGTGGAATTATTATGATTATTTTGATAAATTTTATCATATTATCCAAGACTGATACGCCTCTGCCGGGGTAAAATATATGCAATGTTTACGCTCCCGATTCTGGCGGCAGCATGGTTTCACCCGCCAGCAATGTAATTTCCCGCGCAACAAGGGCTGCCATCAGACCAATAATACATACACACGCCGCGCAGGTTTATAATTCCAAACTTATGAGACAAATCATTCACCGACTCAATTTTGTCCGCAATCCATCCCTGCTTATCCCGTCTGCCCTGATAGGGATGATGGTCCTGGCCTTTGGCTTGCAACTCCCCCGGCAAGGATTCACATTTTCAGACGACTGGCATTTCATTTTCTACTCACTCATAGACGGGCCAAGGGGTTTACCTGAATTATTTCATTATGACGGGCACCCTCAATCCACCTGGGGTTATATTTTGGGGTTTCGCCTGCTGGGGTATGAACCGCTCGGGTGGCATTTGCTCTCATTGTTCTGGAAAACCGCCAGCGTACTGATGTTTTGGGGTGTTTTACACCTGGTCTGGCCGGAGAAACAGCGACAAACGTTCACCGCCGCGCTGATATTTGCCCTGCATCCGTATTTCACATTGCAAACCTTTTCCATCACATATTTTGAAGTTTGGTATAGTTTTTTCCTTCTGTGGCTCTCTATTTTCCTTACCATCAAAGCAGTCCAACAACCGCAGAAATTTTGGCTTTGGACCGGGCTGGCTATTTTCGCAAAAATCGGGCATGTCTTCACCAGTGAATACAACTGGTTTCTCGAAGTGCTTCGCCCCCTATTTATCTGGCTCGTATTGCCAGCCTCTGCTTTGCGCCTGGAAAAACTCCGGCGCACAACCGCAATTTGGCTGCCTTACCTTGCGTTATTCCTTACATCGGTCCTCTGGCGGGGATTTTTCTACGAACCACTACGAAAATCCTTCCGCGTGACTGCCGGAATGTTCGACAACCCCCTCCTGACCCTGTTGAGCGCTATCCGGCATCTGATTCCCGATTTCGGACTGACGTTATTCGCATCCTGGTATCAGACATTCAAGCCGGAGTATTTGGATTTCGCCAATCGGGTCAATATACTTATCCTGCTTATCTCGGTGACAGGGGCCTTACTCGCCTATTTTGTAACAAAGTACAACATCACAATAGTACATCACACAGACACAAACGCAGATTGGGTAAAACCCTTTTTTCTAATAGGCCTGGTTGGTTTGTTCGCCGGTTTCCTGCCTTCGTATGCCGCTGGATACACCGCCTACCTGAGCGATTGGCCGGGGAGCGGGCGTCTGGCGCTGGCCGCTTTTCCAGGCGCAGCGCTCATCCTGACTGCTTTGCTCGAATTGATTGTCCGACCACGCGCCAGGCTGGTGATTATCGCCATCATAGCAGCGCTCATGATTGGGTGGCAGGTGCGCGTCAATCACGAGTTTCGGCTGGTCTGGGATTCTCAAAAGGAATTCCATCGGCAATTGACCTGGCGGGTTCCTGGCCTGCAACCCAATACACTGCTTGTGCTGACCAACCCATACCTGCCCACCGTTGCCCCAGACTCCCCGGCAAAAATGGCCATCGACTCAGACCTGGCCGTTACGCTCGCCATAAATGCCATGTACTCCGCCCTGCCTGATGAAACTGGGCGCATTTCCTACTGGTTTTCGTCTAATCCTTATATGTTCTTATCAGGAGACAAACCAGGGAACCTTCCCACAGTGAATGAAGGATATGCAACCCTTCACTTTACCGGCAACCCAGGGCAAATCATAGCCCTGTACTATGACCCAAGGGAACGTCAATGCTTGCGCGTGCTAGGGCCAGAGTATGCAAACTACAAACGAATCCCGCAGCCAATCAAGGCTGCTGCTTTGGCTTCCCGCCCCGACAACATCCTGCCAGATGCTAACACCGACTTTCGCCTGCGCGACACCATTTTAGGCGAAGGTGGGGAAAAAACCTGGTGCTATTACTACCAAAAAGGCGCGCTGGCAGCCCAATTCGGGG
>DAOUAZ010000268.1:0-5820 GCA_034432975.1 Anaerolineales bacterium | reverse complement strand
AGTGGAACGGTCTCGAACCCTTCCATTTTGAGCAGGGTCTTGAGCAGGGAGAGCATGGTCGGGTCATCTTCCGCCAATAAGATTTTAGGCATGATTGCTTTCCTCGGGTCTGGTCTTCTTGCTTCGCTTTTTGGGTTTATCCTGCCCCGGTTCAACTTCGGCAGGCGCGGCAGCGGCGGGTTCGAGCGCGGCGGCAATCACATCATCCACGCTTTCGGCAAAAACGAACTGCATAGACTTCTGAATTTCATCTGGCACGTCTTCCAGGTCGGGCTCGTTGCGTTTGGGCAGGATGATGGTTTTCAGCCCGTTGCGGTGGCCGGCCAGCACCTTTTCTTTTACGCCGCCAATCGGCAGCACCTGGCCGCGCAGGGTGATTTCACCGGTCATGCCCACCCCGCTCTTAACCAGCCGCCCCGAAACGAGCGAAGTGAGCGCGGTGGCAATCGTCACGCCGGCCGAGGGGCCGTCTTTGGGCTGCGCGCCGGAGGGGATGTGCAGGTGGAAGTCGGATTTGTCGTAGAAACCGGCCTCCAGCCCCAGGTCGGCGGCGTGCGAGCGGACATACGAGAGCGCGGCGCGCGCCGATTCCTGCATCACGTTCCCGACCGAGCCGGTAATCTGGAAGCCTTTCGCGCCGGGCATGCGCGTCGCTTCGATGAACAGGACATCGCCGCCGTAGGGCGTCCAGGCCAGGCCGGGGACCACGCCGGGCAGGGAGGTGCGCGCGTTCAACTCTTCCGGGCCTTGCAGGGGCGGGTGCCCCAGGAATTCTTTGACCAGTTCGGGCGTGACCTCGAAGGCGGTTCCCTTGCCCTCGGCAACCCGCGTGCCAATCTTACGGCAAACCGAGCCGATGGTGCGTTCCAAATTCCTTACACCGGCCTCGCGCGTGTACTGGCGGATGATGGTGTAGAGCGATTCGTCGGTAAAGGTCACTTCTTCGGCTTTCAGCCCGTTTTCGCGCACCTGGCGCGGGATGAGATAGCCGCGCGCGATGGCGACTTTCTCGCCCTCGGTGTAGCCCGACAGGTTGATGATTTCCATCCGGTCGCGCAACGGGCCGGGGATGGTCTCGAGGGTGTTGGCGGTGGTGATGAACATGACCTGCGCCAGGTCGTAGGCCACCTCCAGGTAGTTATCGCGGAATTCGTTGTTCTGTTCCGGGTCCAGCACTTCGAGCAGGGCCGAAGACGGGTCGCCGTGGAAGTCGCTGACCAGTTTATCGACTTCATCGAGCATGAAGACCGGGTTGCGGCTTTCCACGCGGCGCAGGGCTTGCAAAATCCGTCCGGGCATGGCGCCGATGTAGGTGCGGCGGTGGCCGCGAATTTCGGCCTCGTCGCGCACGCCGCCCAGCGAAATGCGGATGAATTTGCGTCCCATCGCGCGGGCGATGGACTGCCCCAGCGAGGTCTTGCCCACGCCGGGCGGCCCTACGAAACACAAAATCACGCCTTCGCGTTCGCGGCGGATGGTGTCTTCAGATTCAATCTGTTCTTCTTTGCGTTCCAGCTTCAACTTGCGGATGGCGAGGAATTCGAGAATCCGCTCTTTGATATCTTCCAACCCGTAGTGGTCTTTTTCCAGCACTTCGCGGGCGTGGGAGATGTCGAGGTTGTCTTCGGTGCCAACCGACCAGGGCAGCGAGACCAGCCAGTCGAGATAGGTGCGGATGACGCCATATTCGGCGGCGGCGGTGGGCAGCCGCTCCATGCGCTGGAGTTCCCGCCGCGCCATTTTTTCGGCTTCTTCGGGCAGTTTGGCGGCTTCGATTTTCTGGCGGAATTCCTCCACCTCGACGGCCTGCTCGTCCTTCTCGCCGAGTTCCTTTTGGATGGCTTTCAACTGCTCGCGCAGGAAATATTCGCGCTGGACTTTGTCAATCTCGGAGCGGGCCTCGTTCTGGATTTTTTGCCCCAGCTGGAGCACTTCGGTCTCGCGCACCAGGAATCCGACCAGTTTGCGCAGTTTTTCGGCGGTGGAATCCAGTTCGAGCAAGTTTTGGGCGTCGGCCAGGTCGATGCGCTGGAAGTTGACAATCGAGTAGACGGTCTGAAGCGGGTCTTCGAGGATGGCAATCGAGCCGACCAGTTCGCGCGGGAAGGAAGGAATCAGCTCGGCGATGGCCGAAAACTGGTCGCGGGCGTTGCGCGCCAGGGCGTCGATTTCGAGGCCGGTTTCCACGGTTTCGGGATATCGCTCGATCCTGGCCATCAGGTAGGGTTCGGTTTGAGTAAATTCCACAATCCGAATGCGTTCCAGGCCCTGCACGAGCAGGCGGATGGTGCCATCGGGCGCGCGCAGCAGGCGGTGGACAGTGGCGATTGTGCCGGCCATATACAAATCTTCGGGGCCGGGCGTTTCCAGTTCCGGGTTGATGGCCGCCACCAGGCCGACCAGCCGGTCGCCGGCGACGACATCATCGACCAGTTTAATGGAGCGCGGCTGTCCAATCGTCAGCGGGACGGCGGTCTGTGGGAAGACGACCACCCCGCGCAAGGGCAGAATGGGGATAATTTCGGGGGCAGGGGATGTTTCATCAAGGGAAGCAGGCTCAAGCGTGGCAGGTTCTCCGTTCTCTATTTTGGGCGGCAGGTGCGTGAAGAGGGAGGGCATGAGCATGTCCAGCAATTCGGTATCGTTTTCGTTGATCCAGTTGAACAATTCGGCAGGGTTGGTCTGCCAGCGGGAGGCGGGCATAGGGTTCCTTGAGGAAACCGTCCCGAAGGTTTGTTTTTGGCCGTTGAGAAATCGGAACCAGCCTTCGAGACGTTTATTTGAATTCCGCGTTACGCGATGTTGATTTTGCTGGGGGCCGCTTTGGGCAGGGTGACGACCAGAAAACCGTCTTCGTATTCAGCGGTGGATTGCTCGATATTGACCGGGCCGGGGATGGCAACGGTGGTGCTAAATTCGCCAAAGCGGACTTCCATTTGGTGATAGGCGCGCCGCTCCGGGGTATCGGGTCGGGAACCGCTGATGGTGAGCAGGTTGTTATCCAGCACGACGCTGAAACCCTGCTGGCGCATCCCGGCGACTTCGACGCGGACAACGTAATGATGTTCGTTCTCGAACAAATCGGTGGGCGGACTCCAGATAGGGGACTGCATTCGCATCTGCCAGCCGAGCGTTTCCAGTACCATTCTTCGCTTTTCGGGCAGGTCGGTTTTTCCTTTTGAACGTAAGATGACTGTTGCCATAAAGCACCTCGTCTTGCTTATAACCGCGTTCGAGTGTTTTTGCTATGATTCTGCGCTTGGGATTAACAATAATTCAACGTAAGGCGGAATTCATTCTGCAATTCGGGTCGCCAATGATTATACAGCCAAACTCTATCGCCAGAACATGAGATACACGGCATAGCCGCCCAGGATGACCAGAATGGGATAGGCATAGCGCGCGCCCCATACGATTTTGTCCGCGCTGTGTTCCAGTTCGCGGTTGATGAATTTTCTGATGACCAGGATGGTGATAATTTGCGCGGCGCACAGGATATACAAGATGTAAAACATCCAGTCTATTGCCGTTGGGTAACCGATGTTGGGCAGGGATTCCGTCAGGCCGAGTTGGAAGAAGGCTGCCGTCAGGATAACGCTGGTGACGACATCGTACATTTTGTCATATTCGCTGGCTTTCGAGAGGAAAGCCATATAGGCCAGGCCGACCAGGAATCCGAGCGGCAGCAGGTTTTTCCAGATGTAACTCCAGCCGTTGCGCTTGATTTCGAATTCAACCCTCATCAGGGTATAGGCAATTTGGGTGTGGTTGCTGCCTGCCAGGCTGGGGTTGCCGAGGGTGGAATCGTTGGTGATGCTTTCCTGATTGATGGTTGTTTTGTCGCTTTTTGTTACCAGATGCCAATCGCTCAATGACCTGGTAACGTTTTGGGCCTGCAAGCGTTTCAGTAACCCTTCGCTGGTGATGTCGCGCATCCCAATCGTATCAGGAACAAGCAGCAACTCCTGGGCATTCTTGAATTTGTGCTTCATCTGGATGCCCAGCGTTTGCTGGTCGAAGGGGTAGTTTTTATAGTCGAAATTTCCCTTGAACCTGGCTTTGATGTGGTATGCCTGGTATGAAATTCCATTTTCGAAGGTTTCGACCACAGGGTTGCCAAACTCGATTGGCTCGGACAGTTGCAGGAAGACGAAGTCCTGGGGATTCATTGGCTCACGCGCCCGAAACCAGAGGTAGAAATCCAGCAGGTAAGTTCCGGCCTGGGTATCGAGTTCGCTCACTTCGTTGATGTCGATGCCGACGTAAACGACATCGGTGGTGCGGAAGAAACGGTTGTCGTATTTCAGTACCGGGCTGCGCTCTTGTAGTTGGTTTTCCAGCCTGGCGGCGGTTTCGGCGTCGATTTCCACAATCTGGCTGATGGCGGAAATACGCTGGCTGTTCTGGTAAATGCTGGTATCGATAGGCTTGACCGGCTCGCGGTACTGGTCAAAATAAATCTTTCCTGTAACGCCTTCCACCGCCCTCTCCGGCGCATTGATGGCTGCCAGGGCATCGCGCACGAGGCGGCGGTCATTGGCCAGGGTTCCGGGCGTGCCGGAGATGAGGGCGTTATCGATGGCTTTGGCTGCTACCTTGAGCGCGTCACAGTTGGTGGCGGCTTTCATGCCGGGGTCAACATTATATTTTTTCCGAAAGGCGGTCAGGAACTCTTGCCCTTCATCACCGGCCGTATCGAAGACGACCGGCGCCAACACATAGACGCCGTTGGAGTAAATGTTGGGTTCCCTGCGGCGAGCCGCCGTTTCGATTGTCGAAAGAAAAAGGATGTTGGCAAAGGGGCTGGGGCCAAAAACCGGGTTGTTCACGCCCCGGTCGCGCAGGCCAATCATAAACAGGGCGCCTTCATTGGCGCGGGCGGCGAATACCAAAATGCCCGGCTCTTCCGCGCGGCGGGACTCCCTCCAAATGCTGGTGATAATCCCGTTCATTTCATCGGTCCGTTGGCTGCCCTGGGGTCGGGAGTATTGATATGTCGCCAAAATTTCGCCGCCTAACGCGGTAAAGGTTTCCCGGAATCCGTTGGCAAGCATCTGGGCAAAAGCGTCGTTCTTGCCTTCGATCACGGTCGCTTTTTTTTGTTCCAATACGCGGTAAATATAGTGCGCCATCTGGCGTGATTGGGCGGAACTGTTCGGCAAGACGCGGAAATACCACTCGTTGCCCACAATTACATCGTCATTGATGGCCGAGCCAGTAATGGCGGGAATCCCGTTTTGGGCGTAAATCTCGCCCGCCGGTTTCGAGACCTGCGATTGGGCATGGCCCAATACCGCCAGGGCCCGGTTGGTTTGGACCACCTCGTTGGCCTGCGCAAGGCCAACCTCGGTCTGATTTTCATCATAGTAAAAATCGATTTTGAGTTCCCAGGGACGCGCCTTGCCTTGACGCCAACCGGTATTGATTTCCTCCGCGCACAATTCGACGCCGCGCATCGCGTCCACGCTGTCAGGGAAGGGTTCGTCTGACCCCTGAACTTTCTCCCGTTCCAGCATGACGGCAACATACAGGGGAATCGCCTGCCTTTGGGATGTGGAATACCTGGAATATATATAAGCCAACAATCCGGCCAGTATGGCTATCAGAAGGACGCTTATTGCGAGAACAAGTTTACGGTTCATGGATATCACCTTCTAAATCGGGAAACGATGAGACTATTGTATCTTCTCAATACTTTGGGGAGAGAAGCACCGTCCCGAAGGCTTCGCCGCGAGCGCTCAGCCGAGCGGTTTGAACGGCTCAACCAGGTTTTTCAAGCAAACCTCACCTGCACTTGTCGCGCAGGCGCAAGTGTCGGGA
>DAOUAZ010000267.1:0-4138 GCA_034432975.1 Anaerolineales bacterium | reverse complement strand
GACCCATCATCGCCGCCACTTTCGTAATGGCCGCCGTCAGCGTCGTCTTGCCGTGGTCGATGTGACCCATCGTCCCCACGTTCAGGTGCGGTTTGCTGCGGTCAAATTTCTGCTTCGCCATGTTTGGTCACTCCTTGTTTGCTGCTTTAGGAAAGATTACGATTTGAGAATTTCATGCGCCACCGATTCGCTTACCGGCGCATAGTGGTTGAATTCCATTGAGAATACGCCACGTCCCTGGGTTGCGGAACGCAGTTCGGTTGCATAGCCAAACATCTCGCCCAACGGGACCATTGCATTCACAGCCTGGGCATTGCCAGGGCGCATTTCCATGCCCTGAATTATGCCGCGGCGGCTGTTCACTTGTCCAATCACATCACCAAGGTATTCTTCGGGCGTGACAACTTCCACTTTCATAATCGGTTCAAGGAGCACTGCGCCAGCGCGCTGCGTGCCTTCCTTGAAAGCCATCGAAGCGGCCATTTTGAAAGCCATTTCATTCGAGTCCACTTCATGATAGGACCCATCGAACAGGCTGACTTTCAAATCGACAACCGGATACCCCGCCAACACGCCACTCTCGGCTGCTTCCTTGATACCTTTCTCGACTGCCGGGATATATTCTTTGGGGATGGAACCGCCGATAATCTTGTTCTCGAAGACAACGCCCGAGCCCCGCTCGCCCGGCTCCATGGAAATCACAACATGTCCATACTGTCCGCGTCCGCCAGACTGCTTGGCGTATTTATGGTCAATCTTTTCCACGCGGCGAGTAATCGATTCACGGTAAGCAACGCGCGGCTTGCCGACATTGGCCTGCACTTTGAACTCGCGCATCATGCGGTCGACGATGATGTCCAGGTGCAATTCGCCCATCCCTGAAATCTGGGTCTGGCCAGTGGCCTCATCAGAGCGGACGCGGAAGGTCGGGTCTTCTTCGGAGAGTTTACGGAGCGCCTCGCCCATCTTCTCCTGGTCGCTGGTGGTTTTAGGCTCGACTGCGATGGTGATGACGGGTTCGGGGAAAGAAATGCTCTCAAGAACGATGTTCTTGTCGTCGCACAAAGTATCGCCGGTAAAGGATTCTTTGAAACCCAAAGCGGCTGCAATGTCGCCTGCGCGCACTTCATCGATGTCCTCGCGCCGGTCGGCATACATTCGGATAAGACGGCCAATCCGCTCGCGCTTGCCCTTGGTCGAGTTGTTGATCATCGTCCCCTGGGCGATAACGCCAGAATAAACGCGGAAATAGGCCAGGCGTCCAACATACGGGTCGGTGACGATTTTGAACACCAGGGCGCTCAAAGGAGCATTGTCGTCAGCAGGTAATTCGATAAATTCTTCAGGATTATCGGTCAATGTCCCACGCACAGCGGGAATATCCAACGGCGAAGGGAGATAATCCACCACAGCATCCAAAACAAGTTGAACGCCCTTATTCTTTAGGGAAGAACCGCAAAATACGGGGCAGGCTTTACCAGCAATGACAGCGCCGCGCAGGGCAGATTTGAGTTCAGAAATGCTGATTTCTTCCCCCTCGAGATACTTCATGGTCAATTCATCGTCGGTTTCGGCGATTTTTTCGACCATCGCATGGCGCATTTCGGCCGCCTGCGCAACCAGGTCAGGGGGAATTTCAGCGACCTTCGGCTCCTTGCCAAGCGCATCATCGAACAGGACGGCCTTCATTTCGAGCAGGTCAACCATTCCTTTGAATTCGGCTTCGCTGCCGATAGGCAGTTGCATCACAATCGGATTAGCGCCCAGCCGCTGGCGAATCGATTCAATCGAACGCTCATACGAAGCGCCCACCCGGTCCATCTTATTGATAAGGCAAATTCGTGGAACGCCATAGCGGTCAGCCTGGCGCCATACCGTTTCAGATTGCGGCTCCACGCCCTGGACAGCATCGAAAACAACCACGCCCCCATCGAGGACGCGCAGCGAACGCTGCACTTCAGCGGTAAAGTCGATATGCCCCGGGGTATCAATCAAGTTGAATTGATAACCCTTCCATTCCGCCGAAACAGCCGCAGAAACGATGGTGATGCCACGCTCTCGTTCCTGAGCCATCCAGTCGGTCACGGTCGTGCCGTCATCGACAGAACCGATGCGATGGGTTTTACCAGTGTAAAAAAGAATTCGCTCTGTGGTGGTCGTTTTACCGGCATCGATATGCGCAATGATGCCGATGTTTCGATACTTTTCGAGCGGGTACTTACGCGCCATTTACTTAGACCTCTAAATCAATCAAAAAACTACGCGCGATAATGCGAGAAGGCGCGATTGGCTTCGGCCATCTTGTGGGTTTCATCGCGTTTACGGATGGAAGCGCCCTGGTTGGTCGCGGCATCCATCAGTTCGCCCGCCAGTTTTTCGGAGAAGGATTTCCCCGAACGGGAACGGGACGCAGACAAAATCCAGCGAATCGCCAGGGTCAGACGGCGGTCAGAAGGAACTTCCATCGGAACCTGGTACGTCGCGCCACCCACACGGCGCGGGCGAACTTCCATCATCGGGCTGACGTTCTTGATGGCCGTATCGAAAGTCTCGATACCGGGCTTGCCGGTTTTCTCTTCGATGATGTCAAGCGTGTTGTATATCAGGCGAAAGGCCAGGCTCTTCTTGCCACGCCACATCATGTGCTGAACGAAAGTCGCCAGCGGCACGCTGTTGTAGCGCAAATCTGGCACGATTGGACGAACTTCAGGCTTTCCTCTACGCATTTTTTACTCCATCACTCATGGATTACTTCTTGCCCTTGGCAGGAGTGGCCGCAGCCCCTTCTTTGGGACGCTTGGCGCCGTATTTGGAACGACCCTGGCGACGCTTGGCAACGCCGGTCGTATCCAGGGAGCCGCGAACGATATGGTAACGCACGCCCGGCAAATCTTTCACGCGGCCGCCGCGCACCAGTACCACAGAGTGTTCTTGCAACTGGTGGCCTTCGCCAGGAATGTATGCGGTCACCTCGATGCCATTGGTCAGGCGCACGCGGGCAATCTTGCGAAGCGCGGAATTCGGCTTCTTGGGGGTCATCGTGCGGACGACGGTACAAACGCCGCGTTTCTGCGGCGCCCCGCCGGCCTGGCGAAAACGACGCTGCTTGTTCGCGTTCAAGGTATATTGCAAAGCCGGAGCCTTGCTTTTGACCTTCTTCGACTGGCGGCCTTTGCGGATGAGTTGATTAATTGTTGGCACACTTGCCTCCGAAAAAATTTTCCTGCTTATTACAAGTTTTTGTCAGTTTCCGAGCAAACAGTGAGGCCATCAAAATCCTGCCTGATGGCCTCACTTGTCTCGCGCAATGGATAAGAGATTCTTACCTATGGGCAACGGGTGTGTATTCTATCACAGTCAAACATTCGAGTCAACTATTTTGCGCCCATCAAATCTTCGCCCAGGCCAAGCAAGCCGGTTTCCATCTTGGGAGGATGCACCTTCTCTTCATCCTTACCAAACTTGACCACGTCGCCGCCTTCATTGACGGCTTCCACTGCCAGTCCAAGGGACTGCAATTCCTTCACCAGCACCCGGAACGAGGCTGGGATGCTCGGTTCTTCGATCGGTTCCCCCTTAACGATGGCCTCATACGTGTTGACACGCCCGGTGACATCGTCAGATTTTACGGTGAGCATTTCCTGGAGCGTGTAAGCCGCGCCATACGCTTCCAGCGCCCACACTTCCATTTCACCGAAGCGCTGACCGCCGAACTGGGCCTTACCGCCCAACGGCTGCTGGGTCACGAGCGAGTACGGACCGGTCGAACGGGCATGAACTTTGTCTTCGACCAGGTGGTGCAGTTTAAGAATGGTCATGACGCCCACGGTGACAGGCTGGTCATATCGTTCGCCGCTTTTCCCATCACGCAAAACCTGCTTGCCGAGGGTAGGAACCGGCACCCCGGTTTCCAGCATCGCCTGGGCAGCCATATCCCGCAACCCTTCCGAGGGAATATTCGCATATCCCATCGTTTCGAGCCAGAGTTTGAGGCAGGCTTCTATCGCCCTGGGGTCTTTCTCGTCTTCGGCGCGGCTGTAAGGCACGTTTTCGAAACTGATGATTTCTTCGGGGTTGTAGCCTTTTTCGATGAGCCACTGGCGGACGGTCATCATGCGGGCATAGTATGGGTCGAGGG
>DAOUAZ010000266.1:0-2453 GCA_034432975.1 Anaerolineales bacterium | reverse complement strand
TTTTTCGACGCGGTGTTTTATAGAAGGAGTTCGAGAATATTTTACTTCACAAACTTACCTAATTCAAGGTAGGTAAGTTGCGGATTTTGACGTATAATAAGGATTATGCCAGAAGCACAGCCTTCCAGAAAGACGCAGGCCGAGCGTACCCGCGCCAGCCGCGAGAAAATCATCCAGGCGGCCATCGAATTCTTTGCCCGGCTGGGATTTCGCGGCGCAAAAATGGCCGACATCGCCAAGGCTGCCGGGTTGAGCGAGCCGGGGTTGCTCCACCACTTCCCCAGTAAAACCCACCTGTTGATGGCCGTGCTGGAAGAGCGCGACCGGATTGACAAAGGACGCTCGCACGCCATCCTGCAGCAAGAGGGCAGCCATTTTCTTGAGGTGGTCACTGAACTGGTGGAACACAATGAAACCGTTCCGGGTCTGGTGCAGTTGTTCACCATCCTGGTTGCTGAGAGTGTTTCCCAAGAACATCCGGCGCACGAGTTTTTCATTCAGCGTTACCAGCGCGCGCGCGCCGATATGGTTCGAACGCTTGCCCAGGCCCAGCAGGCAGGGGAAATTCGGGCAGATATCCCTGCCGAAACCTTGACTGTTCTGGTTTTCGCCATGATGGACGGTTTGCAAGTGCAATGGCTGTTGGAGCCGGAGAAAATCAGCATGGCTGGCATGTTCCGGGAGTTCATGGGTTTGCTGAAGCAGGAGCCAACAAATAAATACCCAGGTTGAAGCGGGTTTCCTTGAACACATGTGTCATGCGCCGAATCATGACAAAAATCTATTGACTCGCATTGCCAACTGTGCTTTAATGTAACCGGTTACAGTAATCGGTTACAACTTTTATATCACGATAGGGACTTTTCCATATTTTTTTATTGCATCACAGGCACGCTGACAGGCAAACATTCTCTTACAGGTGGCTCATCCTTCTGGCAATTTTCGGTAATAATCGTGGGTCGGTTATTACCATCAAACGGTGAACGTTGTACCTGAACCAAGAAAAGGAGAAAGAGAAAATGAAAAAGAAGATGTTTGTATTCATAAGTCTGCTGGCAGTCTTTGCGATGCTGCTGGCAGCCTGCGGCACCCCCACTGCAGCGCCCCAGGTGCCCGTCCAACCGGCGGCTACCGAAGTACCTGCCACCGAAGTGCCCGCCACGGAAGCGCCTGCTCCTGCGGCAGAACTGAAGCCCGGCGACCCCCTGCCCCGCGCCGAGACCCTGTACTTCAACGGTCATCAATGGGGCCCGGTTGTTGGCTGGAACCCCTACTCTTCCAGCAACAACAACGCCATGGCGATTGCCCAGCAAGACAGCGCCCGCGTGACGATGTTTGAAACCCCCTACCTGTACAACATGCTCGACGGCAAGCAGTATCCCCTGCTGGCCGATGGCGATTGGTCGTGGGACGAGGGTATGACCGCAATTACCTTCAAACTCAAATCCGCCGCGAAGTGGAGCGATGGCACCCCGGTGACCGCTGATGACGTTGCCTATACCTGGGAAGCGCATGTCAAATACAGCACCCCCACCGGCAGCGGCAATAAAGAGTACATCGATACCATCGAAGCCGCCGATGCCCAGACCGTAGTCATCAAGGCCAAGCTGGACGAGAGCGGCAAGGCCGTGAATCCCTTGATTGTCTCCGCCTATTTGAGCACCAACTACGTCATCCAAAAAGCCTGGACTCAGAAGCTGGAAGAACGCTCCGGCAACGATGCAACCAAGTTCCTGGCTGATACCGCGGAAGATGTGGTCTATTCTGGCCCCTATCATGCCTTCTACACTGACGAAACGAAGGTTGTCCTCGTGCGTGACGACAACTATTGGGGACAGGACGCCTCCATGTTTGGCAAACTGCCCGCCCCGAAGTACCTGGCGCACACCATCTTCAAGGACAATGCGGCCGGTTTCACCGCCCTCAAGGCCGGTGAAGTGGATGTCAGCCAACAGTTCAACGCCAACATCCAGGACCTGTGGCTCAAAGACGGCCTGCCCATCTCCACCTACTTGCCCGAGGCCCCTTATGGTATTGGCGCCAGCCTGCCGACCGCCTTCTACAACCTGAATTCCCCCGGTCTTGAACTGGCCGCCGTGCGCAAAGCCATCGCCATGGCCGTTGACTATGACACCATCGTTGCCAATGCGATGACCAACCAATCGGCCACCTTTAGCCAGGTTCCGCGTTCCCTGATGAACCCGACTGCTGGCGAACAGGCCATGTACGACCATGCGGCCGTCAAAGACCTGCAATGGGCCGGTAAGGACTACGAAGGCGCCAAGAAACTGCTCGATGAAGCCGGCGTTGTCGATACCGATGGCGATGGCTGGCGTGAATACAACGGCCAGAAGCTCAGCTACGTCGCGACCTGCCCGAACGGCTGGTCCGACTGGCAGGCTGCCATCGAGGTTGTGGCTGCTGCTGGCAAAGAAATCGGCGTCGAAATCACC
>DAOUAZ010000265.1:0-9127 GCA_034432975.1 Anaerolineales bacterium | reverse complement strand
ATGGCAATGTTCTCTTTGGGGTTAATTACGGTAATTTTTTCAATTTCGCTATTCGCGCCTCTCATCGCCCCATTCCAAGTCGATGAATTATCGGTCGGGAAATATTTTGTGTCTTGGGGAACGGTCGACCAGGAGACCGGTCGGGTGCATTATATGGGCACCGATCACATCGGGCGTGATTACTTTTCGCGCCTGGTCTATGCAGGGCGTATCTCCCTGTCAGTTGCCTTGTTGTCGGTCTTTATTTCGGCACTGATTGGTATTTCAGTAGGCGCTTACGCTGGATACTACGGCGGCCTGATCGACACATTTCTGATGAGGTTTGTCGAGTTCCTGCTCACGATCCCCGACCTGCCGCTGTTATTGATTATCTCCTCGATGCTGATAAGCAACCCGGAAGCCATTCCGATTCCCGAGCCGATTTTGAACATTGTAGGTAGAGTCATGCTCCTTTCGACCTTCCAGGCTCGCCAGGCAGTTTTGATTATCATGGTTCTGGCCGGGTTGGGCTGGCTGGGGATTGCCCAGTTAATGCGCGGCGTGATTTTATCCCTGCGAGAGCAAACATTTGTCGAAGCCTCCCGTTCACTGGGCGCGTCTGATGCGCACATTATTTTCCGCCACATGATTCCCAACGCCATGGCGCCCATCATTGTCGCTGCATCGTTGGGCATGGCGGGCTATGTCGTAGCCGAAGCCGCGCTCTCCTTCCTGGGCTTTGGCATCCAGGATCCAACGCCAACCTGGGGCAACATGCTTTCAGCAACCCAGCAATTTATGCTTGATAGACCGTACCTGCCGCTTGTGCCAGGCCTGCCCATTTTTATTTGCGCCCTGGCATTCAACTACGTCGGCGATGGCTTGCGTGACGCGCTTGACCCGCGCCTCAAGATGTAATCTTCCCACCTTTTTCCTGGAGAAATGCAATGAATGATAAAAAACCGTTTCTCGAAGTCAAAAATTTGAAAACATACTTCTACACCGAAGACGGTGTCGTCAAGGCGGTCGATGGCGTTGATTTTCATGTCTTCCCTGGTGAAGTGATGGGGCTGGTCGGTGAGTCTGGCTGCGGTAAGAGCGTTACCTCGCTTTCGATTATGCGCCTGATATCCATGCCGGGAAAAATCATCGAGGGCGAAATCATCTTCGACGGCAAGGACCTGCTCAAATACACCGAAGAGCAGATGGTTCACATGCGCGGCAACCGCATCTCGATGATTTTCCAGCAGCCGCAGACCGCTCTTAACCCGGTTTTCAAAGTCGGCGACCAGATTGCTGAAGTATTAAATATTCACCAATCCCTGGGCAAAGAAGCGGGCCGCGCCAGGGCCGTCGAACTGCTCAAAATGGTCGGTATCCCCGAACCGGAACGACGCGCCGAAGCATTCCCTCATGAACTTTCTGGTGGCATGGCGCAGCGCGTGATGATTGCGATGGCCCTGGCCTGCGTGCCAGACCTGCTGATTGCGGATGAGCCGACCACCGCCTTGGATGTCACCATCCAGGCCCAGATTTTGGGCTTGATGAAGGATTTGCGCGAAAAAATCGGCACGTCCATCATCCTGATTACCCATGACCTGGGGGTTGTGTCTGAAATGGCCGAGCGCGTGGCCGTCATGTACGCCGGCCGTATCGTGGAACAGACCGATGTCAGGACTCTCTTCGAACAGCCTTTGCATCCATACACCCAGGGATTGATTGGCTCTATTCCCATTTTAGGAAAGCTCAAAGACCGCCTGGAGGTCATTCCTGGTTCCGTGCCAAACCTGGTCAACCTGCCTCCTGGCTGCCAGTTTGCGCCGCGCTGTAAAGCGCGCATGGAACACAACCTGGCAATTTGCTCTGAGCACGAACCCCAACTGGCTGGAGTGACATCCGGCCACGCAGTTCGCTGTTGGCTATATGCTAACGCGGAAGGCCACGACGCCCCGTTATACGGAAAATTTGCGCAAATCGCCGCATGAAGTGGAGATAATGATGGACTCAGTAAAAACCAAAAGCAGCCCCAACCTTGTCGAAGTAAAAAACCTGGTGAAATACTTCCCGGTGCGCGCCGGGTTGTTGCAGCGCGTGGTTGCCCATGTGCAGGCGGTTGATAATGTTTCTTTTTCCATTCGCGAGGGCGAAACATTGGGTTTGGTCGGCGAATCTGGCTGCGGCAAAACCACCGTCGGGCGAACCATGCTTCGTTTGATTGAAGCCACCTCAGGTGAAGTCTACTACCAGGGCCGGGATGTTCTTAAACTTTCAGGACGCGGCGTAAAAGAGATGCGCCGCAATATGCAAATTATCTTCCAGGACCCGTATGCCTCGCTCGACCCGCGCATGACGATTGGCGAGTCGGTTATGGAAGGGCTGAACATCCACAATATCGGCACACGTCACGAGCGATTTGCTTTTATGCTCGATAGCCTCAAAAAAGTTGGGCTGGAAGAATATCATTCCCGCCGCTACCCGCACGAATTTTCCGGCGGGCAGCGCCAGCGCATCGGCATTGCCCGCGCCCTGGCCCTGCGCCCCAAATTCATCGTTTGCGATGAGCCGGTTTCGGCGCTGGATGTGTCTATTCAATCCCAGGTGCTTAACATCCTGAAAGATTTACAGGCTGAATTTGGCCTGACTTACCTGTTCATTGCCCACAACTTGAGCGTCGTCGAGCATATTTCAGACCGCGTGGCAGTCATGTACCTGGGCAAAATGGTTGAATTGACCAGGCGCGATGAATTGTTCGCCAACGCCCTGCATCCGTACACCAAGGCACTCATGTCGGCCATCCCCATCCCCGACCCGACTCTCAAGCGCGAACGAATCATCCTTAAAGGTGACGTTCCCAGCCCGCTCAACCCGCCCAAGGGCTGCCGCTTCCATCCGCGCTGCCCGATTGCCGACAAAATCTGCTCTGAACAGGAACCCGAGTTCCGCGAAGCCTTGCCTGACCACTTTGTGGCTTGCTGGATGGTAAAATGACGCAACGTCCCGAAGGTTTTCAAACGGGAGTTTTGCCTTTTTCAGGAGCCTTCGGGACGGTTTTACTTGGAATGAAACACACCTATAAGCTTAATCAATTGTGCCGGAGTTAACCTGTGACCTTCCGCATTTTGATTGTCGATGACCAGCGAGAAGTCAGCCGCCTGTTGAAATCGGCGCTTGAGACGATTGAACAAGGGCTGGATGTCGCCGAAGCGCCTTCGGGCGAAGAAGCCATCCTCGATGCCCGGCGCAAGCAGGTAGATTTGCTGGTCGCCGACTTTCGCCTGCCGGGTATGACTGGCGTGGAGTTGATGAAAAAATTCCGCGCCCTCAACCCGCAGATTAAAATCATCCTGATAAGCGGCGTATCCGACCCGCGCCTTCTCAAAGAGGTACAGTCTGCCGGGGCTGATGCGTTCTTCCCCAAACCCATTTCCATCGCTGACTTTCTCGACTCGGTCGAACGTTTGTTGGGCATGGCCCGCACCATTGTCAAAGCAGAGACCAAGCCGCCTTTCGAGCCTCCCATCGCGGAAGAAGAAGATGATATCACACTCAGCAGTATTTTGGTAAGCCTGCGCAAAGATTTGAATGCCCAGGCGGCCGTCTTCATCGATAACCTGGGCCATGTCCAGGCCGAGGCCGGAAACCTCCCCGACCCGAATACCATCGTCTCGCTCATTTCCTCGCTGATGGGCATGTTCAACGCCGCCCAAAAAGTTGCCAGCCTGCTCAACCATGCAGGCAATCACCTGCATTTGTTCGACAGCGATGAACAGGATGGGATTTTCATCCCGGTTGGCCCTACCCATGCGCTCCTGTTGGTTGGTAAAGGACTGGCGGATGCGCATCAACTGGCCGATAAACTCGAGCGAATGTTTACGGCCCGCGCCCAACTGATTCATACCCTCAAGAGCATTGGTATTGCAGTAGAACCAATCGGCTCGGAAGGAAAACTCGCGCAGCGTTCTGCCATCGAAGAACCGTTTACCCAACCTGAAAACCTGCCGCGCGACTTCCTGGAGATTTTCAACCAGATTGGCAAGAAATCTGCCGACGCCGATGCGTTTTGGGACACGGTGGTCGAAAAAGGCACAACCTATACTGAGCCCGACAAGTTGACTTATGAACAGGCTTCTAAACTTGGCCTAACGCCCGACTCGGCGCAGTCCTGAAGTTATGATACAATTTGCCCCGCTCGATTACTGGGGCGTGGTGCAACGGCAGCACACCAGACTTTGGATCTGTGGATCTTGGTTCGAGTCCAGGCGCCCCAGCCTCTTCATCAATGCGGAATGTAGAATGTGGAATGCAGAATGAAAAGAAAAAATTCTGCAAACTGCCTTCCTCATTCTGCATTATTTTTTCTCTCGGAGTATGCCCATGACCAAAATTACCGCCGTTTTGCTCGCCGCCGGGCAGGGAACCCGCATGAAATCGGATTTGCCAAAAGTTTTGCACCCTGTTTGCGGCAGGCCGATGGCGCTCTATGGACTGGATGCTGCGCGTGCTGTCAGCACCGAGAAGCCTGTGCTTGTCGTAGGCGTGGGCGCGGACGAGGTTCGCAAGACCCTCGGCGGGAACGTGGAATATGTCTTGCAGGAAATGCCGCTCGGCACCGGTCACGCCGTCATGCAGGCCGAAAGCCTGCTCAAAGGCAAAACCGACCATGTGATTGTTACGTATGCCGATATGCCCCTGCTGCGCGCCGAGACCCTGCAAAAACTGGTCGAAACCCAAAAGGCCAATCCCGGCCCCATCTCGATGCTGACTGTTATCTACGATGACCCGCGCGGCTTTGGGCGCGTCATTCGCAAGACCGATGGAACGGTTGCCGAAATTGTCGAAGAATATGTTGCTGCGCCAGAGCAACTTGCCGTCAAGGAACTCAATGTGGGCGCATACTGCTTCCGCGCCGACTGGCTGTGGGATGCCCTGCACCGCATCCCCATGTCGAAAAAGGGAGAATACTACCTCACCGATACCGTCGAATTGGCGGCCAGGGACGGCTTGCCCGTGCAGGCCATTGTGCTGGAAGACCTGGCCGAGACAATTGGCGTCAACACCCGAATCCATCTTTCGGAGGCCGAGACTGCCATGCGCCGCCGTATCAATGAGACACACATGCTCAACGGCGTGACCCTCATCGACCCGGCTTCCACCTATATCGAAGCGGGGGTCAGCATCGGCGCGGATACGGTTGTCTGGCCGAATACCTACCTGCAAGGAGCGACCTCCATCGGGCAGGGATGCTCCATCGGACCGAATACGCACATCCGCGAGAGCAAAATCGGCGACCGCTGTAAGGTCTTCATGTCGGTCATGGAGGGCGCGCTGCTCGAAAATGATGTCGATATGGGGCCATTCGCCCGCCTGCGCAAGGGCGCGCGCCTGCGCGACCACGTTCACATGGGTAACTTTGGCGAGGTCAAAGATTCCACCCTGGGGCCGGGCGTCAAAATGGGTCATTTTTCGTATATCGGCAACGCCCAAATCGGCCCGGATGTCAACATTGGCGCAGGAACAATTACTTGCAATTACGATGGCGAGCAGAAGCACCCTACCGAAATTGGCGAGGGCGTTTTCCTTGGCTCCGATACCATGCTGGTTGCCCCGGTCAAGATTGGTGAATTTGCCCGCACTGGCGCGGGCGCGGTGGTGACGAAGGATGTCCCCCCCGATTCGCTGGCGGTCGGCGTCCCGGCGCGCGTTATTCGTACCCTGGAGCGGAAAGATGGTAAGAAGTAAACAGTGAACAGAGAAACTGGAAAACTGGCAAACCGGAAGGTAATGATGATTTCTCTCTCCGAACAAGAATCTAAATCGCTGGTGGAACTTGCCAACGAAGCCCGCCGCCGCGCCTACGTGCCTTATTCCAACTACCCGGTTGGCGCAGCCCTGCGCGCCAAATCGGGACGCATTTTTACCGGCGTCAATGTCGAAAACGCCGCCTACCCGACCACAATGTGCGCCGAACGAATTGCCATTTACAAGGCCGTCTCGGAGGGGGAGCGCGAGTTCGAAGTGATTGCCCTCGTCACGCCGAATGGCGGCTCACCCTGCGGCGGCTGCCGCCAGGTGATGGCCGAGTTTGGCCTCGATACGATTGTCCTGATTGGGGATGGGGAAGGCAGGCTGTTGCAACAGACCACCGTGCGAGACCTGCTGCCCGGCGCCTTCACCCCCGGCCATTTGAAACCCTGAGAGAGAACGTCCCGAAGGTTTTTCTGGGAGATTTTGCTGCTTTTGTGAAAACCTTCGGGACGGTTTCAGCCCAAATGGAACACCCCAAAACCATCTTACGCATATCTGCCATGCTCCACACCATCTATCTCGCCCTCGGAACCAACCTCGGCGACCGGCTCGCTAACCTGCGCGCCGCGATTGCCGCCCTCGCGCCGCAGGCGTGTGTCATGGCCGAGTCGTGCATTTACGAGACCGAACCCTGGGGGTTCAGCGAGCAGCCTGCTTTCCTGAACATGGCGGTTCGCGCCGAAACCGACCTTGCGCCTGCCGATTTATTGGCCTTCCTGAAGTCGCTCGAAACCGACCTGGGACGCACCCCCACCTTCCGTAACGGCCCGCGCCTCATCGACATCGACATCCTGTTTTATGATGACCTGATTCTCCACACCCCGCCGCTTGTCATCCCGCACCCGCGCCTGCACGAGCGCGATTTCGTACTGGTTCCCCTGGCCGATATCGCCCCCGATTTTATCCACTCCGTCCTTAATCAATCCATTCGCGCCTTGCTCGATGCGCGATGTTCGAATATCGAATAACCAATACCGAATTGATTCCAGGCACAGATACCGCTATACTGTGAATACGTAACACGGAATTCATTCCGCGCATCCTTAAGGAGAACCTGAAATGCAAATCGACATCCAGCACCGCCCATCCTACTCGCTCGCTATCGTGCAACTTGCCCCCAACGAACGCATCCGCGCCGAATCGGGCGCAATGGTCAGCATGTCGGCCAGTGTCAACATCGAGACCAAAGCCGAAGGCGGGATTTTCAAATCCCTCTCGCGCGCCGTGCTGGGCGGCGAATCCTTCTTTCAGAACTTTTACCAGGCCGGCCCGCAGGGCGGCGAAGTGACCCTGGCCCCCGAACTGCCCGGCGATATTACCCTCATCGAACTGCGCGGCGAGACGCTGATGGTGCAAACCGGCTCGTACCTGGCCTCCGAAAACGGCATTGACTTGAATACCAAAATCAGCATGAAAGCGCTTATGTCGGCGGAAGGCTTTTCCATGATCGAGGCCAAAGGAAACGGAAAACTGCTTGTCTCCTCCTATGGCGCGATTTATGAACGTACCCTGGCTGCCGGGGAGAAATATGTCGTCGATACCTCCCACCTGGTTGCCTTCGATGCCACTATCAACGCTGTGCCGCGCGCTGCGGGCGGACTCAAGGCCACCCTGCTGAGTGGCGAGGGACTGGTGGTGGAATTGACCGGCCCCGGGCGGCTCTACATCCAGACCCGCTCGCCACAGGCCCTCATTAATTGGATTATTCCGCAGCTCCCCAAACCGAGTAACAACTCGTAAGACGGAATTCATCCCGTCCTTCAAGAAAAGGTGAAAAATGACCGAACTCAAACCCCTCAACTGGCAGCCCAAACCGGGCGTTGGATACACGGTAGCCCGCCGCGCCGATGGCGGCATGACCCTGACCTTTACCGATCTTTTCGAATCCACCCTGGCCGACTGGCGCGAATTTGCCTTCGAACACCTGCTCGGCTCCGACCGCCTGACCCGCAACCTGTACGACTTGCGCGATGTGCGGGAACTCCCCGAAAAAGCCATCAAAATGGCGATGGAAGTCAACAACGACCCGGCCACCCGCAACCTGCGTGTGGCGGTGCTGGTGGCGAATGAATCTGCCCGTGAAGCGATTCTGAAAGTCGCCGCCGGGGCAGCCGGCAGCGGCGCGGCCATCCGCATCTTTACCAGCATGACCGAAGCCGAAGCCTGGCTGATGAAGTCGATGGAGCAAATGGTGTGAAACCGCTCCGGGTTGGCGCGCAAACCTTCGCTTGGGGTTCCCGCACCTATCTGATGGGTATCCTGAACGTCACCTCCGATTCATTTTCGGGAGATGGATTGCTGGCTCCACCCCAGGCGGCGGATGCCGCGCTCGAACAGGCTCGCCGTTTCATCCAATCCGGGGCCGACATCCTTGACGTGGGCGGCGAATCGACCCGCCCCGGCGCGCAGACCGTGACCGCCGAAGAAGAACTGGGGCGCGTCATTCCGGTGATCGAGTCGCTGGCGCGGGAATTTCCCGCAGCGGTGATTTCCATCGATACCTATAAGTCCGTTGTTGCCGAAGAAGCCATTCGGGCCGGCGCGAGCATGGTCAATGACGTTTGGGGCTTTCGGGCCGACCCCCAACTTGCCTCCGTTGCTGCCAGGCATGGCGTTCCTGCCATTCTCATGCACAACCGCAGCAAACCGGCCAATGCCCAGGTGCTGCAAAACCTGGGTGGGCGCTATGTTGGCATGGAATACGAAAACCTGCTCGAGGAGGTCAAACGCGAATTAATGGAATCGGTCGAAATTGCGCGCGCGGCGGGCCTGTCAGACGAGAAAATCATCCTCGACCCCGGCATCGGCTTTGGCAAGACGGTCGAACAAAACCTGGAACTGCTCAACCGCCTCGATGAAGTCCGCGCCCTGGGCTTCCCGCTCCTGCTGGGGCCGTCGCGCAAATCCTTTATCGGCTATACCCTCAACCTGCCGCCCGACCAGCGCGTCGAAGGCACAGCCGCTGCGGTTGCGGTTGGGATTGTTCGCGGGGCCGACATTATCCGCGTTCACGATGTCGAAATCATGGCGCGCGTCGCAAAAATGACCGACGTCATCGTTCGCCCTCGTCTTTCGAATCTCGAATAACGAATATCGAATTCCCCATGACCGACTACGACAACCAACTCTTGCGCCAGGCCATTATCCATGCTAAGGCGGGCGAACTCGACATCGCGCGCCGCTACCTCGAGCGCGCCCTCGACCTGGCCGATGACCGCGAAACGCGCGTCCAGTCCAATTACTGGATGAGCCAGATTGTGACCGACCCGGACGAAAAACGCGCTTATCTTGAAGAAACCTTGTCGTATGAGCCGACCCATCCCGAAGCGCGCCGTGAACTCGC
>DAOUAZ010000264.1:0-5900 GCA_034432975.1 Anaerolineales bacterium | reverse complement strand
GGCGACCCAATGGGTCGCCCCTACAGAATGGACTACTTACGGCGCAGGCTAAGGCGCTCAGTGATTGCCAGGTAACGCTGGTAATCGGTCTTGCGCAGGTAGGTCAACATACGGCGGCGCTGACCGACCAGGCGGAGCAGGCCGCGGCGACAGGACTCATCGTGCTTGTTGGCGCGCAGGTGCTCAGTCAGTTGCGAGATGCGGCTGGTGAGCAGGGCGATTTGGACATCGGCTGAGCCGGTGTCATTCTCGCTGCGCTGGAAGTCCGTTATTACCTGGGTCTTCTTCTCTTTCTGTAGAGGCATGACGTTGCTTCTCCTTTCTTGCAGGATGGTGCGGGTCTCCAGGCGAGCAGCCAAAACCGCAGGCCGGACCAGTCACGGATGTGGATTATACCACAATCAGCGGGATGTTTTCTGGCGCGCAATGTCCAGCACAACCGGCTGGAATGGCGCGGGCAGCGAGGGCGCGACGCGCCGCAGGATGACCGGGCATTGCGGGGAGGTCGCCCCGGCAACGGCCTGCCGCAGGAAGTAGGTCGTCTCGACTGGCGAGGCGCGGTACAACGCGCTGAGCAGTTCGGCCAGTTCGTTTTGCAGGACCGGGGGAATGTTTTGGATAACCGGGGTCAGGAGGTTGTAGACCGGCGGCAGGTTATCGTAGGAGGGGTCCTCCAGCAGCGGGATGAGGGCGTAGATGGCGTTGTCCCACATCTTGGGCGTGGAGGGGTCGAACCAGCCCTGGATAAGTTCGATGAACCGGTCGGGAGTCTCGCGGCGCAGGCGCGCCAGGCTGGAGCCGAGCAGCGCGCTGCGGAGTTGTTTATCACGCACCCGGCTGACCCAGTTGCGCACCCGCTCGGTCAACTGCGGCGTTCCCGGGTGGATTTTGCCCAGCAGGATGGCGGCCAGCAGGCGGGTTTCGAGGCAGCCCGATTTCCAGAGCGCGTCGGTCAGCGCCATGGCCTGTTCCGGGAAGGCGGAGGCCAGGGGAGCCAGTTCCATTTCGATTTGACGGAGGACGGCCTGCGGGGCGCGATATGCAGGCAGCACCGAGGCCGGGGCCGAGATTCCCGTCCGCAGGGTGCGGTCGGCGTATAAATCCAGGATTTTATGCAGTTCAGACACAAAGACCGCCGGCTGGTCGAATTTCTCGACCAGCACCGCGGCCTGGGTTTTGAGACGGGCAATATCGATGGCGGGCAAGGGAATTCGTAATCCGTAATTCGTAATTGGTAATTTGTGATTCAGGCGGTGGCAGCATACGACAGGGCTGCCTGGACTGCTTTTCTATTCAGGGTTGGATAGCTTTCAATAATTTTTTCGGCGGGCAGGCCGGCGGCCAGGTTATCCAGCACAACCGTGACGGGAATGCGCGTTCCCTTGATACAGGCTTTCCCGTGCATGATTTTGGGGTCGGTGACGATATATTCTTTCCAATCCATGGCGTTCACCTCGGGCAAGTTGCAAATACGGAGTACGCGCCACGAGACAGCAATGCGTACTCCACAAAGGGACTAATACGATTTCGCAAAGTATACCTTGCGTTTGGCTTCCGCGCCGCAGACGATACATTTGCCTGCCTGCTCGGGCTGGCCCTCGAGGGGGATACAGCGCGTGGAGGCTTTGGTATCCTCTTTGACTTTGGCCTCGCAGGCTTTGCTCTCGCACCAGTACGAGAAGGCCCAGCCGTTTTGGACAACCTGCTTGAGTTCCTCGTAGTTTTTGGGGTCGTGGATGTTGCTGTCGCGGAAAGCGGTGGCTTTTGCGAGCAAGGCGGCCTGGATGGTGACGAGCATTTCGCTGACCGTAGCGGCGAGGTTTTCCTGCGAGACGAAGGATTTGCCTTCCTTGCCGGGCTTGTCGCGGCGGGCGAGCGCCACCGAGCCTTTTTCCACATCTTTGGGGCCGATTTCCATCCGCAGGGGCACGCCGCGCATTTCCCAGTCGTTGTACTTGAAACCGGGGGTGACTTCCTCGCGGTCATCCACCTTCAGGCGGATTCCGGCGGCTTTCAGTTCTTTGAATACCCGATTCGTGACTTCCATGACGCGCGCTTTTTCGTCCGCGTTCTTGTAGATGGGGACGATGACGACCTGGATGGGCGCCAGGCGGGGAGGCAGGACCAGTCCCTGGTCGTCGCCGTGCGTCATGATGATGGCGCCGATGAAGCGGGTCGAGAGTCCCCAGGAGGTGGTGTGACAGTGTTGCAGGGTGTTGTTCTGGTCGACGAATTGGATGTCGAAGGCTTTGGCAAAGTTCTGGCCGAGGTAGTGGCTGGTGCCGCTCTGGAGGGCCTTCGTGTCGCCCATCATCGCTTCGATGGTGGTGGACATGACCGCCCCGGCGAATTTCTCGGTCTCGGATTTAATGCCCCGGATGACGGGAACCGCCGCTTCGTTGATGGCAAAATCGGCATAGACGCCCAACATGCGCAGGGTTTCCTCGCGGGCTTCCTGCTCGTCGGCGTGGGCGGTGTGGCCTTCCTGCCAGTAGAATTCGGCGGTGCGCAGGAACAGTTTGGTGCGCAGTTCCCAGCGCACGACGTTGCCCCACTGGTTAATCAGCACGGGCAGGTCGCGCCACGATTTAATCCACTTGCTGTACATGTAGCCGATGACGGTCTCGGAGGTGGGGCGCACTACCAGGGGTTCTTCCAGTTTTTCGCCGCCGCCGTGCGTCACGACGGCCAGTTCGGGCGCGAAGCCCTCGACGTGTTCCTTCTCTTTTTCGAGGAAGGACATGGGGATGAACAGGGGGAAGGCCGCGTTGACGTGGCCGGTGTCTTTGAATCGCCGGTCGAGGGCCTGCTGGATGTTTTCCCAGAGCGTCCAGCCGTAAGGGCGGACGACCATGCAGCCGCGCACGGGCGAGTAATCAGCCAACTCCGCTTTGAGTACCAGTTCGTTGTACCAGTCGGAGAAGTTTTCAGAACGGGGGGTGAGTTTTTCGTCGGACATCTTAACTCCAGGGAAGGGGATAATTCGTATTTTGTAATTGGTTATTCGTAATTGATAATGCGTAATCCGTGTGTTGACGGCACAATTACCAATTACCATTTACCATCTTCACAGCAGTCTCCACATCCTTCGCAAACCACAACTCTTTCTCCGGGTTGCGCGGCATGTAGGTGGAAAATGAGCCGAAAAACTGGTCAAAGACGGACTGCCAGCCGTCCCCGACCAGCACGAGCGGCCTCCGGCGCAGGGACTCCACAATCATCAGGTTCCACATCAGCGAGATTTCGGTCAGCGTGCCGGGGCCGCCGGGCAGGGCAATGGCGGCGTCGCAGTTGGTGATGAGTGCTTCGAGCCGCTCCATCAGCGTTTTCTTTCGTCTTTCCTCTTTCACCCAGGCATTCGCGCCGACTTTACGCCAGTTCTCGATTTCATCGCAGGTCACACCGATGACATGCCCGCCCGCCTCCGCCGCGCCCTTGCTGACGGCCTCCATCGCGCCGATGTAGCCGCCGGTCAGCACGCTATGCCCCGCCTCGGCCAGGAGTTTGCCGAGCAGGTACGCTTCTTCATAAGCAGGGGTTCCGGGTTGGGGCTGCGCGCCGCCAAAGACAGTGACATTCATAGTTATCAGTTATCAGTGAACAGTCTATTTTCAACTGTCGAGGTTGGTATCCCATTCGCGTGTCGCATTGACTTTCAACTTATCCAGCACGGCCTGTTCCAGGTCAATGCCCGTCACCGAGGCCAATTGCAGCAGGTAGAGCGTGACATCCGCCAGTTCGGAGGCCAATTCGGCTTTGTTCTTGACTTCGTCCTTCCACTGGAAATGCTCCAGGATTTCGGCGGCTTCCAGCGAGAGCGAAATCGCCAGGTTGCGCGGCGTCTGCGGACGTTGGCTCTCGGCCTCGTACCAGCCCTTCGCGCGGACGAAGGCGTGCATGTGGTTGGTCAATTGGGCAAGGGTCAAAGCATTCATGAGCGTCAAAATCTGAAAGCCTTTCACCACGACGGCGACAACGTATCACGACGGGGTACGAAGCAGAAAAAAGGGGTTCCGTTGTGTGACTTCGTGGCCGCTGTGGTAAAAAACACCGCGCCCGTCTTTTGATTTGACACTGGCAAGGGAATTACCACTTACCATTTACCAAACAAAAGCGGCTCCTCAGGTCTGGGAGCCGCTTCGGGAAATCAAAAACGAACCTATCCAGACCGGGAGGTTTGCAGACGCGGGGATGGGGATGGGTTCAAAATTGCCATGCCACAATTATACAGGAATTTGGATTGTGTGTAAAATAGAATTATGCGCCTGATTCTCACCCACGAGCAAGCCGATTTCGACGCCATCGCCGCCCTGTATGGCGCATTTTTGCTGGATGAAGCCGCCCATCCCGTGCTGCCGCGCCGCATGAACCGCAACGCGCGCGCGTTCATCACCCTCTACGGGGCCGATTTCCCCTTCCTCGACCCGCGCGACCTGCCGCCAGGCGCGGTGGAGATGGTGACGCTGGTCGATACCCAATCGCTCATCACGCTCAAAGGCATGGGCGAGCGCACCAGGGTGCGGGTGTTCGACCATCACCCGCTGCGCAAGAACAACCCGCCCGATTGGGAGGTGACGGCCTTCGAGCTGGGCGCGACCACCACCTTCCTGGTCGAAGCGCTGCACGAGCGCGGTCTCAAACTGACTCCCAGCCAGGCCACCCTGCTCCTGCTCGGAATCTACGAGGACACCGGCTCGCTGACCTTCTCGCGCACCACCGCCCGCGACGCGCGCGCCGCCGCCTGGCTGCTGGAGCAAGGCGCCGATTTGGGAATCGCCGTCAAATTCCTCAACCCGCCGCTGACCAATGAACAGCGCGAAATCTACGACCAACTGGTCTCCGCCGCCGAGACGCATGAAATCAACGGCCACCGCGTGGTGCTGGCTTGCGGCGAAGCGACGGAACTGACCGAGGAAATCTCGACCCTGGCCCACAAACTGCGCGACCTGTTCGACCCCGACGCGCTGTTCGTGCTGGCGCAAACCATCGAGGGGATACGCCTGGTGGCCCGCTCCACCACCGATAACATCGACGTATCCGCCATCGCCTCCCACTTCGGCGGCGGAGGCCACGATAGGGCAGCGGCAGCCCTCATCAAAAAGGATGAAAGCGGAAAGATGAAGGATGAAGCAGGGAACACGAATTACGAATTACGAATTACGAATATTCGTGACCAACTTCTCGAACTGCTCCCTCGGCATGTCCGCCCGCCCCTCGCCGTCGCCCAGGTCATGTCGCGCCGCCCGCGCCTGCTCGCGCCCGAAACGCCCGTCCACGAAGCGGCCCAGATGATGACGCGCTACGGCTACGAGGGCTTCCCGGTCGCCAGGGACGGAAAAATCCTCGGCCTGCTCACCCGCCGGGCCGTCGACCGCGCCCTCAGCCACCGCCTGAACCTGACCGCCGCCAGCCTGATGGAAGCCGGGGAAATCACCGTCCAGCCCGGCGATTCGCTCCAGCAGGTGCAAGCCCTGATGATTGAGAGCGGCTGGGGCCAGATTCCAGTCGTCGAACCGGAGACGGGCAAGGTCATCGGCATCGTCACCCGCACCGACCTGCTCAAGACGCTGGAGCGCCGTCCGCGCCCGGCCCAGCCCGCCTACGCAAAAAAACTGGAGCGCAGCCTGCCGCCCGACCGCCTGGCGCTCATCCGCGCCGTAGCCGGGCAGGCCGAATCCCTGCATCTGCCGGCCTACATCGTCGGCGGATTCGCGCGCGACCTCTTGCTCGACCGCCCCAGCCTCGATTTCGACATCGTGGTCGAAGGCGACGCCATCGCGCTCGCCAAAGCCCTGGCGCGCAAACACGGCGGGCGCGTCACCAGCCACAGCCGCTTCGGCACCGCCAAGTGGAACCTCGAACATTCATCATTCAGCATTCCCCATTCCGCATTGGATTTG
>DAOUAZ010000263.1:0-5165 GCA_034432975.1 Anaerolineales bacterium | reverse complement strand
GCGGGTTGGAGCGAGAGCCAGGCTACCGGCATTTCGCCGCGCTGGGCCCAGTCTGCCGCCAGGGTCGTTTTGCCGAATCCCGCCGGGGCGGTGATGAGCGTCAGGGCGCGCCCTGTCCCGGCGCGCTTTCGTTCCAGCAGGCGCGGGCGTTCGACCAGTTGAGGGCGGATGGGGGGAATGATGGTTTTGGTGCGCAGGAACGGGAGCATGACGGAACTTTCATGTGGGCGGCGGGATACTTTCCCCAAAGACCAGGGTGCGGTTGCGCCCGCCATTTTTGGCCTCGTACATGGCCTGGTCGGCGCGCTGGATGAGTTTATCGAGGCTGTCGGTCTGCGAATCGAATTCGGCCACGCCCAGGCTGAGCGTAATGCCAATTTCGGCCCCATCGACCGCCAGCCGGAAAGCGGAAACTTTTTCCCGAATGCGTTCGGCTACCAGGCAGGCCTGCTTGAGCTTGGTGTAAGGGAGCAAAATGACAAACTCCTCCCCGCCATAACGCGCCAGGATGTCGGCATCGCGCAAATGTTGGCGGGTCAACTGCGCCAGGCTGCGCAGCATATCGTCTCCCGCCTGGTGTCCGTAGGTATCATTCAGTTCTTTGAAGTGGTCGATATCGAACATGATGGCCGAGAGCGGATGACCGTACCGGACCGCGGCGTTGAATTCGTGAACGGCGACCTCGAAAAAATAGCGGCGGTTATTGATTCCGGTCAGCGTATCGGTGCGCGCCAGTAACTGCTCCCGGACGTAGGCCTGATACAATTCCTGGTTTTTTGTCTCCAGTTCGGCTTTGGCCTGGCGCAGGGCATCTTCAGCCTGTTTTCGCTCGGTAATATCTTGAATATGTGAAATGAAATACAGCGGCCTGCCCGCGCTATCGCGTACCAGCGAACTGGAAATTTGTCCCCACAAAACATGCCCGGCTTTGTGCAGGTATTGTTTTTCGTAGGAGAAATGTTCCCGAGCGCCGCTGGCGGCTTGTTCCAATAGTTCCTGAATCATATACTTATGACTTGGAGTGGTGATGTCATTAACTTCCATCTGTTCAAATTCAATCGAATTGTAACCAAAGATTCGGCTCATTTGCTGGTTGACTTTCATGAACTTGCCGTTCAAATCCACCAGGCACATACCAATATTGGCATTCTCAAATGCCAGGCGGAATAACTCTTCGCTTTGCCGCAAGGCATCTTCCATTGTTTTCTGGACGCTAATGTCGCTGACAATCACCAACAAGGAGGGCCGTTGGCCTGTTTGCGCGGGCAAACGGTCGTCGGTCTCCTGGCGGCCTGTCAGGCGGACGCACAGGTCGCCTTTGGCGTGTTTCTGACGCTGCGCCAGGCGCACATCGAGGCTCTTATCCTGCGGATTGTTAAAAAAAGGCCTGAACCGTCCCAGGAAAATTGGCCGGTCTTCCAGCAGGATAAACTCTGCCAGCGTTTTCCCAATGATTTTCCTGGCGATTAGCCCCAGCATTTCGGCAAACGTCTGGTTGGTTTGCAGGATGATACCGTTGGAATCCAGGCTGAGATAGCCAACCGGGGCCTGGTTGTACAGGCGGGCGTAACTATCACGGGCTGTCTGCATCTGCTGCTGGGCGCGCAACAGTTCTTCGTTCTGGAGTTCCAGTTCGATTTGATGCACCGACAAGTCGTGAATCACTCGCTCCAGTTCGGCATGAGCCTCGGGTGAAGTTCCTGCCGATTGGCTGGCGAGCAATTTTTCGGCCTGTTCGCGCAGCAATTTACGCTTTTCTTCCCAAGATTCGCTCATGTTTCCCCTCCTGGGCGTTCAACCTACGTTGCAACTGCTCAAATTCGGCCTGGGTTTCGCGCAGGGCATTTTCTGCCTGTTTGCGGTCGCTGATATCGTGGAACAAAGTCGCAAACTGACCGGCTGCCGGGCAAAAAACGCGCACCTCGAAATATTTATCCAGGCTGCGATTGTATTCCTCGAACTCGAGCGCCGCGCCGGTCAGCGCCACTTGCCCGTAGCGTTCGAGCCAGACAGGCTCCAGGTCGGGCAGGATTTCAAGCACCTGCCTGCCGACGATGTCCTCCCCGCGCAGGCCGGTCAGCCGCTCGAAGGCCGGGTTGACGTTCAGGAAACGGTAATTGCAGGGTTGGCCGTGTTCGTCGAGGATGATTTCGTGCAGGGCGAAGCCGGTCGTCATCTCATTGAACAACCGCCGGTAGCGTTCCTCGCTCTCGCGCAGGCGTTTCCCACCCAGGCGATAGGGCGTGATGTCTTCGAAGGTGACGTATACCCCGTAAGGTTTTTCGACGCCTTCGTTGAACTGCGGGATGGCATTGACGCGAATCCAGGTGATGGCATTTTTCTGGGGATTGAAAACCCCCATCACCTGACCGCGCACCTCCTGCCCGTTGCGCAGCGCGACCATCGCCGGGTGCTCCGCGCCGGGAAAATCACTTTCGTCCTCGCGGATGGCGCGCCAGCGCGGGTCGAGCGAGGTGCGCCCCTGCATCTGCGCCAGGCTCAACCCCAGGATTTTCTCTGCGGCCGGGTTGGCCGAAAGAATCTCGCCTGTTTGGTTCTGGTAAATCACCCCTTGCAGCATGGTCTCGAACAAGGTGCGGTATTTCTTTTCGCCCTCGCGCAAGGCCTGTTCGGCTTGTTTGATATCGGTTATCTCGAAAAACGACATCACCGCCCCAGAGAACGTCTCCGGGCCGATTTCGTAGGGCATGACCCGCAGCAGGTACCAACGACCATCAACGCTGCGCGCTTCCAGTTCTGTGACCCGCCCACTCGCCTGTACCTCGCGGATAAGCGCGATAGGGTCGCAGTTCTCCAGTTGGTGTGAAATGTGCGTGATGGGACGCCCGATGTCACTCTCCAACAGCTTGAACAGGCGCGTCACTTGCGGGGAGAAGCGTCGCACTTCCAGGTTTTCGTCCAGCAGTAGCAGCCCAACTTGCGTGGCATTCAACAGGTTTTCTACGTCGTTGTGCAGCTCGGTCAATTCGATGATTTTGCTCTGGTACTCGGCGTTGACCGTGAACAATTCCTCGTTCGTTGACTGGAGTTCCTCGTTGGTCGATTGCAGTTCCTCGTTGCTGGCGAGCAGTTCTTCGTTGGTGGCCTGCAATTCCTCGTTGGATGTCTCCAACTCTTCGATGGTGGCCTGCAAATTCTCGCGGGTAAACTGGAGTTCCTGCTCCATGTCGCGCAGGCGTTCTTCGGCCTCCTTCGTCAGGTCATAAGACAGGATGGGCTGGCTGCTTTCAACCGACTCGCTCTTCCTGACTTCCCCAATGAACACCGCTGCCAGTTCTTCCTGCCCGCGTTTGTGCGGTAAGGGCCGAATGCGCAAATCTATCACCCTGCCGCCCGATTGGGTCGACAGGCGGATATTGGAGAAGTGTACTTCCTGGTGCTGGCGGAATGCTTTCTGGATGCCGGTCGAGAGTGGAATCGAGAGTTCCCTGGCCGCCATCTTCGAGATGTCGTTGACCAGTTTTCCGGTCGGTAGTTTGAAGTAGGCTTCGGGGTTGCCCAACACATGCAGCACTTCCAGGGATTCGTTCACCACCAACGAGAGGGGCAGGTAATCCCCGGCAACCGATTCGAGGAAACGCTCCAGCACTCGTTCTTCCTCGGTGGCGCGCAGGGCGCGGCGCGTGCTGGCAAACTGTCCGCGCAAGTCGCGCGCGCGGGTATCGGTAACCGAGAGCGGGTGCGCCGACTCGCTGATTTGTTTAATCCGGCCCTTCGAGCGATACAGTTTCAGGCGGGTGTCGAGCGTCTCGAAGTAATCGCCCAGTTCCCCGGTCGTCTCGCTGGTTCCCAGCATTAAAATCCCATTCGGGCGCAGTGAGAAGTTGAAAAACTCCAGCACTTTACGCTGCAAAATCGGTTGCAGGTAAATCAACAGGTTGCGGCAACTGATGAGAGAAATATTTGTAAACGGCGGGTCCTTAACCAGGTTGTGCTGCGCAAACACCACCATCTCGCGGATGCTGCGGGTAATCTGGAAACTGTCATCGCGTTTATGGAAATACTTCGCCAGCAGGCGCGGCAAAAGGTCGGCAGCGATGCTTTCGGGGTAGACCCCGGCTGCGGCGTAATGAATCGCATCGCGGTCGATGTCGGTCGCAAAGATTTTGATGTCCTTGTGCAGTCCCAACTCGTCCATCTTTTCACGCGCCAGGATGGCCAGGCTGTAGGCTTCCTCGCCGGTGGAGCAGCCCGCCACCCACAGCCGGATTTCGCGCCCGCTTTCATCCCGTAACGCATCGGCCAGGTACTCTTCCGACAGCCGGTCGAACGCCTCCTGGTCGCGGAAGAAACTGGTCACGCCAATCAGCAACTCGCGGTACAGGGCGGCTGCCTCGCCAGGGTATGCCTGCAAATAAGCCACATACTCGCGGATATTGTCAATCTGGTTGACCGACATACGCCGCTCGATACGGCGGCTGACCGTGCTGGGCTTGTAATAGGTAAAATCGACCTTGCAGCGCTCGCGCAAGACGGCGAAAATGCGCGTCAGGCCGTCCTCGTCGCCCAGCAGCGTTTCGGAGCGTTCCGCCTTCGCAACATAGGGATGCTTGGTAAACGAGAGCAGTTGGCGGGGCATCCTTTCGGGCGGCAGGATGAAGTCGGACAGCCCGGTCGAAACCGCCGCGCGCGGCATCCCGTCAAATTTGGCGCTCTCCTCGTCCTGCACCATCACCATGCCCCCGTATTCCTTGATGGCGCGCACCCCGCGCATCCCGTCGCTGCCCGTGCCGGAAAGGATAATTGCCACAGCCTTCTCGCCTTGGTCCTCGGCCAGTGAGCGCAGGAATACGTCAATCGGCAGGTTGATGCCTTTGGAATGCTCCTGCTCGGTCAACAGCAGCTTGCCGTGGAAAATCGTCAGGTTTTTCTTGGGCGGAATCAGGTAAACGTGATTGGGCTGCACCAGCATCCCATCTTCGGCGCGCAGCACCGGCATGGCGGTCTTCTTCGAGAGCAATTCCACCATCAGGCTCTTGTAATCAGGCGAAAGGTGCTGGACAACGATGAACCCCAGCCCGTTTTCGGGCGGCATATTCGTAAAAAAAGTCTCGATTGCCTCCAACCCGCCTGCCGAAGCCCCCAACGCCACATAATAGACATTATCGGTAATAGTAAAATAGGGTCATGTTGACCTATAACGA
>DAOUAZ010000262.1:0-76625 GCA_034432975.1 Anaerolineales bacterium | reverse complement strand
GATGAACTCATCGAGAATCTCGAACCCGCCGAGCGCGAGAAACTGGCCGAAGCCATGCAAATTCTCATTGCGAAGTTGTAAGGACATTCGATACTCGATACTCGGTAATCGATATTCGACAATCGAACAACGAATAACCAATCTCGAATTACCAATTCCCCACCTCCCAGGAGCCTCATGCAAGCATCCATCTCCCGTTCCACCACGCGGCGCAGCGAGCGCAAGCAAGACAACGCCTCGCTCGGACGCGCCCTCAAGTACCTGACGCAATATCGCAGCCAGGCACTGATTCCTTACGTTTTCTTAATCATCTCGGCGCTGTCGCAGCTTGCCATCCCGGCCCTCATCCGGCGCGTTATCGACGCCGTGACCAGCGGCTACATGGCCGGCCAGGTCTTGCAGGCGTTGGAGAAAATCCCGGCGGCGATGGCATCTGCTGCCCTGCCGCGCATCCTCGAAGCGCTCAACTACCCGGCGGATATGTCTCTTGACGGTCTCAAAACCGCCCTGACTGCCGATAAAACCGGCGCGCCCGCCGCGCTGGTCAACGCCCTGCTGTTCATGGTCGGGTTTGCGGTACTGCGCGGGGTGTTCGGTTTCCTGCAAGCCTACTGGGCCGAGAAAAACTCGCAGGCGGTGGCCTACGACCTGCGCAACGACCTGTACGCCAAAATCCAGAAACTCTCCTTCTCCTACCACGACCGCAACCAGACCGGGCAGTTGATGATTCGCGCCACCGACGATGTCGAAAAGGTGCGCCTGTTCATTGGGCAGGGACTTTTGCAACTGGTCGGCGCGGCCATCCTGTTGGGCGGCACGCTGATTATCCTGTTCACCACCAACGTCCCGCTGGCCTGGACGACCATGCCGCTGCTGCCCGCCGCCGCCGTCATCTTCATCGTCTTCAGTTCGCTGGCGCGGCCCATGTTCACGCTCGTCCAACAAAAACTTTCGGCCCTCAACACCGTTTTGCAGGAAAACCTGGCCGGAATCAAAGTCATCAAGGCCTTCACCCGCGAAAAAGAGCAGAAGGCCAAATTCGACGCCTCCGCCGATGACGTGATGGGCCAGCAAATCAAACTGGCGCGCCTGTTTACCTTCCTGTTCCCGGTCGTCTTCATGATTGCCAACCTGGGCCAGGCCGGTATCCTGTACGTCGGCGGCCAGCAAATCATCGCCGGGACGCTGACCCTCGGCGAGTGGCAGCAATTTTCGATGTATGTGATGTATCTGTTTTTCCCGATTGCCATGTTCGGCATGATTATCACCCAGATGAGCCAGGCCGCCGCCTCGGCCCAGCGCATCTTCGAGATTCTCGACGCCAAAAGCGACATCAGCGACCAGCCCGGCGCGCAGCCGCTCCCGCCCGTCAGCGGCCGCGTCCAATTCGAGCAGGTCACCTTCCGCTACTTCCAGAGCGGCGAACCGGTGCTGGATAAAGTCAGTTTCGAGGCCCTGCCCGGCGAGACGATTGCCCTGCTCGGCGCAACCGGCTCCGGCAAGACCTCCATCATCAACCTGCTGCCGCGTTTCTACGACCCGACCGAAGGCCGCGTCACCATCGACGGACACGACCTGCGCGAGGTGACGCTCTCCTCCCTGCGTTCGCAAATCGGCATCGTTTTGCAGGAAACCACCCTGTTCAGCGGCTCCATCCGCGAAAACATCGCCTTCGGCAAGCCCGAAGCCTCCGACGCTGAAATCATCGCCGCCGCCCAGGCCGCCCAGGCGCACGACTTCATCATGGCCTTCCCCGACGGCTACAACACCCACGTCGGCGAGCGCGGTCAGACCCTGAGCGGCGGTCAGAAACAGCGCGTCGCCATCGCCCGCGCCCTGCTCCTCAACCCGCGCATCCTCATCCTCGACGACTCGACCTCCAGCGTAGACCTGACGACCGAGTCCGCCATCCAGCGCGCGCTCGACGAACTGATGAAGGGCCGCACCTCGTTCGTCATCGCGCAGCGCATCAGCACCGTCATGAACGCCGACAAAATCATCGTTTTAGACAAAGGCGCAGTCGTCGCCATCGGCAGGCACGCCGAACTGATGGAGGAAAATCCCATTTACGCCGAAATCTACAACTCGCAAATCTTATCCCACCAGCCGGAGGTGGCGCTATGATGGGCCCCGGACGCTTCCGCGACCTGCTCGACCAGGACACCCAAAAAGCCCGCAACGTGGGCGAAACCCTCTCGCGCCTGCTGAATTATTTTGGGCGATTCTGGTACATGATTACCCTGGCGGTGGTTTTCGTCTTCATTGCCACCTGGACCCAGGTGACGACTCCCGAACTGCTCGGCCAGGCGACGGATTGTTTCCTTGTCCCCTCCAACGCTGCGGGTGGATTTTCGATGTTCCCCGCCGAATCCGCCTCGCAGACCGAGGGGCAGGCTGCCGGCTGCTGGCTGGTGCAAGACCCCGCCTACCAAAGCGGTTCGCGCAAAATCATCGCCTCGCTCTACCACCTGGGCGGGTTCGACCCCGGCGAGGAGCGGGTCGCCGGGTTGGTGCGCCTGATTCTCATCGTCATTGGGCTGTTCGTGGCCGGGGCGCTGCTCAACGGCCTGACCTTCTTCGCCATGAGTTGGGCCGGACAGCACGTCCTGCGCGAAATGCGCGTGCGGGTCTTCGGCAAACTGCACGACCTGTCGCTCAGTTATTACTCCAAACACGAAGCCGGCGACCTGATGAGCCGCATCACCAACGATACCAGCGCCATCGAACAGACCTTTTCGTTTGCCCTGGTGCAGGTTTTCAGCGGAATCTTGCTGCTGGTCTGGGTGGCTTACAACATGCTCGCCACCAACTGGCAGTTTGCCCTGCTCTCGCTGGCAGCCGCCCCGCTGATGTTCCTGGTGACGGTCTTCTTCAGCGAGCAGGCCCGCAAGGCCTTCCGGGTGGCGCGCAAGGAAATCGGCTCGGTCAACGCCGAATTGCAGGAAAGCATCGCAGCGGTGCGCGAGGTGCAGGCCTTCAACCGCGCCGATGAAAACATCGAACAATTCCGCGAGGTCAACGCCGCCAACCGCGACGCCAACGTGCGGGCCGTGTCCTTTACCTCGGCCCTGGCCCCCACGCTCGAAGCCCTGTCGTACATTGCCCTGGCCATCGTGACCGGCGTGGGCGGCTGGGCGCTGCTGCGCGGCGGCGACTTCATGGGGACGACCGTCACGCTCGGCCTGGTCGTCACCTTCCTGGCCTACGTCCAACGCTTCAACCAGCCCATCCAACAGATTGCGACCCTGTGGGGCAACATCCAGAACGCCATCGCCGGGGCCGAGCGCATCTTCGGTATCCTCGACGAGAAACCGGCGGTCAGCGACCAGCCCAAAGCGGGAGAAATGCCCGAAATCCGGGGCCAGGTCACGTTCGAGAACGTCTCGCACGAGTACGAGGATGGCGTGGCGGTGCTGAAAAATGTCTCGTTCGAGGCGCAGCCCGGTCAAACCATCGCCATCGTCGGGCCGACCGGGGCGGGCAAGACCACCATCATCAACCTGCTGCCGCGCTTCTGGGATGTGACCGGCGGCGCGGTCAAAATCGACGGAATCGATGTGCGCGAAGTGACCATGGAATCGCTGCGCCGCCAGATTGGCATCGTCTTGCAGGATACCTTCCTGTTCAACGACACGGTCATCAACAATGTGCGCTTTGGCCGCCCGGACGCGACGGACGAGGATGTAATGGCCGCCATCAAACTCGCCAACGCCGACAGTTTCATCGAACGCCTGCCCGAAAAATACGATACCATGCTGGGCGAGCGCGGCTCCGGCCTTTCGCAGGGACAGCGCCAACTGCTCTCCATCGCCCGCGCCGCGCTGGCAAACCCGCGCATCCTGATTTTGGATGAGGCCACCTCCAGCGTCGATACCCGCACCGAACGCCTCATCCAAAAGGCTTTCGACGAACTGCTGACGGGGCGCACCGCCTTCGTCATCGCCCACCGCCTCAGCACCATCCGCAACGCTGACCAGATTCTCGTCCTGAAAGCAGGCGAAATCATCGAGCGCGGCAAGCACGAGGAATTACTGGCTCGCCAGGGCTTCTACTATGACCTGTACATGAGCCAGTTCAAGAAACAGGAGAGTCAGCAGCCAGTGTTCAGTGAGCAGTAAACACCGTCCCGAAGGTTTTTAAAGGGGGTTTAAATAATTATCGGCAACCCTTCGGGACGTTTCCTGCCAAGGACGAGCGGCGATTTGCGCCGCTCGTTTTTGTTTTGGGATTTTCTCCATGCTATAATCCAATTGTGAACCCTGACGATGTCCGCTTTTATCGTGACCGCTGGAAGGCCGTCGAAGAAATCGAACGGCAGGAATTGCGCGCGTCGACGCCGCAATCGAATTGGAAACAACTCAACGCAATTGTTCGGCGCTCCATGCGGCTCGGTTTGATGCGCGGGGATAACGGTGAGGAAATGAGCGTTTTCTTGCGCTGGGCCAGGATTAAAGAAAAATATGAACAAGCGCAAAGAACTTGATCCCTATCTCGAGCCGTTGGAATCGCTGCAAAGACTCCTTGACCAATTCGACGGGCAGGGAGCAATCATAGGTGGCATCGCCGTGAGTATTTTAGGTAAAGCACGCCATACGGAAGACCTGGATGCAATGTTCCTGCTCTCCACCCAGGACATTGACCGTTTATTGGAATCGGCCCAACAGGAAGGGCTTGAGCCTCGAATTGATAATGTAGCCGATTTTGCGCGTAGAAGCCGCGTATTGCTTCTACGCCATGCGCTCACAGGAACGAACATCGATATTTCACTCGGCATCCTGCCTTTCGAACAAGAATTGGTAGAGCGCAGCACCTTATATCAGGTGGACGAAGGACTTCAACTGCGGCTGCCAACCCCGGAAGACCTGGTCATCATGAAGGCAGTGGCACATCGCCCCAGAGACCTGGAAGATATACGAGCGGTTGGCGAAAAATATCCCAACCTGGACAAAACCCGCATCGAGCAATGGGTCAAAGCCTTTGGGGAAGCGCTCGAAATGCCAGAACTATGGCCGAAAATAAAATCCATTCTGGGAGGAAGCGAAAACGAGTGACGGACATCCGCTGCTCGTTTTTTTGACCACCGTCTCGTAATTTGTGATACAACTGCCCCATGCACGCCGAAAACATCGTCGTCCCCCTCAATCGCTTCATCCTGATTGAACACTGCCCTGCGGAGTGGAAGCACCTCGACTTGTACCTGTTTCGCGGCGAAAACACGGCTTTCTACGTTGGGCAGTCGCAGCTGGCTTTTGGGCGCGTTTGGGAACACCTGCTGGGCGGGTTTCACGGCCATTCGATTGTGGGGCGCTTCATCTGGGTCAACTGGCCGGCCTCGATGAATTTCAGCATCGAACTGCTCCGTTCGCAATCCGAACACTTCGCCGGGCCGGGCCGCAGCCTGGATTCCGCCGAGCGGTCATTAATCGAGCGCTGGCGGCCCTGCTTCAACATCTCGCTCAACCAGGAGCCGACCCCGCTGCCGGGCATCTACCTCCCGCCGAATGCCAAACCGCGCTTCATGCGCAGTCTCGGCAAAATGCGCCACGAAGCCGGGCGCGCCATGATGGCAGAGGAAAAGAAACGCTGGATGTCGGAAATCGAAAACCCGTGATGAAATCCCACCGCTCGTTTTTGAACCCTGCCCGAAACGAGCCTGCCGGTTGGCCTTGCCCTGTCAGCGTTCTACACGTACAATAATGCCAATATGCGAGACTGGAATCTGGGCCCCGGCGACCCGCTGCAACTCACCATCGCTGCTGATGCGCGGCTGACCACCACCAACTACCTGGATGACCACATTTGGGAATTGGACCTGAGCGGCGGCGACCCTTCGGCCCTGGCCTTACGGACGACCTACGGCCTGCGCGCGCGGCTGATGCGCCTCTTTCCCCGCTTTACCGAAAACGGGAAAATGGTCAATGACCCGGCGGCTTTTGTCGGCCCGCCGCGCTTGCGCCGCTTCTATCCCAACTTTCTCTCGGTGACGTTTTCCCCCTTTGCCGGGATAGAAGTCACTGCCGGCTACTGGGCCGCCGCCTCGCAAGTCGTCAGCGGGCGATTGACGATTGCCAATCGCAGTGTTACGTCCCGCCCGCTGCGGCTGGAATGGGTGGGACAACTCAGTCCGCTGGAAGGCCGCAGCATGGCTGCCGAGCAGCGCCAGTCGGTGGTGGTGCTGCAAGGCCAGGTGGATGAACTGTTCCCGGTCTTGTTCCTGGCCGGCGGCCCGCAGGCCGGGCCGGGGCCGTATTCTTCGCTGGCGCTCATGCTGGAGTTGCCTCCCGGCGCGACCCGCCAGGTGTCCTGGGCCCTGGCTTCGCTTAAAGACCCCCAGGAATCCTTCGACCTGGCGCGCCGGATTGCCGCCCGCCCCTTCGAAGCCGAGAAAACGCGCATCGAAATGCTGAACGCCAGCCAGGGCGTGGACATTGTCACCGGCGACTCCGATTGGGATGCGGCGTTCGCCTTCAGTCAAAAAGCGGCTTACGGGTTATTTCACTCCCCAACCGAGCATTTGCCTTACCCCAGTTTTGTCTTTTCCCGCCAGCCCGACCAGGGACATTCGCGCCTGGGCAATGGCAGCGACTACCAGCATTTTTGGAGCGGCCAGTCGCCGTTCGAATCATACTACCTGGCATCCTTGATGCCCTGCAATGCCGACCTGGCGCGCGGCGTGCTGCGCAACTTCATCGCCGCGCAGGACCCGCACGATGGCGCGATTGACAACAAACCCGGCCTGGCCGGGCAGCGCGAACGCTTCCTGGCGGCCCCTTACCTCGCCAGTTTGGCATGGAAACTTTCGTGCGCAGGGCGCGACATCGATTTCCTTGGCGCAATCTACCCGGCGCTGGCTTATTATTTCTGGAACTGGTTCTCCCCGACCCGCGACCACAACCGCAACGGCCTGCCCGAATGGCAGCACCAACTCCAAACCGGTTTCGAGGACAATCCGCTTTTCGAGGGCTGGCACGCCTGGGCGCAGGGAGTCGATATCACCACGGTGCAAAGCCCGGCGCTCTCGGCTGCGCTCTACCGCGAAGCGCATTGCCTGATGCAGATGGCCGAACTGCTGGGGCGTTCCTCCGACACCATCACGCTCAAGGCACAGGCCGAGGTGCTGCGCAAGGGCATCGAGTCTTGCTGGGATGTTGACGCCGCACTCTACCGCTACGCCGACCGCGATACCCATCTCAGCCCGGCGGGGAAAATCCTGAGCGAGCGGCAGGCTGCCCCTGTAATCGAGATTCAAAAAGAGTTCAAGCAGCCGGCGCGCCTGGTCATCCGCATTTTTGGACATGGCGAAGCTCTCAAGCGTCCGCGTGTGACCATTACCGGCGAGCTGGGTGAAAAGCCGCAGTTCGAGGTGCTGGATACGCGCGATTTTTCCTTCAGTTCCAGCGGGGCGGTTGCCACCACAGAGAAAGTTTACACTTCGCTGGGAAAATTCGCGTTCGAAGGATTGAGCCGCCGCGACCGGGTCAGCATCCAGACCGTCGATTTGACCATCGCCGACCACACCCTGCTCCTGCCGCTTTGGGCGCGCATCCCCAATGAACACGACGCCCACGCGCTGGTCTTCCGCGCCATCCTGTCTGCCGAGCTTTTCGACCATCCCTACGGTATCCCAGCCTTGCCGCGCCTGTTCATCCGCGATGCCGACCCGGTCAGCCTGGGCGTGCACCTGCCCTGGAACCAACTCATCGGCGAAGGACTGCTGGAGTATGGCTATCGCCGCGAGGCAGCCCGCCTGACGGCGCACCTCATGTCGGCGGTCATCCAAAATCTCAAACGCTCGCACGCTTTTTACCGAACCTATCATGCCGAGACAGGCGCCGGGCAGGGAGAACGGAACGCCCTGCATGGCCTGGCCCCGATTGGCTTGTTCCTGCGCGCGCTGGGGGTGGAAATTCTCTCGACGACCCAGGTCTTGTTGCGTGGAGAAAATCCCTTCCCCTGGCCGGTTACGGTAAAATATAGAGGCCTGACGGTCGCGCGCCAGATGGGACAAACGGAAATCATCTTCCCCAACGGCCAGCCGGTCGTTCTCAACGACCCCACCGATGCGCTCGTCACCGGCGGATAAGGAGTTGTCATGCCCGAATCCAGTAAAATCCATGCGTTGATGACCGCTGTTATCCAGGAACAGGATATCGACCTGACGATGCGCGCCCTCGGACAACTCAATGTCCCGGTTGCGCATCTCGCCAGCGCGGGCGGTTTCCTGGGCCGCAGGAATGCGACCCTCTTGATTGGCCTGCCTGATGGCATGGAAGCGAATGTCATCAAAGCCTTGCAAACTTCCTGTCGCCAGCGAGTCGAGTATCTCGCCATCCCGCTGGAGGGTTCGCCCCTGCCCATGCCGACCCCCGTCCCGGTCACGGTGGGCGGCGCAACGATATTCACCCTGCCGGTCGAGCGATTCGAGGAGTTCTAGCCATGAAACTTATCATTGCCATTCTGAAAGATAACGATGTGGAAAACGCCGTCCAGTCGTTGACATCGGAAAGCTTCCGCGTGACGCGCGTGGCATCCACCGGCGGGTTTTTCCGCAAGGGCAGCACCACCCTCTTGATTGGCGTCGATGACGACCACGTCGATGCGGCCATCGCCCTGTTGCGCGCCAACACCACCTCGGGCAGCGACCAGAAACGGGCGACGGTTTTCGTTGTGCCGGTTTCGCGTTTCGAGCAGATTTAACGCAGCGCGGAAAGGAAGACATGCATAAGGTGACAGTCACTTCTCATAGTGATTGTCACCTTATGCTTCAGTATATAATCAAACCCGTGACTGGTTACTCTATCAACATTCATGTCGTCATCTTCAGCCTGCGCGACGATGCCTTGCGCGTGCTGCTTGCCCCATCCGCGGATTCTGGATGGGAATTACCCGGCCAGCCGCTGGAAGAATCGGATTCGCTGGAGGCTTGCGCCTTGCGGGTTTTCCAGGAACAGGCCAGCCGCCGGGAAGTGTACCTCGAACAGTTGTATACCTACGGCGACCCGCAACGGATTCCCGGCGGGCGATTGGTAAGCGTCGTCTATTTTGCCCTGATTCCCGCCGACGCGCGCCGCGAATCGGGGAGCAGCCTGCGCTGGTTCCGGGTGGATGAACTCCCGCCCCTTCTGCACGACCATTCAGACATTATCCTCTATGCTTTGCGCCGTTTACGCTACAAACTGGAATACAGCGCCGTTGGCTTCGAACTCCTGCCGGAAGAATTCACCTTGAGCGAACTACAGCACACCTACGAGGTCATCCTGGGCGAAAAACTGGACAAACGCAATTTCCGCCGCCGTATCCTCGAGGCAGGCATTATCGAAGAGACCAACCGCCGCCGCATACGGGGCGAGGGCCGGCCTGCCCGGCTCTACCGCTACCGCCCTGATGCAGTGGCCGAAGTCAGAGCCAGGAGGCTGTTTCCATAAGCAGCGCGTTATCAATATACTTGCCAAAATAAAGGGGGGGGTAGAATGCTTTCCAGGCGGCCGGCAATCATCACATTTGATACAAATACACAAGGAGATTATCATGAAAAAATATTATTGATGTTCGCGTTGGCGGTGTTGCTCGCCCAAACTTTTATCTTTCAGACTGTTGCATCCGCGCAACCGAAACAAGCCCTTGAAAACATACAAGTCGAGCGTGTATATACGCTCGCTGGGCCGAAAAACTGTAAAGACCCACAAGCTCCATGCACTGCCGAAGTGTTCAGCTCATCGGTCGCCACCAAAGCACTTAATGGTACGGCATCATATACTTGCGGGGTGCAATATAAGAATGCACTTGGAACAGTTGTGGCTAAGTTATCAGAAACAGTTTCATTGTCCTGGACTGAATACGGCTTGACAATAAATAGCGCGTATCTTTCTATCTGGGTGCGAAACTCTTCTTACAACTGGAAAAACCTTAGCGGCCCGTCACCGTCGTCCGGTTCCTACGCGAGACAATTCGGTTTAAGCGTCAAAACCACAGGGAGCATATATTATCTTGGAGGACTTTGGGATAATGCCACGGTGAGATTAAGTTTTACTGGCATTGGGCCAGACGAACCAAACTGGCGTTGTTACGATTATTAAATCATTCGATACATGTTGTCGGCTGCCTAAACATGTAAAAGGGTCAAACCATGATTAATATCAAACCTCAAAGCAAGTTTTTCGCCTTCTGGTTGTTGTGGACAATTTCAATCACAATCGGCTGGTCGCTTTATATTTTTCAAGGCATCAACCTCCATGCATCAACCACCGCTTCTTGGACAGATTTGTTTTTTCTCTCTGCAAACCTGTTATTTCATACCTTTATTTTAGGGGTTATTGTTGGTGGTTTACAGTATTTTTTGCTTAAACCAGTTGCTGTCGTGCCGGCTTGGTGGATTGGGCTGATGGGTCTTGGCTATAGTTTAGGTTCGGTTTTTAGCCTGATCTTTTCTGCCCTGTTTGTCTGGATATTTCAGCCAGAAATTTTCTCAACCCAAGGACAGGCTAAGTTATTGTTTCCATTGGCTCTCGTAATGATATTGGGCGGTGGGCTGGCAGGAGCGCTGCAAATCTTTGCCTTGCGACAAACCTTTATTAATACACTTTCAGATGGCCTGGTTTGGACGCTGATGTCTGCTTTTGGCTGGGGGCTTGGCTTTTTCATCATGCTGGCGGTTTCCAACTCGCCTCGAGTGCAAAGCGGTATTGCCGGATTGGTGATTGGGATAATCACAGGATTGGCGTTATTTATCTTGTCAAAGAATAGATTACGGCAACGACAAACCGCAAGTTAAAAAATAAAAAGTCCGCCAGACCTGGCGGCTTTTTGTTTTTATAGGATAATAATCCGCAAGGACGGGTGTAAAATCACCGATTGTTGCAGTCGGCTCAATGCCAGAGTTCCCTTTCCAATCGGGGAAAGGGTGGGATGTGATAGTTGAGCGAATACAATACAGCAATAGATTACGCGTCGCGCAAATGAAACGTGAGATACTATCTCGGCCACCGTCTTGTTATGGTCAGCAGTTGCATCGTTGGCGGGCGGTACCAGAACTGGCAATTGCCGCCAAAACTGGGAACCGTAGCGCAAAATGCCATTTTGCGCCACACACACAACCGGAGAACCTACTTGAATCGCAGCCTGCTCTTTATTGCCATCGCCCTCCTGCTGTGGGGATTTGGCGAGGGAATGTTCTTTAACTTTGTCCCCATCTACCTCGATAACCAATTCCACTTGAGCAAGTCGCAAATCGGCCTGGTGTTGGGAGTTTTCGGCTTTTCGATGGCGCTGACGCATATTCCTGCCGGGCGGCTGTCTGACCGCTTCGGACGCCGCCCCCTGCTCATCGCCGCCTGGCTGGTAGGACTCGCCGCCACCGTGCTGATGGGGTTTGGCGCGGCCCTGCCGCTCTTCCTGGCTGGGCTGTTTCTCTACGGCCTGACCGCGTTCGTCTCCTCGCCGATGAGCAGTTACGTTACCGCCGCGCGCGGCAAATGGCCGGTTGGCACGGCGCTTTCGTTAACGACGGTCGCCTTCAGCACCGGTATGACCTTTGGGCCGGTGACCGGCGGCTGGCTCGGCGAACAATTCGGAATGCGAACCACCTTCCTCGTCGCCGCCGCCCTGTTCGTGCTTTCCACGCTGTTTATCGTCCTGATTTCTGCCCAGCCCATCGACCATCACGACCCCTCCGCGCCCCCGCCCGGCTTGCGGAAAAACCGGCGATTCATCGCTTTCCTGGTTGTCATGGCTTTTGCCGTGTTCGCCATGTACCTGGCCGCCCCGCTCACTCCCAACTTCCTGGAGAGTGTGCGCAAACTGTCACTGACTCAAACCGGCATCGTGTTTACGGCTGGCGCGCTCGGTAACGCCGTCATGGCGCTGCTGCTTAGCCGCTCCAACCCGCGTTACGGCTTCCTGGTTGCGCAGGCGCTGGTCATCCTGTTCGCCATCGCCATCTGGAAAGGCAATAGCCTGCCCGTTTTTGCCTTGGGGTATTTCCTGCTGGGCGGGTTTCGCGCCGCGCGCCCAATGGCCATGGCCCAGGCGCGCGCCCTGGTGCATGATTCACAAATGGGTTTGACCTACGGGACGCTGGAGACGGTCAACGCGATTGTCTTTATCTTGACCCCGCCGCTGGCTGGCCTGCTGTTTGATTGGGACCCGGTCTTTATCTACCCCCTGTCCATCGGCCTGCTCCTTGTCTCAATTATCGTCAGCTACCTGTTTTCGCCCCGAAAGGAAAGCCATGCTTGAAATAGTTTCTTTCACCCTTGGACCGGTGCAGACCAACGCATATTTAATCGCCGACCCAGAGACAAAAGAGGCGGCTGTCATCGACCCCTCGTGGGATGGGCAGATTATCCTGGCTGATGCGCAAGCACGCGGCTGGAGAATCGGCCACCTCTGGTATACCCACGCCCACTTCGACCACATCGGCGGGGCGGCGGCGATTGCCGATGCCCTGAATCCGCTGCCGCTGGTGGCCCTGCACCCGGCTGACCACGTCTTATGGCGCGCGGGCGGCGGCGGACGCATGTTTGGCTTCCGCATCGACCCCGGCCCAGAGCCGTCCATCGACTTCATGCACGGTCAAACGCTGAAACTCGGCTCCAATACCTTCGAGGTGCGTCACGTCCCCGGTCACACGCCCGGCCATGTGATTCTGTACTGCGCGTCGGAGCGGGTCTGCTTCTGCGGCGACCTGGTTTTTGCCGGCGGCGTGGGCCGCACCGACTTCCCCGGCGGCAGCTGGGAGAGCCTGGTCAACAGCATCCGCGCCCAGGTCTACACCCTGCCCGGCGAAACGAGATTACTTTCCGGTCACGGCCCCGAAACCACTGTCGGCGAGGAGAAGGTTTCCAATCCATTCGTGCAGGAATACTGACGTGGACAAGTAGACACGGAAATAGGGAAACAGGGGACGGCGCATTGGAACAAAAAGAGACCGGCAGTATCAGTTGCTGGTCTCTTACTTTTTCGCGTCTTTCCGTTTTTATGTCTGCTTGTCTACCTGTTTACCCCTTGCGTCTACTTCGCATAATCCACCGCCCGCGTCTCGCGGATGACCGTCACTTTAATCTGACCGGGATACTGCATGGTCTCTTCGATTTTCTTGGCAATGTCGCGCGCCAGGCGGGTCGAGGCCAGGTCGTCGATTTCATCCGGGCGGACGATGATGCGCACTTCGCGCCCGGCCTGGATGGCAAAAGCCTGCGAAACGCCAGTGAACGAGGTCGCCATATCTTCCAGCGTGCGGATGCGCTTGATATATGCTTCCAGGTCTTCGCGCCGCGCGCCGGGCCGCGCGCCCGAGATGGCATCCGCCGATTCAGCAATCACCGCTTCGATGGTTTCCTGCTCCACTTCATGGTGATGCGAACCAATCGCGTTCACCACCACCGGATGCACGCCATAGCGTTTGCAGAATTCTGCTCCCAGGCTGGCGTGCGTGCCTTCCTGGTTGTGGTCCATCGCCTTGCCGATGTCGTGCAGGAAGCCGCCCTGCTTCGACCATTCCACATTCGCGCCCAGTTCGGCAGCCAGGATGCCTGCCAGTTTGGCGACTTCCACTGCATGGGCCAATTGGTTCTGCCCGTAAGAGGTGCGGAATTTCAGGCGTCCCATCATGCGCAACACTTCGGGATGCAGCCCGGCGATACCGGCATCGAAGGCGGCCTGTTCGCCCGCTTCGACCATGAGTTTTTCGACCGCCTTGGTTTCATCCTCGATGATTTTTTCGATGTGCGCCGGGTGGATGCGTCCATCCAGCGTCAGGCGGGTCAGGGCGCGGCGGGCGATTTCGCGGCGAACCGAGTCGAAGCATGAGATGGTCACCGCTTCGGGGGTATCATCCACAATCACATCCACCCCGGCGGCCTGCTCGAAGGCGCGGATATTGCGTCCGTTGCGTCCCACGATGCGGCCTTTCATCTCCTCGTTGGGCAAGGTCACAACCGCCGAAGTCACTTCGGAAACATGCTCCGATGCGACGCGCTGGATGGCATCGGCGATGAGCTTGCGGGCGCGTTTTTCGCCTTCCTCGCGCGCTTCTGCCTCCACCTGGCGGATGATGCGCGCCATATCACCGCGCGCCTCCTTCTCGACCTCATCCAGCAGGATTTTGCGGGCGTCGTCCTTGCTCATCTCCGCAATTTCCTGGAGTTTTTCCATCTGTTGCGAGTGGATTTTGTCCACCTCGTTGGCGCGCCGGTCGATGTTGCTCTGGCGTTTGTTCAGGTTCTGTTCGCGCTGCTCCAACCGCTCCGCGCGGCCGTCCAGTTCGCTGCGGCGGCGGTCGAGCCGTTCCACTTCGCGGTTCAGCTCATTGCGCCGCTGGTTGATGTCCTTTTCGCTGTCCTGGACAATTTTCAGCGCTTTGGCGCGCGCATCCAGTTCGATTTTGCTGGCCTTGTCGGTCGCTTCCTGGATGATACCCTGGGCTTTTGCCTGCTCTTCGCGCCGTTTCTTTTCAACATGGTAGCGGTTGAAGAAATAGCCCGCGGCAAAGCCTGCAACCAGGGTCAGGACTTCGAGAACGAAAATAATCGGGCCGTCCATTTGTTATTCCTCGTTTTCAATAGGATATATCTCGTGATTCGGTTGCGTTTCTGCCCATAATTCGCGCAATACTGGCGCGACAACATCATAAGAGAAGCCGCGCCGACCCAAAAAACCACCCAATTTGTTGCGAAAATCGGGCCAATCCAACCCCTGGACCTTGCGCAGGTATTTACGCCCCGCGTCACGCGCCAGCGAGGGCTCATCGACGGTTTGCTCCAGCGTTTGCTGGATGACACCGTCATCGAGACCCTTGCGGCGCAGTTCCAGGGCCAGCGCGCGGCGCGAGCGTGGGCGGAATGTGTTGCGGTTCTCCACCCACGCCTGAGCAAATTCCTGGTCATTCAGCAGGCCGGTTTCCTGAAGCCGTTTCAGCGTTAGTTCAATCACGGGTTCAGGGATTTCGTGCTTGTGCAAATTCTCGCGGACTTCTGATACCGAGCGGGCCCGGTATCCCAGGAAGCGCAGGGCCTTCTGGATGGCTGCCTCGCGCGCGTCTTCTTCCTGGAGCGCGGCAATTTTCTCTTCGCTCAATTCCTGCCCCGCATTGAGCCAGGCGGCCACAATGCGGGACAGTCCAAACGCAAACTGCCCATCCAGGGAAATACTCACCCGGTTTGGATTCTTTTTCTGAATCTCAATCGCCGTAATCTTTGGCATTAAAGCACGCAACCGTCGACCTGCCTGCGGCAAGCCACGGTTGCGAGAACATACCCGGAGAGATGCCTTTCCCCCGGCTCGATGCAATCGGGAGGAAAAGGTACACTGAGACGAGTGGACAGCGCCACCCAACCGACAGTTATTTTATGAAATCGGTTCCTCGAATATCGTCCCGTCCTGCTGAAAACAACAACAAACGGATGGGTTGACTTCTGAAACACCCGCAAGTTTGGAGCGGGCAGACCTATATCATATCCAGGCAGTACATTGCAGACAACGTGGCCGCAAATCACCAGGCGGCACTCGAATTAACAAGTTTTAATAATTATACTTGCAATGTTAACAAATTACCATCTTTTTTGTACACATTTTCAAGTACAAATTGATTGCAGAAAATACTGGAAAGAATCGCAATATCTGATGACAAAAAGAACTATTTCCAGGCCATAAAATATGCCATAATCAATCGTACCCAAAATCCAAAGGAGAATGTTGATGGCTAAATTAAATGTCACGCGTGAAGATGCCCTTGAGTATCACCGCCTGAAGGGCAAACCGGGAAAAGTTGCAATCGTTCCCACCAAGCCGATGGACACCCAGCGAGACTTGAGCCTGGCCTATTCGCCAGGCGTGGCCCATCCGGTGCTGGAAATCGAAAAAGACCTCGACCTGGCCTATGAGTACACGTCTAAAGGCAACCTGGTCGCCGTCATTTCGAACGGCACGGCCATTCTTGGCCTGGGAGACCGGGGCGCCCTGGCCAGCAAGCCGGTCATGGAAGGCAAAGGCGTTTTATTCAAGAAATTCGCGGATGTGGATGTGTTCGACATCGAGGTCAACTCCCACGACCCGGATGAAATCATCGAAGTCGTGGCTGCGATTGCCCCCACCTTTGGCGGCATCAATCTCGAGGACATCAAAGCGCCGGAGTGCTTCTATATCGAGGAAACCTTGAAAGGGATGCTCGACATCCCGGTCTTCCACGACGACCAGCACGGCACGGCCATCATCTCGTCCGCCGGGCTGGCGAGCGCGCTGGAACTGGTCGGCAAAAAACACGAAGATATCCGCATCGTCATTTCCGGGGCGGGCGCTTCGGCGATTTCTTGCGCCGAACTTGCCATCCGCTGGGGCGTCAAACGGGAAAACATCATGCTGTGCGACAGCAAAGGCGTGGTCTACAAAGGCCGCGTGGAGGGGATGAACAAGTACAAAGACAGGCTGGCGGTCGAAGATAAGGGACGCCGCACCCTGGCTGACGCCATTCGCGGCGCGGATGTCTTCTATGGGCTTTCGGTTGCCAATGTGCTGACCCCCGAAATGGTCAAAACAATGGCCGAACGTCCGATTATCTTTGCCATGGCCAACCCGGACCCGGAAATCCGCTATGAATTAGCCAAAGAAGCCCGCCCCGATTCGATTGTTGCCACCGGGCGCTCTGATTACCCCAACCAGGTCAACAACGTGCTGGGCTTCCCCTTCATCTTCCGCGGCGCGTTGGATGTTCGCGCAAAAGCCATCAACGAGGAAATGAAATTCGCGGCATCGCAATCGCTTTACAAACTGACCAAGGAAGACGTTCCCGATTCGGTGTTGCGCGCCTACGGCGTCGAGAGCATGAAATTTGGCGAGGAATACATCATCCCCAAGCCGCTCGACCCGCGCGTCCTGCTCTGGGAAGCCCCGGCGGTTGCCCAGGCCGCCATGGAAACCGGCGCGGCGCGCAAGAAAATCGACATGGACGAATACCGCGAGCAACTGGCTTTCCGCCAGGGCATGGGCCAGCGCGTCCGATACTTCATTATGAACAAGGCGCGCGCCAGCAAGGCCAGCAAACGCCTGGTCTTTGGCGAGGGCGAGGAGGCCAAAATCATCCGCGCCGCTGCCCAGGTTGTCGATGAGGGCATTGCCCATCCCATCCTGATTGGCCGCCCTGACATCATTAACGAAAAAATCAAACTACTCAGTCTGAATTTCAAGCCAGAAGTGATAGACCCGGCCCGCTTGGAGAATCAGGAAAAATATGCCCAGGCGTATTACGAATTGCGCCAGCGCAAGGGCTTAACCCTCTCTCAGGCCCGCAAACACATCACCGACCCAAGCGTCCTCGGCCCGATGATGGTTAAGATGGGCGAGGCCGATGCCTTTGTCTCCGGCCTGACCCATGAATACCCGGAAGTCATCCGCCCTGCGCTGCAAATCCACCACACCGCCCCTGGGATCACCTGTGCCGCGGGGGTCTACATCATGGTTGTCGGCGACAAGACCTACTTGTTCACCGATGCCACCGTCAACATCGACCCCTCTCCCGAAGATCTGGCGCAGATTGCCTGCCTGGCCGCCAATTTTGCCCGCCAGCTGGAAATCGAGCCGCGCGTGGCCTTCCTGTCGTTCTCCAATTTTGGCTCCACCCCGCATCCGCTCACGGCCAAAGTGCGCAAAGCCCTGGAATTGACCAGATCCCGCTGCCCTGATTTCTTGTTCGATGGCGAAATGCAGGCTGATACCGCGGTCGTGGCCGACATCATTGAAAATCGCTTCCCGTTCAGCGCGGTGAAAGACGCCAATGTGCTGGTCTTTCCCTCGCTCGAAAGCGCCAATATCGCCTACAAACTGCTGGCCCGCCTGGGCAACGCCAAAGCGATTGGCCCCATCCTGCTCGGCATGGGTGCTCCTATCCATGTCTTGCAAACCGGCGATGAAGTCAACGACATCGTGCAAGTGGCCGCCGTCGCAGTAATGGATGCGATGAGCCGCAAGGAATAAAAAAACGTCCCGAAGGTTTTTACCTTCGGGACGTTTTTTAGCCAGCCCGCCTTGCGTTTGCCAACCCCAGGCAAATGAAGACCCAGGGCCCGCCCGCGCTTATCCAGCCGCCAACCAGCGCATAGCGCAGGTAACGGAAGATATAGGCAATGAGTTCTTCGCCGCGCGGGAAAACGGCGCCCAGGCCAAACCACAGGATGACCACGCCCACCAGGCCGACAATGAATCTTATCGCTCGTTGATTCAGCGACCCTCCGGCATCGAACCCGCCCCGGGGCTGCATCCAGGCCAGCCCGGCCAGCAGGCCAAACAGGGTGGCAGCCGAGGTGATAACACCGTTGAGAGTCACGGGGTCGGGTAATTCATGCGCCCCGGCAGCCAGGGCGTTGGCGGTCCACTCAGGCGGCAGGGGGGTGTTGCGTACTGCCCCAAACGCAATCGCCCCGGCAATCAGCATGAGCGATGAGAGCAGGAAGGCCAGCCCAACCTGCTGGCCGGTCGATTTGGTCTGTATCCAGGCAGCGGTCGAATCCCACAGCCGCAGCAAAGCCCACAGCACCAGCGCGCCAAACAGCCAGCCAAGCAGGACATCATGCAGGAAATGTACCCCCAGATACAGGCGCGAAAGGCCAATCATCAGGATGAGAAAAAATGCTGCTCCCCAGGCCCAGGGACGCCTGACCTGCGAAGCCAGCATCCCCCACAGGCCGGTGGCAATTTGCGCATGACCCGAAGGAACGCCAAATGAAGTTTCGGATACCAGGGCTTTGACCTGCGGATTGACCCAGTATGGGCGCGGCCCGAAAAAAGCCAGTTTCAAAATGCTGTTCAGCGCGCCGTTGAGCAGCAGGATGACCCCCATCCGAAGCCCTATCCTGGCATCGATGCACCAGTAGATGACGGGCAAAGCCAACAGGAAGAATTCTTCAGAGCCAAGAAAAGTGAACCCTTTCATGGGGATTTCAAGCCATCCCCCCAGTCCCTGGAACCACACGGCAAACGCGATTCCAGCCTGAATGATTGCATCCATAACGCACCTCCTGGGAATATTGACAGGGCTTTCTTAGAGTAGCGAAAGCAGGGACAAAAAAGACCTTTCTCGTGTAATCTTTTGTTGCGAGACAAAACATGCGCAGAGGAAGGTCAAGATGGAGTCTATCATACCAAATGGTGTCGTTTTTGATGCAGGCAGTTTGTATGCATATTTTCAAACCCTGAAAGATAGCCGCAAGCCCAAAGGGTTGCGCTATCGACTGGTAGATATGCTGGTGATGATGGTCATTGCAAAAATTTGTGGCGAAGATACGCCAGGTGGAATCACAGATTGGGTCAAACAGCGTAGTTCACAATGAAGACCAGAAACCCGTAAGGTGTTGGGATAACTTGCTCGTTGACGTTGTCCCAAACTACCCGGGGACGAACTTCATCGCCTGCCAGATATCGGTTTGCCTTATCATGGCTAAATTTGCCGGTATGTTCTGCATAGTTTGTGAGCGTGTAATTGATCTGGCTCACCAGCAGATATTGACAGTAATCCAATCGGGCGACACGCTCTTTTCGCGGGCGCATTCCATAACAATAATGGCTTTGCTTGCGAACGTCAATCTTTTAGTTTTGCGTAAGTCCTATTTAAGAAAGGCGTGCGCCCGCTTTTCACTATACTTGCAATTTTTGTGACGCTAATGTAAAATGTTTTCAAAGGAAGTCACTCAGGGCTAATCTTTATGTTGCGCGCTGACTGGTTTCTTGCAAATTTTGCAAGCTCATTGACGACCGGCACAAATTAGCGCGCCGGATGAGAAGTAATCAATTCCCCAGGCATGTTCCGTTTTTTACAATCGAATAGAGGCACAATGCAAATAGCCAGAATCATTGGATCGGCTGTCGCTACGGTAAAAGACCCAAAGTTGATCGGCTTAAAGTTGCTGGTCGCGCAAAAAGCTACCCCAGACGATAAAGTATATGGCGAACCTTTCCTGGTAGCCGATACAGTCGGAGCCGGAGAGGGGGAATTGGTTATCCTGGTTGAGGGCAGTTCTGCGCGTAAGACGCTAAAAACCACCGATGCCCCGGTAGATGCGGTGATTATTGGCATCCTCGATTCAATCGAAGTTGGCAGCCAGCAAGTTTTTGTAAAGAGTTAATCATCATCCATCGCAAGTTTCATAGAAACTTGCGATGTTTTTTATAATCCTGCAGGAGGTGCGTTTTAGAGATTAGGATAAACTCTGTAAGTCCTTCCAGCTGATTTGTTCCTAACCCCAATTCTCAAACCAATAAGGAGAAAATGCGCAATGGATATTAACGTCATAATCATCTACATAATGATGGTTTTCATGGTACTTGGCGCCATAGACCGTATACTTGGCAACCGCTTCGGACTGGGCGAAGAGTTCGAAAACGGCTTCAATGCACTTGGGCCGTTAGCCCTGGCCATGGTTGGCGTGATTTCACTGGCGCCGGTGCTGGCAAACGTCTTGCGCCCGGTTATCGTGCCTGTTTATCAATTCCTTGGCGCTGACCCCGCCATGTTTGCCACAACCTTGCTGGCAAATGATATGGGCGGCTATCCCCTCGCGAAAGAATTGGCCATTAACCCAGATGCTGGCCTATATGCCGGTATCATCCTTGGGGCAATGATGGGTCCGACCATCGTTTTCTCCATTCCGGTTGCGTTGGGATTGATCCAGCCTCAGGACCGCAAGTATTTGGCGTTGGGCATGCTGGCCGGTTTCGTGACCATTCCTCTTGGCATGGTTGCCGGCGGTCTCGTTGCTGGATGGAGCACTGATGTGGTGTTCGGCAACCTGCTGCCAGTTGTGATTGTGGCCGCGCTAATTGCTTTTGGTTTGTGGCGCGCTCCTGAGAAGATGACTACCGGCTTCCAGTATTTTGGCAAAGGGGTGGTCATTATGATTACCATCGGCCTTGCCGCTATAGTCTGGGAAACCCTCACCGGCATTGTCATTATTCCAGGCATGGCCCCGGTATGGGACGGTATCCAGATTATCGGTTCCATTGGTATCGTCCTGTTAGGGGCATTCCCGATGGTCAAAGTAATCACCAAGGTTTTCAGCAAACCGTTGCAGACAGTCGGGCGCAAACTGGGCATGGGCGATGTGGCTACCGCAGGCATGATTGCTACGCTTGCAAATAACATCCCTATGTTTGCGATGATGAAGGATATGGACGCGCGGGGCAAGGTTATCAACTCTGCCTTTGCAGTGAGCGCGGCGTTCACTTTTGGCGACCACCTCGGGTTCACTGCTGGCGTTGAGCCGGATTTGATCTTTGCAATGATTGTCGGAAAGTTAACGGCAGGCATTACGGCAGTGTTCGTTGCCATGCTGATTGCGCCTAAGGCTGGAGCCGTGCAATCCCCACAGGCTTAACTTGCGCCTGAAGGATTACCGAGTTCATTTTTGATGTACAAAGTTCTTTGGGGCGCGGATGAGCGCGGAGTTCACGGATTTTGTTCAATCTTTTCCGCGTTTTTAGCGATTATCCGCGTCCATTTTTCAGGATGCGCGACAAAAACTGAATCAATATTCCATGCAACAAACAGGAGGTAGTTTATGAACGGAGTGCAAATGATTGCGTTGGGCATGATTGAAACCAAAGGCCTGGTCGGCGCAATCGAAGCCGCGGATGCTATGGTTAAAGCCGCCAATGTCAAACTGATTGGAAAAGAATACATCGGTGGTGGTTATGTAACTGTCATGGTGCGCGGGGATGTCGGGGCAGTCAAAGCAGCCACCGACGCCGGCGCTGCGGCTGCCCAGCGGATTGGCGAATTGGTCAGCGTGCATGTCATCCCGCGCCCGCATGGTGATGTTGAGTTTATATTACCTAAGGCAAAGGAATAAAAACAGGCTCGCTCTTGTTTTGTTGGATGGAAGCGGCTTCGAAAAATATCTCGAAGCCGCCATCCAGCAAAGTTAAAAAACATTGTTTTTGCGCTTATTTAATTTCATAGCGCAGCCGCTTCGCGGGCCGCAACCAAAGGTTGCTAGGATTTGCGCTAATCGCGCAAATCCTGCGCCATAATACTATAATGCGGTCATACGCAATGATTGCTTATTTTTATATCTGTTTCGCGGAGGAGGCGGTCCGTGTTACTTAAGGCCACTGTGTTTGGACACACCTACCAATTCAACTCTGTTAAAGAAGTCCTTGCTAAGGCAAATGAGAAAAAGTCTGGTGATGAACTTTTAGGGCTTGCCGCCAGTACTGCAACCGAGCGGAATGCGGCGCGTTATGTTCTCAGCGAGTTGACTCTCGAAGATATTCGTCGTCATCCCGTTATCCCTTACGATGTAGACGAAGTTACGCGAGTTATCGAAGATGACATTAATTCTACGATTTACAATGAGATTAAAGGTTGGACAGTTGGGTATCTGCGGGAATGGCTGTTAGACCACGGCACAACCTGTGATGATATTCGCAGGGTCAGTCGTGGCTTGAATTCTGAAATGATAGCCGGGGTAACGAAATTGATGTCCAGCATGGACCTGGTCTATGCGGCGAGCAAGATTCGCATCACATCCCGCGCCCAAACAGAGATAGGACAGAAAGGTACTTTGTCTTTTCGTTTACAACCCAATCATCCGTTCGATGACTGGAATGGTATCCTGGCGGCAATCATGGAGGGGTTGAGTTACGGTTCAGGTGACGCAATTATTGGGATTAACCCAGCGGAAGATTCGGTGGGTGGTACGCAACTATTAATGCAAAACAGTCATGATTTCATCCAGAAATGGAAAATACCCACTCAAAATTGCGTTCTCTCTCATATTACAACTCAAATGCAAGCAGTTCGCGCGGGCGCCCCGGTTGCTGTATTATTCCAGAGCATTGCCGGTACGGAGGCAGCCAATCAATCTTTTGGTATTACTGCATCCGTGCTCAATGAAGCCCAGGATTTGATTCGCCAATTTGGCACCGCGCCAGGCCCCAATTTGCTTTACTTCGAGACAGGCCAGGGTTCTGAGATGGCGGTTGGCTGCGAACACGGGGTTGATGAAATGACCCTTGAAGCGCGCACGTATGGGTTTGGACGGCATTATGCCCCGTTCATGGTCAATAATGTTTCCGGGTTTATTGGTCCAGAGACAATATATGACGGCAAGCAAATTATCCGGGCAAACCTGGAAGACCATTTTATGGGGAAATTACATGGGTTGCCAATGGGCATGGCACCCTGTTACACAAACCATACTTACGCAGATCAAAACGACCAGGAAATTGCTACGATGCTCCTAACAATGGCTGGAGCAAACTATTTCATGGGCGTTCCGATGGGAGATGATGTGATGCTCAGCTACCAGGATACTGGTTTTCATGACGATACAACCTTACGCGAGTTGATGGGGTTGCGCCCAGCCCCAGAATTTGAGGCCTGGTTGGAAAAATTGGGATTAATGGCCCATGGCCGCCTGACAGAGAAAGCCGGTGATGCTTCTTTCTTTTTGCGGAACTGAGGAAATTCTATGGGACAAACCAATACGGAAATTGAAACCATCGTAAAAGCGGTCGTGGAAGAGCTGGCTAAAAGAAAAAGCGGTACGCCAGCCAATAGCCAACCCTGTAATGAAAAAGTAATTGACCTGCCAGACCCGACATTGGCGGAGAATCGCCGCGCCATAGGGGTGCGCAACCCAATCAATGAAGAAGGGTTACGAAATCTTTGCGCCACTACTACGGCCCGACTTGGAGTAGGGCGCGCCGGGCCTCGTCCTAGAACAAAGTCTCTCTTGTTATTCCAAATGGATCATGGCGTGACCCAGGATGCTATTTATGGTGAAGTGAATGAAGATGTGCTGAACAATCTCAATCTCTTTACTGTACAGACAAAAATAGAGGACCGGGGGCAATACCTGATGAGACCTGAACTTGGCCGCCTCCTGAGTGAGGAAGCCAGGTCAATAATTACAGAGAAATGTATTAAGAAACCCCAGGCGCAAATTGTGATTGGGGATGGATTGAGCGCCGCGGCGATTAATAATAACCTGCCCATAATTTACCCGGTCATAGAGCAAGGGTTGAAGTCAGCAGGCATCAGCCTTGGAACCCCGTTTTTTATCAAGTTTGCCAGGGTCGGTGTAATTAATGATGTGAATGATGTGATTGGCGCCGATGTCGTGGTGATTTTGCTCGGCGAACGGCCGGGTTTGGGTATAGCGGATGCCCTGAGCGCGTATATGGGTTGGCGACCGACTGCAGGCAAAACGGATGCGGAACGCGATGTTGTTTGCATGATAACCCAGCATGGCGGAACCAACCCGCTGGAAGGTGGCGCATTTTTAGTCGAAATGATTAAGAAAACGCTCAGATACCAGGCCAGCGGCGTCGAATTGAAGGAAAAATCGAGCAGAGATGGATAGTTCAGGTTCGAGTTCATCTTGCAAAACATTGAATAGCAATTACATGGAGCCTGTCTTTATTCATGCCTGACACACGAGAAATGATTAGCGTTGGCATTGATGTTGGCACTACGACAACCCAACTTGTGTTTTCCCGGTTGGCTGTCAGCAATGCGTCACGCCTGGGTCAAGTTCCCCGCTTTCAAGTCAGCGCCAAGTCAATCATATATGAAAGCGTACCCTGTTTCACGCCTTTACTCAAACCGGACCTGGTTGATGTGCAAAAACTAACCGAAATCATCCTTTCTGAATATAGACAGGCAGGAATTCAACCTCAGCAGGTTGAAACTGGCGCGGTTATCATCACCGGTGAAATTGGCAGAACCCAGAACGCTGAAGATATTCTCAGTGCCCTTTCATCTTTGGCAGGCGATTTTGTGGTAACGGTGGCGGGCCCCAATGTTGAATCTCAGATTGCCGGCCGGGGCGCAGGCGCGGCGGCTTACTCGACCCAGAACTACACAACGGTAACCAATGTGGATATTGGCGGAGGAACATCCAACGCAGCGATTTTCCGCGTTGGGGAGCATCTGTCCTCGTCAGCCATGGCAGTTGGGGGGCGGCAGATTGTTATCGAAAAAACATCTGGCATTGTCAGGCACATTGCTCCCCCTGGACAAATCATCATCAAAGAATTAGGACTGCCCATTTTCGAAGGAAAGCGGGTAGATTTAGAAGTACTCAAGCCTTTTTGCGATTGCATGGCAGATTTAGTAGCAGATTTAGTGCATGGCGTTGAGACTGAACTCGGTAAAAAACTGCTTCTTTCCCCGTCGTTATCCCATGCCGACGAATCGAAAGTATTATTTATTTCTGGCGGAGTGGGCACCTACTTCTACCAGCCAATTGATATACACTCCCTGGCAGATGTGACTATCCACAACGATGTCGGCCCGCTGCTGGCGCAATCGTTACGATTTAACCCGCGCATTCGCAAGTTACATGTAGAAAGACCCGCTCAAACTTTGCGCGCCACTGTGCTGGGAGCTGCTTGCCAGACAATTACATTAAGCGGAAGCACCATTTTTACTGATGCAAAGTTGTTGCCAGTGCGCAATTTGCCTGTCATTCGCCCGCGCCTCACGGCAAGTGATTTCAATGATTCCGTAAAGATAAACCATCTGGTCGAAAATGCCGTGCGCCGCTGGGATATTCAGAAAGATTCCACGCCATTTGCTCTGGCCTTGGATATTCCACCTTCTTTAGACTACAACATGTTGCAAGCCCTGGCAAACGGCCTGGTTGAGTTTGCAAACAAGGACCTGCAAAAAAGAGATTTGATGGTTCTAATCAGCCAGGCAGATTATGCCCAGGCCCTGGGGCAAACCATCCATGCGATAAACCCTCAAATCCCTTTAATTAGCATTGACCAGGTCAACCTGGCAGAAGGAGATTATGTTGATATCGGCGAACCGATATTGGGCGGCAGGGTGGTTCCTTTATCGGTCAAGACGTTAATTTTTTATCATTAGCATCATTTTTTTGCTCCTGTTGTGGTTTCAATCTATCGGCTCATCCGTTCGAAAAGTGACAGCGTGCGTTCATTGTTTTCAATGATAATACCTTCGCTTATATTCTGAGTAATTTCGAGAAGGAGGTTTTCTATGCTTTTACGAACCAGGTTGTTTGGAAACACCTATGAGTTCGGCTCCATCAAAGAAGTTTTGGCAAAGGCAAACGAGGAGAAGTCTGGCGACCGTTTGGCCGGGATTGCCGCCTCCAGCGTTGCCGAGCGCATGGCGGCCCGATATGTTTTGGCTGAAGTACCGCTGGAAACGCTCCGCAACAGCCCGGCGGTGCCATACGATGAAGACGAAGTCACTCGCGTTATTCAAGATTCGGTTAACGAAACAATCTATAACGAAATAAAAGCCTGGACGGTTGGCGGATTTCGTGAATGGCTGCTGTCAGATTCCACCACTGGCGAGATGATTAAGCGCATCAGTAATGGACTTACCGCGGAAATGGTTGCCGCGGTAACAAAATTGATGTCCAACATGGATTTGATGGTGGCCGCCCGCAAAATTCGCATTACTGCCCATTGCAATAACACCATTGGGATGGCAGGAACGCTGAGTTCACGTAATCAACCCAACCACCCAACCGACTCTCCTGAAGGCATCCGCGCTTCGTTTTACGAAGGTCTGTCCTTTGGCTCAGGGGATAGCGTCATCGGTATCAATCCTGTAGACGATTCACTGGCAAGCGTGATTCGCTTGCTCGATATGACCTATGACGTTATCCAAAAATGGGAAATTCCTACTCAGAACTGCGTACTTGCCCATGTCACAACGCAAATGGAAGCCATGCGGCGCGGCGCTCCCGTCGGTCTGGTTTTTCAGAGCCTTGCAGGGTCTCAAAAGGCCAACGAGGCATTTGGCGTCACTGTTGCCATGATGGATGAAGCGTATGATATGGCAAAGAAGTATTGCTGGACAGCCGGCCCAAACTACATGTATTTTGAGACTGGTCAAGGAACTGCGCTTTCAGCCGATGCGCACTATAACGCCGATCAACTGACCATGGAAGCCCGCATCTATGGATTTGCCAAACGGTATAAACCGTTCCAGGTCAATACGGTGGTGGGTTTCATTGGTCCTGAATACTTGTACGACTCGGTACAAATCACCCGCGCTGGTTTGGAAGACCACTTTATGGGCAAATTAACAGGCATCTCTATGGGATGTGATGCCTGCTATACCAACCATGCCAAAGCCACCCAAAACGATATTGAAAATTTGGCGGTGCTGCTCGCCGCTGCCGGGTGCAACTACTTCATGGGGGTGCCGCTGGGTGACGATACCATGCTCAGTTACCAGTGCACCAGTTATCATGACACTGCCAGCCTGCGCCAGTTACTTGGGCTGCGGCCATCCCCTGAATTTGAACAATGGATGGAAACACTCGGTTTAATGGAAAACGGTAAATTAACCGCCAAAGCCGGTGACGCTACATTCTTCCTGAAACGCAAATAAGGAGAAATTCTTATGGAACAAGGCAAAAATGAAATCGAGGCAATCGTTCAGGCTGTGCTGGCTGAATTGAAAAAGAAGGACGCAGGCAAGGTAGTTTCACCTGACAAAGCCGCAGGCAGCGGGGAATTGGTGATTGACCTGCCAGACCCAACCCTGCCTGAACATCGTCAGGAACCTGGAGTCGAGAACCCTTGCGATCCAGAGGGCCTGCGTAACTTGATGTCCACCACAACTGCCCGAATTGGGGTTGGACGTGCCGGCCCACGACCGAAAACCGCATCCTTGTTGCTGTTCCAGTCTGACCATGGCGTGACCCAGGATGCCATATATGGCGAGGTCGAAGAGAGCGTGCTGGATAAGTTTGAGCTTTTCACTGTTCAAACACAGGTAGATGACCGCAACCAATACCTGACCCGCCCAGACCTCGGCCGGCGATTGAGCGAAGAAGCCAAAAAGATAATTTCTGAGCGCTGCGTCAAGAAACCGCAGGTTCAAATTGTGGTTGGTGATGGGTTAAGTGCCGCTGCTATCAACAATAATTTCCCGCTCATTTACCCTGTCATCGTCCAAGGACTAAAAAGCGCCAACATCAGTCTTGGAACGCCTTTCTTTATCAAATTTGCGCGGGTGGGCGTGATTAATGATGTCAACGACATTATCGGCGCGGATGTAGTCGTCATCCTGATTGGCGAACGCCCGGGCTTGGGCATCGCCGACGCGCTGAGCGCATACATGGGCTGGCGGCCCACTGCCGGTAAAACGGATGCGGAACGAGACGTGGTGTGCATGATTACCACGCACGGCGGCACCAACCCGTTGGAAGGCGGCGCCTATGTGGTTGATGTGATTAAGAAAACCATCCAACATCAAGCAAGCGGTGTTGAATTAAAACTAAAAACCAGTGGACAAGATTGACCATTCCGATATTATAAGGAGATAACCCTATGGCACTATTAGACCCTATTCGGCCCAATATTCTCTCGGCCCGGCTGATTCCGAACGTCCATCCCAGTTTTGCGGCCCAAATGGAGTTGCGGCCAGACCAAAAAAGTTTGGCGCTCATCACCTGCGATATTGACGATTGTCTCTATGTCTCACTGGATGACGCCACTAAAAAGGCGGAAGTGGAAGTCGTCTATGCTCACAGCTTCTATGCTGGCGCGGCTCACGCTTCGGGTCCACTCTCTGGTGAAATCATCGGTATCCTGGCTGCCCCCAACCCGGCAGAGGCGCGGGCAGGTTTGAATGCCTGCATCGAATATGCCACCGAGTATGCTTACTTCCTCTCGGCAAATCAGGAAAATACATTGGCTTTCTTCTCTCACACCATTTCCCGCTCAGGCAGTTATTTAAGCAAAGCCGCTGAAGTGCCAGAAGGCACCCCGCTGGCATACCTGATTGCCCCACCCATCGAAGCGACTTATGCTATCGATGCGGCGCTGAAGGCTGCCGAAGTGGAATTAAAAGTGTGGTGGAAGCCACCCTCTGAGACCAACTTTTCGGGAGCGCTGCTTTCTGGCACGCAAAGCGCCTGCCGGGCAGCCTGCCAGGCATTCCACGATGCTGTTTTGGAAGTAGCGAACTATCCGAAAAAGTATTAAAAGCAATCGACCTTTTCACAGAGCGACCGATTTCCAACTCCCTTCAAGGAGGTGTTATGGCGTTACCTGAAAATTACGATATGGACCTTCGCGCCATTCAAGAGGCCCGCCGGCTTGCCATCCAATGCCGCGAGGCTCAAAGGTCTTTTGCTTTTGCTGAACAAGAAGAAGTGGATCGCGTATGCGCCGCGATGGCCGAGGCCGCTTATCGTGAATCTGCCAGGCTGGGCCTGCTTGCCCATGAAGAAACAGGTTTCGGGGTTGCCCGCCACAAGCAGATTAAGAACGAATTTGCCAGCAAGACTGTCTGGGAATCAATCAAAGACATCAAGACTACCGGCGTGATTAATCGGGATGACCGGCGCAGGGTGATGGAAATCGCCTGGCCGGTAGGGGTTGTGGCCGCCCTCTCTCCTTCCACCAATCCTACCTCGACCGCCATTTACAACGTCTTAATTGCGGTAAAGGCGCGCAACGGCATTGTCGTTGCGCCTCATCCATCTGCCCGCTCCAGCACCTTTGAATCCGCGCGGGTTATGGCTGAGGCCGGTGAAGAAGCGGGTATGCCCAAGGGCCTGGTTTCTTGTATGCAGAACATCACCCTTGAAGGAACGCAGGAGTTGATGCGCCATTACGCTGTTTCCCTGGTTCTTGCGACCGGGGGCGCGGGCATGGTGCGGGCGGCCCACAGCGTTGGAAAGCCGGCAATTGGGGTAGGCCCGGGCAATGTGCCAGTATATGTCGATCGCAGCGCCGATATTGCGAAAGCCGCCAGTGACATTATCAACAGCAAGGCGTTTGATTGCTCGGTCATCTGCGCTACTGAACAATGCGTGGTTGCCGACCGCCCCATCGCCGAACAGCTGCGCGAGGAAATGAAGAAAAACGGCGCTTACTGGCTGCCAGCAGAAGATGTTCCGATTATCGAAAAATTGGTCATCCCCAGTCCCGGGGTTATGAATCCAAAGGCGGTTGGCAAAACTCCCCAGCAGTTGGCGCAATTGGCAGGCATCCAGGTGCCAGCCTGGGCCAGGGTGCTGGTCGTGGATTTGCAAGGCGTGGGCAAGGAACACCCACTCAGTGGTGAAAAACTGACCACTGTGTTGGGATTTATGGTCGAAGACGGTTGGCGGGCTGGCTGCGAACGGTGCGTTCAGCTGCTTAAATATGGCGGGGATGGTCATTCGCTGGTCATTCATGCCCATAGCGACGATGTAATTATGGCATTCGGCCTCGAAAAACCGGCCTTCCGTATCATTGTCAATTCGTGGGGCACGATGGGCGCGATTGGCGCAACCACCGGCATTATGCCGGCCATGACGCTTGCCCCAGGCGGTATCGGTGGAGCTATGGTTGGTGATAACATTACCACAACGCACTTGATGAATATCAAGCGCGTGGCTTATGAAATCCGACCCCCGCCTTCGGCCGCATATACCTTGGCGCCGGATGTAAAAGGTTTCACTGCCAGCAACGCGCCTTCGGCTGAATTGAGCAGCGGTGATGTCGAGGAAATCGTCCGCCGTGTCCTCGCTCAGTTGGATACGCGGCGTTGATTGACTGGACAGCAGGAGACTGAAACGATATGACGGATACACAATGTCAGGCGATTACCAAAAGCGGAATCCGATGCCAAAATCCGGTCATTCCGGGCTCGAAATATTGCCGCCTTCCCAGCCACCAGTCGATGGCAGCCAGTGAGCCGGTTTCACCAGAACCGCAGCCGCCAGCCAAAGACCTGCCTGTCAAAGCGGAAGAACCTATCAAACAGGAAGAGGAAACGAAACTCCAATCCCCTTCTCGTGAAAAACACCAAGAAAAACAAAAGGAGATTTCTATGACAATTCAAATGATTGCCCTGGGTATGATTGAAACCAAAGGACTGGTTGGAGCCATTGAAGCAGCAGACGCAATGGTCAAAGCGGCCAATGTAAAGCTGATTGGCAAAGAATATATTGGCGGCGGCTACGTGACCGTCATGGTACGGGGCGATGTGGGCGCGGTCAAGGCCGCAACCGACGCTGGCGCAGCCGCGGCGCAGCGGATTGGCGAATTGGTCAGCGTGCATGTCATCCCGCGCCCCCACGGTGATGTGGAAATGATTCTGCCCAAAGCCTCTGATTAATTTTAACCAGTGTCCTGGTCCGGGTGGGAAAATCTGTTTTTGCGATTTTCCCACCTTAAAGCCTTGTCTGTAACCTCGCGCCCGCGTTTATGTTTGGGTCTTGAGGACGTATATCAGAAGACGAGGAAAAATGCCCAAGAAATGTTACACCGCGCAGGATATAAAACAACTGGCGGCTCAAAAAATTTTGGAGTTAAGGGTTCAAAAAGGCGATTTAGTTACCCCGCTGGCGCGCGATCAGGCGCGCGAGATGGGGTTGCGCATCATTGAATCTGAAGCAGCCCCCAGCCAGCCGCAGCAATCGCTTGCTTCGCCAGGCGGCGTTGGTGGATTGGAAGAGCAAGTCCGCCAGATTGTGGCGAATTTATTAGAAAGTGAAAAACCAACGCCACCATCTCCCCCTGGGGGAGTGGCGCATGTGGACGGACGCTCGCTTACCATGCCTGCCTTTCCCTTTGAAATCAATCGCCCTGAAATGGATGTCCGCCTGGAAGATGTGATTACCGCAAAACACGGGTCGCCGGTGGCAGCCGGCTTTATGTCCCTTCACAAAGGCAGTTTTCCGTGGACGTTGACCTACGATGAAGTTCAGTTTGTAATCGAGGGCGAACTTCACTTGATTACCGACAAGGGAACAAAAATCGGCAAACCGGGCGACGTGCTTTTTGTTCCCAAGGGAACGAGTCTTACATTCAGCACCCCGCAATGGGCAAAGTTTTTGTATGTTACTTACCCAGCAGAATGGTCTGGCTGAACACAACAGAAAGGCAATTTTCCGATGCCAATAGTGACCGAAGCGCAACTCCGCAATCAAATCCGACAGCCTCAAAAAGGCATGAGCGTTCATCTTCCAGCAAATGCGCGGCTATCCCCTTCTGCTCAAGATTTCTTGAAAGAGTGGAATATGGAAGTGGTATTCGAGAAAGACGCTGATGCTGCCGATGATGCTCATCGAACTGGCCCGACTGCCAAACCAGATTGGGAAAAACCAGGAGAATTTCCAGTCGTGCTGACAGGCGGCCTGCCACGCTGTACCACCTGCAACATGCCGGTAAATCCGAAACCAGAGCACATGACCCAACTGGACAGCTTGCACTTTGCCCCCAAGACCCACCCCCGAATTCGATTTCGCGGAAAGCTGGATACCCTGCATGCCCAGTTTTTGCTGCTCAGCGCGCAGGCAAGGAAAGAGCAACAACCCAGGCTGGCGCAATTGCTAAGCACCCTGGCTGCTTACTGCCGGGAAATATCCAGCGCTGAATACAACCGGCGTAAGGTTGCCCCGCTGGAATTGGATGGAAAAAGCGACGATGAGTTGCGCAAAGCAACCCATGCTCCCGAAAAAAATATCGGTATTCCCCATATCGTGCCAGGCCCGGAGGATGCCGAATTATTACTCTATCTCAATTTGTTGCGCTGCCAGGTTCGAGAAATTGAAATTACAGGTCTGGATGCTTTTTCATCTTGCGAGACGGTCGAACCGCAAGAGCCGGAATTAATTAAGGCGGTTAATCGCTTATCTAACGCGGTCTATTACCTGGAATTAATGTTCGTTGCTGGCAATCTGGGAAATAAGGGGTTATGAATCCAAACCTTCACTCTTTCCTGCAAAATGCAGACGAGGCCATCCAACGCCGCTCAATCAACGGATACCGGGGCCGGGTACGCTGCGGCGTGGATTTAGGCACCGCTTATGTCAGCATATTTGTGTTGACCGAGGACAACCAGCCGCTGGTCGGAACTTATCAATATGCCGAAATTGTTCGGGATGGTTTGGTAGTAGATTTTGGCGGCGCGGTTAACCTGGTGCGCAAACTCAAAGCAGAAATGGAAAGCAGGCTGGGGTTTGAACTCCAGTCGGCTGCCACCGCTTACCCCCCTGGGGTTCCGGTGACTGAGGTGCGCGCCACTCGCTATGTCCTTGAAGCAGCAGGTTTGAATTGCTCGACCCTGGTAGATGAACCTACTGCGGCCAATGCTGTTTTGGAAGTGAAAAACGGCGCGGTCGTCGATATTGGCGGCGGCACCACCGGCACAGCCATTGTCCAGGATGGAAAGGTCATCCACACCGCCGACGATGCCACTGGCGGCACGCACTTTTCACTGGTGATAGCCGGGGCGCTCAAAATTCCTTTTGCTGAGGCTGAAGCCGCCAAAATCAACCCCGAGGAACACGTTCGTTTGTTCCCCATCGTCCGCCCGGTCATGGAAAAGGTCGGCACAATCATCCAGCAGCATATTCAACCTTACCCCGTGGACTGTATTTACCTGGTGGGGGGCAGCAGTGCCTTCAAGGGCATTGCAAACGTGATAGAAAATGTGACCGGCGTGAAAACCGTTGTCCCCGGGAAGCCTCTCTTTGTCACGCCATTGGGTATCGCTATGAACGATCAACTTTCTTCATGAGGAGCATCTATGGAAAATCACTTCGAACTTCGCGCGTACTGCTACCTTGACCGGATGCAGCCTCAGTATGCCGCCTTCGTAGGAACTGTTACGCAGGGAGACTTACCAATTGAAGGCATGGCAAGCCTGTATGTAGAAATGGCGCCGGGCAACTGGGTTTTTCGGGTGGTGGATATCGCAGTAAAAGCCACCGATGCCAAGCCGGGCGCTCAAATTGTCGAGCGCGAATTTGGCATGTTTGAAATCCATTCCCTCTCGCAGGAAGATGTGATTCAAGCCGGTCAGATGGTTTTGGACCAGTTGGGACTGAAAGTGACCAACCGTAAAAAGCCGGAAATTGCTTCTTTACAAGTAATCACCAATGTCAACCCCTACCAGGCTCAATTGTTGAACCGTTTTTCGCGCGGCATGATGCTTGTGCCTGGGCAGACCATGCTGGTATTAGAGTGCGCGCCTGCTGCGTATATTAACCTGGCTGCCAACGAAGCCGAAAAAGCCGCGCCGGTTAATCTAATGCACATCAGCTCAGTTGGACGGTTCGGACGTTTATGGATGGCTGGCACCGAAGCCGATATCCTGGCAGCCCGCGACGCGGCGGTCACGGCCCTAACCACAATCGAAGGTGTTCCTTAAGAAAGCGAGGCAGTATGGCAAAAAAATTCCTGACCGCTAAAGATATTGATTTTCACGCTGATCAAGGAGTGACCGAAATCCACGTCGATGATGATTTAGTTATCACGGATCTGGGTCAGGAACGGGCGAGGGAGAGAAGTGTCCGGCTGATTCGGCGGCCAGCGGGTGAAAAATCGCCTCCTCACCCTGCGTGTGAAAAGAACAGCCCCCAGGAAGATGTATACCAGCAGGTACGCGCAGCCGTGATTGCCCGGCTCGGCGGCGCGCCAGAAGGACTGGATCAGATAGTTCGTCAAATTCTCAACGGCAAATAGCCAGGTACCCGGGCTGCTTAAAGATACCTGGCACTAGGCCGATAATTTGCCGTTGCTCAGCCAGAAATCAATCTTAGCAGTTAAATCCTGCATTTGAGACAGAAGCCTGCCACTGGCAAGCGGTTTGCCTTCACCAACCGTTCGGGCTACTTCCACGCTCCTTCCGATTACCGCCAATTGCGGCAGTTCGCAGGCGCGAAATTCTTCCAACATTTGTTGATGCAGTTTCAACCGCTGGTCATATTGACATATCACCAACCCCAGTATTTCGAGGCTGGGGTTTAATTCATTCCGCACCGCATTCAGGCTTTCCAGGAAAATGGCTACCCCTCGTTTGTCCATCGGCGTGGGGAGCGTGGGGATAAGAATGCCATCGGCAACATTCAGGGCGTTTTCAACCAGCAGCCCAAGGGATGGCCCGCAGTCAATAATTGCCGCATCATAATGGCCTAAATTGCCCAGGGCTTTCTTCAGAATGTTCTCTCGCCCCATCCGCGTAATCAGCCCAATTTCCGAAATAGAGAGCGAAAGACCGCCCGGCGCCAGATCGAGGTTCTTATTGAGCGGACGGATAATATCCGCCAGCGCAAGGCTGCCGGGCAATGAACCGCCGATCACCTCGGCAATGCACTGCCCGCTGCTCTCTCCCACCGTTGCCAGGGTCAGGCTGGCTTGTGGGTCAAGGTCAATCAACAGCACTTTTCGTCCGGCATCAGCGAGACCGGCAGCCAGATTAATAGACAGCGTGGTCTTCCCCACGCCTCCTTTTTGGTTTGCAACGGCAATTGTTTTCATAGGAGATTTACAAAATGAATGATGGAACAGAAACGATGGAGGTTTGGGAAACGCTTTCCAAATCAGGACTTTGTGGAGCGTTTGGTCAAATCAGATTGCTTCGCAACGCAGTATCATTTTCATCTGATTTAGTATAGCATAGCGCGGCATCTTGCGACAACTAAATACATTTCATTCGCCAATTTATTGTCGGAAATGCGCATCCGTTTGCTGGCGGCGCTCCCAATACTGCCCTTATGAAATTGCGCGCCCTGAAAAGCCCAAGGATTGCGCGAAAGACGGAGTACTTGCAACCTGATCCACAGTCTGCTCATAAGACTTGCGCCAGACCGTTTGCGCAATCGCCATGAGAATATTCCTGACCCTGGAAAGCCTGACATCTGCGCTTGCAGCGCGGATGCAAGAATCAATATGGTGGCCGAAGTGTTAGAATCAGGACATGATGACCCGCAAAACCATTTATGACCTCGACCTGCCCGCCCTGACCGACCTGCTCAAAGGCTGGGGCCAGCCTGCCTATCGCGCCCGGCAAATCTGGCAGGGGCTTTACAAAAATCTCTGGAACACCCCCGAAGAATTCAGCAGCCTGCCCAAAGCCTTGCGCGAGAGACTGGCTGCCGAACTCGACTTCGAGAGTTTGACCCCGACCGTCAAACTCGATTCGAGCGATGGGCAGACCCGGAAGACGCTCTTCCAACTGCCCGATGGCCGCCAAATCGAAGCCGTCTTGATGCGCTATGACCCTTCGACAGGCTCAGGACAGGCTCCTGATACATTCGAGGGCCGCACCCGCCGGACGCTGTGCATCTCCACCCAGGTGGGCTGCGCCATGGGCTGCACCTTCTGCGCCACCGGGCAGATGGGCTTCAGCCGCCACCTTTCGAGCGGTGAAATCGTCGCCCAGGTCATGTACTACGCCCGGATGCTGCGCGAACGCGGCGAATCCGTTACCAATGTGGTGCTGATGGGCATGGGCGAGCCCTTCCACAATTACGATAACACCATGGCCGCCATCGACCGGCTGAACGACCCGGAGGGCTACAACTTCGGCGCGCGGCGCTTTACCATTTCGACCTCCGGCCTCGTCCCCGCCATCCGCCGCTTTGCGGAGGAAAAGCGCCAGGTCAACCTGGCCGTCTCGCTGCACGCGGTGGAAGACGTTCCCCGCTCGGCGATGATGCCGGTCAATAAGCGTTACAACATCGCGGAACTGATGGCCGCCTGCCGCGAGTACGTCGACGCCACCAACCGCCGCATCACCTTCGAGTGGGCGCTCATTCACGGCGTCAACGACACGCCCGAAGTGGCCCGCAGGCTTGCCATCTTGTTGAAAGGGATGCTCTGTCACGTCAACGCCATCCCGCTCAACCCCACCACCGGCTACACCGGCCAGGCCACCACCCGCGAACGCGCCGAATCTTTCAAACAGGTGCTGGAGCAGAATGGTATTCCCTGTACGGTCCGAGTCCGGCGCGGCATCGATATCCAGGCCGGGTGCGGGCAGTTGGCGTCGAGAGCCACCGGACTCGAAAATCTCCCAACTTTCGACACTCAAATGTCGGGAGACGCTTGACTCTTGGAATGAAGTTTTCGCGGGGAAAGCGCGTTATAACCTGTAGGAACGCATGGAACTCGACCACACGCCGCAACTGATTGCCGCCTGCCGCCAGGGCGATGAACTCGCCATCGAGCAGCTTGTCCGCCAGTATGAGACTGGCGTCTTTCGGCTTGCCCTGTCGGTGCTGGATGACCCGGCCGAAGCCAACGAGGCGGCGCAGGAGTCCTTCATCGCGGTGTTGAAGGCACTCGAACGTTACCAGGATAATTCCACCTTCAAGGCCTGGCTCTATACCATTACGCTCAACACCTGTCGCAGCCGCCTGCGCAAGCGAAAAACGGTCGAGAAACTGCGGCAGACCTTAATCGGCATCTTCCGCGTTCAGTCACAGAAACAGGCTTCGCCGGAGGAAACTGTCATCCAAAACGAGAAAGATGCCGCCCTGTGGCGCGCCCTGCAAAACATGGATGAAAAACACCGCCTGCCGCTCGTCCTGCGCTACTATCATGACTTGCCGACTGCCGAAATCGCCCACATCCTGAACGCCAATGAAGGCACCATTCACTCCCGCCTTCACAATGGACGCGAACGCCTGCGCCTGGCGCTCGAGCCGCTTACCGGAGATGAGCAATGACCGAACTGAGTCACCAAACCGCCCGCCGCCTTTTACAGACCGCCTGCGACGCGGCATTGAACCCGCAAGAGAAATCCCTGCTGACCGCGCATCTGGCCGCCTGCCCGGATTGTAACGCTTACGCCCGCGAACTGGAGTCGCTCGAAACCCGCCTGCGCCGCCTGACCCGCCAGCAGTGGGATGGGTACGCGCCGCGCTTTACCTCGCAATCCATTCGCTTGCGCGTAGCCGATAATCAGTCGCCATTCCAGGCAGGCCTGGCGCTAAAATTCGCGGCAGTTACCGCGCTGGCCGTCCTGATGGTCTTCGCGCTCCACCTGGGCGGCGGGCAGCCCTTCGGCCCGCTCCCGGCTTCGGTCCCCGTCGCGCCGGCCGCCGCCCGGCAAACGGCCGCGCCCTCCATCCGGGAAACCTCCACCCAGACGGAACAGCCCAACTGCCAGTTCCTGACCCACATCGTTCAGGAAAACGAGAGCCTGGATAACATCGCCGCCCGCCACGGTGTCTCAGTGACTCGCTTGATGGAAGCCAACAGCCTGGGAAATACCCCGCTGGCTCCCGGCCTGGCGTTGTCCATCCCGGTTTGCGTCACCCCCACCAGTACCTCCACCACAACGCCCTGGGTGGGTGAAGCTTCCCCCACGCCGCGTGATTAACGTGAACCGTCCCGAAGGCTTTCGAAAAAATGACCCAATTTGCCCAAAAACCTTCGGGACGTTACTGCCCACGCCTGCGCAATCCTCCTGAAACTTGCCAGAAAACCGACATTGATGTATAAGTCACGCATTCCTTTGCCCAAGAGAGACTTATGAACGACGAAAAACGAACCTGGTTGGATAAAACCCCCATCCCATCCCTGCCCTGGCTGACAATCGAAGTCCTGGTCTTTGCCGTCATCGTCCTGCTCACCATCCTTACGCGCTTCTACGACCTGGAAACGCGCGTCATGAGCCATGACGAGAGCCTGCACACTTATTTTTCGAACGAGCTGGCCGAAGGACGCGGCTATTTGCATAACCCGATGATGCATGGGACGAGCATGTATCATTTTATCGCGCTGTCTTATTTCATGTTCGGCGCGAACGATTTCACCGCGCGTATTCCGTCGGTCTTGTTCAGCATCGCTATGGTCTGGCTGCTGTGGCCCTGGCGGCGCTACCTGGGCCGCGCCGGGGTGATTGCGGCGGGCATACTCATGCTGTTCTCGCCTTACATACTTTATTATGGCCGCTATGTGCGCGAGGACGTGTTTGCCGTCCTGTATGGCATGGTCATGCTCTATGCCGTCCTGCGCTACTTCGAAACAGGCCATGCGCGCTACCTTTACATCCTGGCCGTTGCCCAGGTCATGCACTTTACCGTCAAAGAGACTGCGTTCATCTACGATGCGCTCCTGCTCATTTTCCTGGCGGTATACCTGATTGTCCGCATCACGCGCCGCCCCTGGCAAAATGCGCTTCAAGAATTTCGCGCTTTCCTGGTCAGCCTGATGATTGGCGCGCTGTTCCTGGGCGGGGCGCTCTTGTGGCGTATGTCTGATGACAGGCAGACGCTCGACCCTGCCATGACGGCCGCGCCCTCCGTGCCGGGACAGGTTGATTCGCCGCTTGCGCCCCCCGAAACCGGCCTTGCCCCAGAGTATGTCCTCGGTATCATCGGAATCGTCGCCATTGCCGCGGCCATCTTCTTTGTCATTCGCGGCTATGGCATGGAAAATATCCGCCGGGAGCGTTCCTTCGACCTGGCGATGGTCACCGGCACGCTGGTTTTGCCCATGCTGGCCGCCTTCCCGATGGAATATCTATCTCCCCTTACCAAGCAATGGTGGGGCATCCCGGTCGCAGTCCCCATCAACGCCTCTGATTTACAAACCTTCACGTTCCCAAGCCTGCTCTTGATGTCCGGCATCCTGGTCATCTTCGTTGCGCTGGCGGTATTCCTGGGATTGTTCTGGAATCGCAACCTGTGGTGGAAAATTGCGCTCGTGTTCTATTCGATTTTCACCGTCTTCTACACCACCATGTTTACCAACGGCGCGGGCTTTTTCACTGGATTGATAGGTTCGCTCGGCTATTGGATTGAACAGCACGGCGTGGAGCGTGGCAGCCAGCCGCTTTACTATTACGCGCTGATTCAGGTCCCCGTTTATGAATACCTGCCCGCCCTGGCGGTCCTCTTCGCCTTCATCGTTGGCGCGCGCTGGCTCAAACAGGCGCAGTTCAAAAACGATTCGGTCTCCGTCAACCTCCCCAACACCTACTTCCTGCTCGGCTGGTGGTCGGTCGGCAACCTGGCAGCCTTCAGTATCGCCGGGGAACGTATGCCCTGGCTGACCATCCACATCGCGCTGCCCTTCGTCCTGTTTGGCGGCTGGGCCATCGGCGCGGTCATCGAGCGCATCGACTGGGAAGAACTGCGCCGCCGCAACGCCCTGCTCGTCCTGGCGCTGGTCGTCGTTTTCGTCTCCAGCATGCTGGCGGCTTTCGTCTCGCTGTTGGGCAGCCCGCGCCCCTTCGAGGGCATGGAATTGGGCCAGTTGCAGGCGACCACCACCTTCCTGTTTGCCGTTTTTGGCGCGCTGGCCAGCGGCTATGGCTTATTCCGCCTGCTCGATGCGTGGGATGTCAAGCAGGCCGCCTGCCTGGCTCTGCTTGCCTTCTTCGGCATCTTTACCCTGCTCACCATCCGCACCTCGTTTCGCGCCACCTACGTCAATTACGACAGCGGGCAGGAATACCTGGTTTATGCGCACGGCTACACCGGGGTCAAACACGTCCTGGAAGATGTAAAAGCGCTCTCCGCGCGAACGGTTGGCACGCCTTACGACATCGTGGTCGCTTACGATGACGATGTCTCCTGGCCAATGTCATGGTACATGATTCATTTCCCCAATTCCCGCTTCTACGGCAGCACGCCCGATATGTCCCTGCGCGACGCGCCAGCCATTATCGTCGGCGATAATAACTTCTCCAAAATCGAACCCGTCGTCGGTGAAGACTACTTCCGATTCGACTATGTTCGGATGGTCTGGCCCAACCAGGATTACTTCAACCTGGTCAGTGACCGCTTCTACCCGGATGAGCCGTTCCCTGAGGATTATCCCTGCACCGGCGTTCTCAGCATTTTCAAACTGATTCGCAACAAAGATTATTCCCGCGTCTGCAACGCCATTGGCGACCCTGAGATGCGCGCCGCCATCTTCGATGTCTGGCTCAATCGTGACTATACCCGCTATGCGCGGCTGACCGGCAAAACCGGGCTGGTCGATTCCAACTGGGACCCCTCCGACCGGATGCGGCTCTACATCCGCAAAGATGCCGCCGACCTGGTCTGGAACTACGGCATCAAAGCCGCCGACCTGCAGCCCGACCCGTATGCCGATGGCATGACCACCCTGGCAGCGGATATTATCTTCGGGGAGCCCGGCAGCGAACCCGGCCAGTTCAATGCACCGCGCGGCCTGGCCTTCGCTCCCGACGGCACGCTCTATGTGGCTGATTCGCGCAACCACCGCATCCAGCGATTCTCGCCCGATGGACAGTTACTCAACGCGTTTGGCACGTTCGGCGACCTGAACAGCGGGGAAGCCCCCTTGGGAACCTTCAACGAACCCTGGGGCGTGGCCGTCGGCCCGGATGGCAGCGTCTACGTCACCGATACCTGGAATCATCGCGTACAAAAATTCTCTGCGGATGGGCAGCCCATCACTTCCTGGGGCGTGTTTGGCCTGGCGGATACCCCTGGCGCGCTGTATGGCCCGCGCGGAATCACGGTCGATGCCAAGGGACGGGTCTTCGTGGCCGATACCGGCAATAAACGCATCATGATTTACGACTCGAACGGCGGCATCCTGGGCGCGTTTGGCGATACCGGACTGCAACCGGGGCAATTCAACGAGCCGGTCGATGTCAAACTGGATGCGAAAGGCAACGTCTATGTTACCGATACCTGGAACCAGCGCGTGCAGGTCTTCAGCCCGCTCGAAGATGACGTGACCTACATCCCGGTTCTTCAGTGGCCGGTGCGCGGCTGGCGCAGCCAGAACCTGGAAAATAAACCCTACATCGCCATTTCAAAGGATGGCAAGGTCTTCATCACCGACCCCGAAGGTTACCGGGTCATCCAGTTCGACACGAACGGTGAATTTGTCCAATTATGGGGCACGTTTGGCACAGGGCCGGAGAATTTCGGCCTGGCAAGCGGCATCGCCGTCGACCGGGACGGGAACGTTTGGGTTGCGGATGCCGGCAACGGGCGGGTGATGCGCTTCAAATTGCCATAATCACAAAGGCGAACCGTCCCGAAGGTTCAAAACCGCTCGGCTGAGCGCTCGCGGCGAAGCCTTCGGGACGTTTTTTTGTTGGTGGTATAATTTCGCCGCAAGACTGGGAGTTACAAATACTATCATATGGGAGAGTGACCCGCATGAAGCTCCACGAATATCAGTCCAAACAGATTTTCTCCCGCTATGGGATACCCATCCCCAAAGGGAGAGTCGCGGCGACCGCAAGCGAGGCAAGGCATATCGCAGAAGAACTCGGTGGCCGCGTTGTCGTTAAATCGCAGGTGCTGGTCGGCGGACGCGGCAAGGCTGGCGGCATCAAAGTCGCCAAAGACCCGGCGGAAGCCGAAATACTCGCCACCCAAATCCTGTCCATGGAAATCAAGGGCCTGCCAGTGCGCAAAGTATTGGTGGACGAGGCAGCCGCTATCGACCAGGAAATCTACCTCGGCATCACCAACGACCGGGCTGCCAAAAAACCCGTCATCATGTGTTCCGCCGCCGGGGGCGTGGAAATCGAAGAAGTCGCCCGCACCAACCCGGAAAAAATCATTAAAGTTCACATTAACCCCTTGCTTGGCATCAAAGATTACCAGACGCGCGACATCGCCGCCGGAATCGACCTGCCGCGCGATTACTGGAAATCCTTCGGGGAGATTCTCAAGGGACTGTGGCAGGCTTACCTCGACAACGACGCCACCCTGGCCGAAATCAACCCGCTCATCATCAGCAAAGACAAACGCCTGGTGGCGCTCGACGGCAAAATGCTCATCGACGACAATGCCCTGTTCCGTCACCCCAACCTGTCCGAAATGCGTGACACCGACGAAGACGCCCCCTCCGAAGTGGAAGCCCGCAAATATGGCCTGACCTTCATCAAACTGGATGGGAATATCGGCTGCATGGTCAACGGCGCGGGGCTGGCAATGGCCTCGATGGACATCCTGAAATTCTTCGGCGGCGAACCGGCCAACTTCCTCGACATTGGCGGCGGCGCGGGCGCGGAAAAAGTGGCCGCAGCCATGCGCATCATCCTGGCCGACCCGAATGTTAAGGCCATCCTGTTCAACATCTTCGGCGGCATCACCCGCTGCGACGAGGTTGCCAGGGGCATCCTGACCGCCATGGACGAAGTCAAGCCCAAGGTGCCGATGGTGGTACGCCTGGTCGGCACGAATTACGAAGAGGGCCGCGCCTTGCTGGCAAACGCCAATATGATTACCGCCGAAACCCTGGCCGACGCCGCCCAGAAGGCCGTCGCCGCCGCGAAAGGAGCTTAACTCATGAGCATCCTTGTCAACAAAGACACCCGCCTGCTTGTGCAGGGCATTACCGGCGGCGAAGGCTTGTTCCATACCCGCCAGATGGCCGCCTACGGCACGAATGTCATCGCCGGTGTGACGCCTGGTAAGGGCGGCCAATGGGTCGATGAGAAAATTCCGGTCTTCGACTCGGTCAAAATTGCTGCCGAAGCCACTGGCGCGAACGTGAGCATCATCTTCGTCCCGGCGCGCTTCGCTGCTGATTCTATTTTCGAGGCCGCCGACGCCGGTATCCCCTTCATCGTCTGCATCACCGAGGGCATCCCGGTCAGCGATATGATGCGCGCTCGCAACTACATCGACCAGAAGGGCGTGCGCCTGCTCGGCCCCAACTGTCCCGGCCTGCTGACCCCTGGCGAAGCCAAAGTGGGCATCATCCCCGGCAATATCGCCATTCCCGGCAACGTGGGCATCGTCTCGCGCTCCGGCACGCTGACGTACGAAGTCTTGTATGCCCTCAAACAGATGGGCATGGGCGCCAGCACCTGCGTCGGCATCGGCGGCGACCCCGTGAACGGCACCAACCACATCGACGTGCTGCAAATGTTCGAGGACGACCCGCGCACCGATAAAGTGGTGATGATTGGCGAAATCGGCGGCACGGACGAAGAAAAAGCAGCCGAATTCATCGCAACCAAGATGACCAAGCCGGTGGTCGGCTTCATCGCCGGGCAAACCGCCCCCCCAGGCAAGCGCATGGGCCACGCCGGGGCCATTGTCGAGGGCGGCGAAGGCACTGCCGAGGCCAAAATCAAGGCGCTCGAGGCGGCCGGCGTAAAGGTCGCCAAACACCCCGAAGAAATCCCGATGCTGCTGAAGTAAACAAGTGGGACAGGCCTCTCAGGCCTGTCCCACTTTATAAAAACACGTAGGACAGGTCTGGGACCTGTCCTACAATGTATAATACCTCAACTTTACTTGTGGCTGTCGACGTATCGGACGGCCTCGCCCACGGTGGTGATTTTCTGGGCGTCTTCGTCGGAGATTTCCGCGCCGAATTTGTCTTCGAAGGCCATGATGAGTTCGACCAGGTCGAGCGAATCGGCTTCGAGTTCTTCGCGGAAACGGGCCTCCATTGTGACCTTGCTCTCGTCCACGCCGAGCAAATCGACAATGATGGCCTTGATTTCAGAATAAGTGTCAGACATAACTTCCTCCTGTAGGGTTCAACGTTTTTTACGCAGGGCAATTCTACACCACTTCGAGCGCAAACGCCACCACGCATAAATTCATAACACAGGAACACAGTACTATGTCAAAAGTTGCGCCAATTACCGAACGAAAAGACGACCACATCAAAATCAATTTAGAGCGGGATGTGCGCTCGGCGTTGACGACCGGGTTGGAGAAAGCGCATTTCATCCACGAAGCCCTGCCTGAATTGGATTTGGACGAGGTGGATACCCGCCTGAGCCTGTTCGGCAAACCATTACAGGCTCCCATCCTGGTCAGTTCCATGACCGGCGGGACGAAGGATGCCGGTTCGATTAACATGCGCCTGGCTGAAGCAGCCCAGGAATGCGGCCTGGCAATGGGCGTGGGCAGCCAGCGGGCGGCCATCGAACACCCGGAGCAGGCCGATTCGTTCCGGGTACGGAAAGTGGCCCCCGATATTTTGCTGTTTGCCAACCTGGGCGCGGTGCAGTTGAATACCGGCTACGGGCTGGAGCAGTGCCAGCGTGCCGTAGAGATGATCGAAGCCGACGCGCTCTACCTGCACCTGAACCCGCTGCAAGAGGCCGTGCAGCACGGCGGCGATGTGAATTGGAAGGGGCTGGCGAAAAAAATCGAAGACGTTTGCAAAAAACTGGATGTACCGGTGATTGCCAAGGAGGTCGGCTGGGGCATCTCGGAAAAGACGGCCAAAATCCTGGCCGAATGCGGCGTGGCGGCCATCGATGTGGCCGGGGCGGGCGGCACAAGCTGGTCGCAGGTCGAGATGTACCGCGCTCCCGATGAATTCCTCCGCAGTTTAGCGGCAACCTTTGTTGGCTGGGGAATCCCCACCGCTGAATCGATTGGCCTGGTTCGCAAGGCCGCGCCAGGGATGACCATTTTCGCCAGCGGCGGCCTGAAAGACGGCCTCGACATTGCCAAATGCGTGGCGCTGGGCGCATCTCTGGGCGGGATGGCCGGTCAGTTCTTGAAAGCGGCGGCCGTCTCGACCGAGAACGCTGTCGAGATGATGAAATTAACCCAAAGGCAAATCCAGGTCACGATGTTCTGCGCCGGGGCGGGGAAGTTGAGAGAGTTGAATGGGAAAATAGTCGATGTATAATGGTGGAGAGGTGAGTTATGACTGTTTATCCTTCGACCCAAACCAAAACAGCCAGGCGGCTTGGAAAATTGGCAAAACTCTATGAGCGAGGTCAGGTGAGCGAAACGACCGCTCGCAATTTAGGCAAAGTTTTGGAATTCGAAATCGGTCAGATTCAAGCAGACCTTGATGCGACCGAAAAAGACCTGCGTGAATTTGAAACCCGCTATGGCATGACCACTGCTCGTTTTTTCAGCCAATGGCAAGCCGGAGAAACCGATGACCGGATGGATTATGTCGAATGGGCTTCATTGGCGCAAATGGCAGAAAACCTGCGCAAGCGATTGGAATATCTCGCCAGTGAAGGCCGCAATTGAGCATTGATGAATATTTTGAATCGGTCAAGGATTATATCCTGGCCGATTCTTCAGTTGCCGACCTGAAGGTAATCAAGCAGGTCAATCGGTCCAACAATGGACACCTGCGCGCGCGTATCAGGTTTTTGGATGACAGTGTGCTGGAATTTTCAGAATTCATCGAAAAAAGTTCGGGAAACGAAATCCAACTCGTGACCTATAGTTATCATTGGGTCAATGCCCAAAATACGCTGCTCCGCCGTTGGGATAATACCCCGCATTTTCCCCAATTGGAGAACGCGCCGCATCATATCCATGTCGGTGAACAGGTTTTTCCCGGTTCGCCGGTCAACATCTTCAGCGTGCTGGATGAAATTGCATCCTATTTTAGAGAGTGATTCCAGTTGCTTATGAAAAAATCCCCCCTCCTGTTCTTCTTTATCACCCTTGCCGCCATCGGCATCGCTTCCCTGTTCGGCCCCGAAGAGAAAGCGCTCGGCGCGAACGTGCGTTACGTTTATATTCACGGCGCATGGGTGCTGGCGGCCCAGGCAGCGCTGGTTCTGGCCGGCCTGGCCGGTTTCGCGGCTCTGCTGGCGCGTTACCTGCCGCTCCTGGCCGCGCGCGAAAGCAGCCTGCATCGCTGGTCGGCGGCGCTCGGGCGCAGCGGCATCGTCTTTTGGGTCACCTACCTGCCGCTCTCCCTGCTCGCCATGCAGACCAACTGGAATGGGCTGTTCCTGGCCGAGCCGCGCTTCCGGCTGGCGATGACCTTCGCCGTTGTCGGCGTCCTGCTGCAAATCGGCCTGTGGCTGATGAACACGCCCTGGCTGACCTCGCTGGCAAATCTCATTTTCATCATCGTCCTGCGCTGCGTCTTCTCGAATGCCGCCTACGTCATGCACCCGCCGCCCTCGCCAATTTTCAATTCGGGATTGACAGGTGTCATTTCGTTTTTCGTCGTTCTCAATTTGCTCGCAATTTTGGCGGCTTTCTTCCTGACCCGCTGGTTCCTGTCTCTCGACAAACGATGAATCCACCCTTCGAGCAGTTCATCACCTTCCTGCATACCGCCGACCTGGCAGCGACTGCTGATTTCTATGAGCGCATCCTGTCCCTGCCGCTGGCGCGCGACCAGGGCGTTTGCCGTATCTACAAAATCAGCGCGGATGGCTGCCTGGGCTTTTGCGCCCACCTCGAACCGGCCAGTCCGCATGGGGTAATCGCCACCCTGGTCACGGAGGATGTGGACGGCTGGTACGCGCGCCTGCGCGGGCAGGTCGAAATCGTCAAACCGCCCGCCCATAACCCCAAATACGGGATTTACCATTTCTTCTTCAAAGACCCGAACGGCTACCTGCTCGAAATCCAGCGATTCGATGTGCCTGTAATGTAAACTGGCATAACGAATCACCTTTTTCGCAAAACATGAAGTAAATCCGCTCGTAGAGCGGTTTTTTGTTACAATATTGTTTATGGGAATGAGTCGATCGGAGAATATGTCTCGTATTAAGTCGGCAAATACCAGGCCAGAAATTATCTTGAGACATGCTTTATGGGCAAAAGGACTCCGCTACAGAATAAATTATCGAGTCGAAAAAGTTCGGCCTGATGTGGTTTTCACCAAGGCAAAGATTGCCATTTTTGTTGATGGATGCCAATGGCACGGATGTCCCGAACATTATGTGAAACCAAGAACCAGAGAGGAATTTTGGAGCAAGAAACTCAGAGATAGTATTAATAGAGATATTTCCCAAACTGATTCCTTGAAATCAAAAGGCTGGTCAGTTTATCGAGTATGGGAACATGAGATATGGGAGAATCTGCCAAATATTACAGAGACCATTCTCAAAATCTTAAAGACCAAACAAATTGAGCCTGCCAGTAATTTTCGGGTTTTCAAGGTAGAGAAAACTAATCTGGAGAACGAAATTGAGAAGCGATATATGCTAGACTTAATCTTTCCAGAAACAATAAAAATTATTGAGAGAAAACGTTCTACAAAGAAGTGGAAAAGAGCGAAATTTAGCGGCCAGGAAAAAAGGTGATAATTATGAGTACACGAGCAATTGACATGTTCTGTGGGGCCGGAGGGAGCAGTACCGGGGCTAAAAATGCTGGCGTTGAGATTATTGCCGGTTTTGATTTATGGGAACCGGCTGTAAAAACTTATTCCACCAACTTCTCCAACGCTAAAGTATATTCAACAGATATCCGAAAATTGTCTCCGAAGGAGATACGCAAAGAGATTGGAAATATCGATTTATTACTGGCATCGCCTGAATGCACCAATCACTCAGTAGCAAAAGGCGCCAAAGAACGTGATGAAGAAAGCCGAATGACAGCATTTGAAGTGATTCGATTTGCTAAAGAATTCCAGCCTCAATGGATAGTAATGGAAAATGTTATTCAAATGGAATCGTGGAGTAAACACGACCGCTTGCTTGATGATTTATGGGAATTAGGCTATTTTGTTAATCAAGCAAAACTCAACGCCAAAGATTTTGGCGTACCACAGTCTAGAACCAGATTATTTTTGCTTTGCTCGCGTTCAAAAGAAGTCAATCTTACTAAACCTGATGATTCTGTTGATATCCCAGCGTCAACCGTTCTTGATTTTTCTGGCAAATACGAAACAACTCCACTAAACAAACCTGGTCGCGCGCAAGCTACTCTTAAAAGAGCGCAAAGGGCTATCGAAGCCTTGGGGGGAAATTTGCCATTTATTCTGGTCTACTATGGCACGGATGGAAGTGGAGGATGGCAATCAATTGATAGACCTCTACGCACCATAACTACTTTAGACAGATTTGCCTATGTCGAACCTGCGCGAAGTGGGCATGTGATGAGAATGCTGCAACCCGAAGAACTAAAATTGGCAATGGGTTATAACGCTGATTTCAACTTAAATATCTCCGGGTTGAACAGAAGAGATAAGATAAAACTTATGGGAAATGGGGTTTGCCCTCCGGTGATGAAACACATCGTTAATCAGTTAACCAAATAAAGATATGGAACAAACTGAAAAATTTCGCTTCAGACCAGCAGGACGCCATATTTTTACCATTGGGCGTGATTTGATTCAGGACCAATACGCCGCAATCGTTGAACTGGTCAAGAATGCCTATGACGCTGATTCCCCTGATGTTCATATAACTTTTCGTGTTCCTGAAGAAAGGAACGGCCTGAAAATTATTGTCGAAGACCATGGGCACGGAATGGACAGGGAAACGGTGGTCAATAAGTGGCTTGTGCCATCAACGGATGACAAATATAAGAGAAAAATAAGCCCTGATGGCCGTGTGATGCAGGGGCGCAAAGGAATTGGTCGTTATGCTGCTGCACTTCTTGGAGACAATCTTACATTAGAAACAATCACCGAGAAAAAACATAAAACAACCGTACAAATTGCATGGGATGACTTTGAAGAAAAAGAATACCTTGATGAAGTCGAAATATCAGTTCAAACCAGTATTTCTAACGAGCCTTCTGGGACGAAATTGATTATTACTGGTGGAAAAAAGTACCTTGATGAGTGGGATGAAGTACAGCTTGACAAGCTTAATTTTGAATTGAAAAAACTTATCTCTCCGTTTAGCACTAAGATATTTGATGGATTTTCCGATGACACGTTTGTTATTCGACTAATTTTTGATAATTTTTATTCCACCAGCGACAAAAGATACCAATCTCTCCGAATAGAGCCATTTCCTATTCTCGAGTTCTATGATTACAGAATATCGGGGCAAATTTCCGCGGATGGACGAGGAAAACTCATATTTCAAAATCAGAAGGCTCGGAATACCGTTGAAGAAGAAATACCTGTAGATTTAAGGTCCCCTACCGATTGTGGTGGTTTGATTTTTGATTTAAGAGTTTATGACAGAGATGTTGATTCGATAGAAACCCTGATACATCGTGGACTAACTAACCCAACAGGAAATTATATTAGCAAAGCAGAGGCCAGGAAATTACTTGATGAACATAACGGCATTGGAGTCTACAGAAATGGATTTCGAATTCGACCACTTGGAGATCCAGCGTTTGACTGGTTGGAACTAAACAAACAGAGAGTACAAGACCCTTCACATAAGATCGGCAGCGATCAAGTTATTGGCTATGTTTTAATTGAATCTGAAGAAAAATCTCAATTACAAGAAAAAAGCGCAAGAGATGGCATACGCAAAAATAAAGCCTTTAACAGATTAATAGACATCACAAAAAATCAAGTTATTTCTAAGTTAGAAGAGAGAAGATTTATATATAGAAAAAAAGCAGGATTGAGTAGAACTGCAACGAAAGTTGAACAAGAAATTGAAAAATTGTATTCCTTTGAAGAACTAAAAAAAGGAATTTCTGCAAAACTTGTTAAGAGTGGTGTAACCCAAAAAGATGTGGATGAAATTATCGAAATTATTTCTCTAAAAGAAAAGGAGAATAGCCAAATTGTCGATGATATTCGACAAACTGTTGCTATTTACCAAGGTCAAGCAACGTTGGGTAAGATAATCAACGTCATTTTGCATGAGGGCCGCCGCCCATTGAACTTTTTCAAAAACCAAATTCCAAACTTGAATTTTTGGGCGAAAGAAATCCGGGAAGAATTTAAGCCTGAAATTTTGGATGAACTTACTCCAATCACCGATGGATTAGGCAAAAATGCCGAGACCCTGGTATCTTTGTTCAAAAGACTCGACCCTCTAGCCGCCGCTAAACGTGGGCCAAAAAAAGAATTCAATCTTTCAAATGTTCTTTTTGCTTGCTTTCAACCTTTTGAGAACAGCTTAATCGAGAACAAAATTACTTTTGAGATTGTTTGTCCAAAATCTTTTTCCCTATATGGGTGGGAAGAAGATTTTTATATCATTATGACTAATCTGATTGACAACAGCGTTTTTTGGATGATTAGCAAAGATGCAAAACAAAAAAATATAAGCGTGGTTGTTAGTGCAAACTTACATTTTGACTATATAGATTATCGTGACACAGGCCCAGGAATTGAGCCACATCTTATTGAAAGCGAAGTTATTTTTGAACCAGAGTTTTCTACAAAACCAAATGGTACAGGTTTAGGATTAGCGATTGCGGGAGAGGCTGCAATGCGCAATGGATTGGATTTAAAGGCCTTCGTCTCTGACACAGGCGCATATTTTCGATTACAACCGAAAGGGGAATCATAATGGCTGCCATGAAACTGCTTCTTGTTGAAGATAATGAGCAGGAAAGGGAAACTTGTAAAGCCACTGCGAAAAGGTATCAGCATGAAAAGAATCGCCCAATTGAAATTATAGAAAAAAACAGTTTATCTAATGCCCTTGATATTTTAGATAACACATTTGATGGGGCAATCGTGGATTTAAGGCTGGGAATAGATGATTATGATGGGAACGAAGTCATAAAAGAAATTTCATCCAGATATCGTATTCCAATTGTCGTTTTAACAGGTCATCCAAGGAATGTAGTCACGGGAATCCCCCTTTTACATACTTACACAAGGGGAGAAGCCGGTTATGACGAAATTTTCGACCTGTTTTTTCGAGTATATAAAACAGGGTTGACAAATATTTTTGGAGGCCGCGGCCACATTGAAGAAGCCATGGACAAGATATTTTGGCAGAACATCTTGCCCAGCTTAGAAGCGTGGCAAAATCATGTTGATGATGGGCAGGAAACCGAGAAAGCGTTATTGCGTTTTACAGTCAGTCAACTCTATGAATTTCTAGACGATGATACGACTTATTTCTTCCCAGAAGAAATGTATATCATCCCCACGTTTTCAAACAGCGTCAAGACCGGTATTATTGCTAAATCAAAAGAACCCAACACTTGGTACGTTGTCCTGAGTCCTGCCTGCGATTTAGAATTACGCGCCGATGGGAAACCGAAAACCGATAGAATATTGGCCTGTCAAATTGAAAATGTAACTGAGATTACTCCCAAAAAAGACGAAATAAAGAAAGTTGTAAAGAATAACTTTACCCCCTATCTCCATTACTTGCCTAAAACGAGACAGTTTGTGGGTGGTGTGATTAACTTCCGAAAAATTGAGACCTTCTCGTTATTCGAATTCGAAGAAAAATTTGAAAAACCTTTTGCTCAGATCTCTATGGCTTTTGTCAAAGATATTATTGCTCGTTTTTCGTATTACTATTCACGGCAAGGACAGCCCGATTTTGATTCTGATAAATTGGTTAAGGGTTTGGGATACTAACTTATGCTCATCCACTCCGCCTCCCAACTCCTGACCCTTGCGGGCGGCCCGCAGCGCGGCCGCGGCCTCGGCAGACTCGGCATCATCGAGGATGGCGCGGTCCTGATTCGGGATGAAAAAATCGTCGCAACCGGCAAAACCGCCGAAATGCGCGCCGCCTACCCCGGCGAACCGCTGCTCGATGCCTACGGCTGCGTGGTCATGCCCGGCTTCGTGGACCCGCACACCCACCTCATCTGGGGCGGCGACCGGGCTGCCGAGTTCGAACTGAAAATGGCCGGCACGCCCTATCTCGATATCCTGGCCTCCGGCGGCGGCATCCTTTCCACCGTCCGGCAGACGCGCACCGCAAGCATAGAAGCCCTGGTGGCGCAAGCCCGCCCGCGCATTTTCCGCATGTTCGCGCACGGCACGACCACAGTGGAGGCAAAAACCGGCTACGGCCTGCAAACCGCCACCGAACTGCGCCAACTCAAGGCCTTGCTGGCGCTCGAGGCCGAAAGCCGCATGGACATCGCCTCCACCTTCCTGGGCGCGCACGCCATCCCGCCGGAGTTCAAGGATGACCCGCAAGGCTATACCGATTTGGTGTGCGAAACCATGCTCCCGATTTTGCGCCAGTGGTGGGAAACGCACGCCCCAGGCCGCCGCCTGCCCTTCGTGGATGTCTTCTGCGAGAACAAAGCCTTCAACCTGGCCCAGTCGCGCCAGGTGCTCGAAAAAGCCCGCAGCCTGGGTTTCCCGCTCAAAATCCATGCCGACGAATTCGACAACCTGGGCGGCGCATCGCTGGCGGTCGAACTGGGCGCGGTTTCTGCCGACCATCTCGTCAAGACCTCGGATGCCGACATTGAAGCGCTGGGCCGCTCTGAAACGGTCGCCGTTTCGCTGCCCTGCACGCCCTTTGGGCTGGCCGAACACGAGTATACCCCAGCGCATAAACTCATCGAAGCAGACGCCATCCTGGCCCTGGCAACCGACTGCAACCCCGGCACGACCTGGAACGAATCGATGCAATTCGTGATTGCCCTGGCCTGCCGCACGATGAAACTCACCCCGGCCCAGGCGATTGTTGCCTCCACCATCAACTCGGCCCACGCGATTCGCATGTCGAACAAAGTCGGCTCGCTCGAACCCGGCAAACAGGCTGACCTGCTCATCCTGTCCGTCCCCGATTACCGTCACCTGGGCTATCGCTTTGGCACCAACCTGGTGCGGCAGGTCATCAAAAAGGGGCGCGTCTATTCGGTGGATGTGGGGTATTACCGGACAGCGTAAAACGAAGTTGAAAACGTCCCGAAGGTTCGCGAAAAGGGCAAAATTCCCGTTCAAAAACCTTCGGGACGTTTGTAGGAGAAACCATGCAAATCGACATTATCGGTGTCCCAATCGACCTGGGCGCGGACCGGCGCGGCGTAGATATGGGCCCCAGCGCCATCCGTTACGCTCACTTACAGCAAAAGCTCGAATCGCTTGGTTATACGGTGCAAGATAAAGGCAACATCGAAGTTCCCATCGCGGAGATGTGCAAAATCAGCGAGCCAAAACTCAAATACATCGACTGCATCGTGCCAATGGCGCGGCGGACTGCCGGGGCAGTGGCGACCTCGCTCCAGGCCGGTCACTTCCCGCTTGTTTTGGGCGGCGACCACAGCGCAGCGCTCGGTTCGATTCACGGGGCCGCCAAAGGCCGCAAACTGGGCGTCATTTGGGTCGATGCCCACGCTGATTTCAACACCCCCGAAACCACCCCGTCCGGTAATATTCACGGGATGCCGCTGGCCGCGCTGTGCGGCCTGGGCGACCCGCGCCTGACCAGCCTATGGGATGAATCCGTACCAGTGATCGACCCGCGGCGGGTGGCGGTCATCGGCGCGCGTGACCTGGACCCCGGCGAAAAACGTAACCTGAAACAGGCTGGGGTCATGGTGATGGGTATGGAGCAAATCGACCGCCTGGGCATGGTGCAGGCGCTGGAAAAAGCCATCGAGCGCGTCTCGCGCGATGTGGACGGGATTTTTCTCTCGTTCGACATGGATTCGCTCGACCCGCGCCACGCCCCCGGAGTCGGGACTCCCGTTTCAGGCGGCCTGACCTACCGCGAAGCGCACCTGGCCTGCGAGCTGGTCGCCGAGACGGGAAAACTGACCGGCCTCGACCTGGTCGAAGTCAATCCCATTCTCGATGCGCAGAACGCAACCGCCGCGTTGTCGGTCGAATTGGCGCTGTCGGCCCTGGGGAGCAGGGTTTGGTCAGGTTAACGGGAACGTTAATCATTAATCACGAATCTTCACAATCGGAGTAAAATAAGCGCATGAGAAACGGCCCCATCCTTGTTGTCGAAGACGTTGCCAACGTCCTGGAATTACTCGAAGTCACCCTGCGTTTCAAGGGATATGAAGTCGCCAGCGCCCGTAACGGCGTGGAAGGCCTGGAAATGGTCGAAAAGGTCAAGCCTGTCTTGATTGTTACCGACATCCTGATGCCCAAAATGGACGGCTATGCCTTTGTGCAAAAACTGCGCACCAACCCGGCCACCCGCCGCATTCCGGTGATTTTCCTCTCGGCCACCTACGTTACTCCCGAAGACAAAAAATTTGCCATCAGCCTGGGCGCGACCCGCTTCATCGAAAAGCCCATCGATACAGAAGACTTCCTGCTGACCATCGCGGAGATTATGACCCAGGAACCGGCCACCGGCCCCGAACCGCTCGACCCGAAGGATTTTTACCAGGGCTACCGCGACCGCCTGGAACATAAACTGCGTCACAAGAGTACGCAAATTGCCCGCACCGAACGATTGATCCCCACCTTGCCGCCGAAACAACGCCCGGCTTTCGAAGCCATGCTCCAGCAGGCCAAAAACGACCGGGAGAACATCCAGTCTGAACTGGATGAAATCTACCGCGTTCTCGAAGAACTCAAAGCAACAGGAAAGTAACCATGAATGTACCTACCTTGACCGACCTGGAGCGGATGGCGCGCCAGGCCGGTCGAATTTTGTCTGATGGTTATGAAAAAGATAACCGCATTGATTACAAAGGCGTCATCGACCTGGTGACGGAAATCGACCGCGCTTCGGAAGAATTCCTGCTGGGAGAAATCAGCCGCCTGTTCCCCGGTCACAACGTCCTGGCAGAAGAATCGGGACTGACATCGAACGGCGCTGTGGAACATCTCTGGTACATTGACCCGCTGGACGGAACGGTGAACTATGCGCACGGCGTCCCGATGTTTTGCGTGTCGATTGCGTATGCCCATCAGGGGCAGGTCGTTTTAGCCGCGATTTATGACCCGCTGCGCGATGAGATGTACATTGCCGAACGCGGCAAGGGTTCCTTCTTGAATCAGTCACGGCGTTTACAGGCCTCATCTCAACCTGAACTGCAAAGAAGCCTGCTGGTAACGGGCTTCCCTTACGATGCCTGGAACTCCGAGCGGGATAACTTTGCCAATTTTGTCCGTTTCGCCAAAAGAAGTCAGGGGGTGCGCCGGTTGGGGTCTGCCGCCATCGATCTGTGTTATGTGGCCGCCGGGCGGTTCGACGGCTTCTGGGAAATTTCCCTCAAACCCTGGGATGTGGCCGCCGGGGGCCTGATTGCCGAGGAAGCCGGCGCCCTTGTCACGAACGTTTCTGGCGCCGCCGATTATTTGAGTCCGCCCCAATCGATTGTGGCTGCCAACCCCCACCTGCACCCCAAAATCCTGGCCGGGTTGCGGGAAAAGGATTAAAAAACAAAACGTCCCGAAGGTTGAAGAACCTTCGGGACGTTCCTAAGGCCTCCAGGCCGGGTCGAATTCGACATTCGGCGACGTGGTCAGGCGAACTTTCTCACCCGTAAGCAGGTTGAACAGGTACACGTCCTGGTTATTGGTATCTGTGCTTTCGTAGGCAATCCAGAAGCCATCCGGCGAGAAATGGACATCGACCACCGGAGCGCCTGCCGTGACTATTCGCTCTGCCCGCTGCATTCCGATATTCAAGCGCATCAGTACGGAGGGGGAGGTCAGGTCGAGGTTGGCCTGGCTGAACAGGATAAAGGTTCCATCCGGCGACCAGGCGGGCAGGTAATCCGAAATGGTGGGAACAGTATAGAGAAGGCGGTTTTTGTCGCTCCCATCCGAGGCGTTCATTGTCCAGAGTTGGTATTCCGCGCCCCTGCGCGCGATATAAGCCAGTTGCTTCCCATCCGGCGACCAGACCGGGTGGCGTGACTGGTTATTTGCCCGTGATTGAATCTCTTCTTCGTAGGTCGTCAACTGGGTGAGGGCGGATGTTTCCAGGTCGATTACATAGATTTGCCAGGTCTCATCGCGCATGGAAGTAAAGGCAATTTTCTTGCCATCAGGCGACCAGGCCGGGTCGAATTCACCCCTTGGTGTCTCCAGCAATGACCTGCTATCACCGGTTTCCAGGTCGAAGATACGCAGTCCGGCGCCAGAATACTGCCAGGATTTAGTCCCACAAGGAGAGACATAGACCAACTGCTTGCCGTCGGGCGACCAGTCGAAATTACAGGCTCCGTTAACGTCATCGGTGAGCTGCCGGATGTTCGTACCATCGGCATTGGCCAGGTAAATTTGGGCAATCCTGTTCTCTATCATTGCATAAGCAATTTCGCCGGTGCCCCCGACAGGGGTGGGCGAGGGGGTGACAACTGCCGAAACCGCTGTTGTAGCGGTAGGGGTGGGCGACGGCAAGGAAGTCTTTGTAGGGGCGGGGGTTTGGGTGGCCTGTGGAGCGGCAGTTGGTTCCGTCGTGGCCTCACCGGTCACTTCCGGCGTCAGCGGCGATGTCGCCGGAACAGTGGGGCTAATGGTTGGCGTGAAGATTTCCGTCTGGAGGAAAGACAGGACGAACTGCTGGTTTTTGGGGTCGAACAAGACCAATGCGCTGACAGCCAGTGTCAATAACAATACGAGCAGGAACAGGCTAAAACAGCCGCCTTTCTTTTTGCGCGGCGGGGCAGGTTCGGATTCGGTTTCTTGCGGTGTTCTTGGGGATGAGGCCGGTTCATTTTCTTCCAGGCGCCCGGTGTCTTCTTCTATGCCAAGCAGGGCGGCTTTGAATTCAGCCGCAGACTGGTAGCGATTGACAGGGATAGGCTCCATCGCTTTTTCGATGACCGCCGCCAGGCGGGGAGTAATGAAGAGCTTGTGTTTTCGCAGCGGGGTCAATTCGACCCCATCCACCGCGCGCATCAGGCTGTCTTCGGGAACAACCCCGGTGATTGCCGCATAGAGGGTCGCGCCGAGAGAATAAACATCGGACCGGGCATCGGTGCGGGCCGAGCCATATTGTTCTGGGGGCGAGTAGCCGGGCGTCATGGCGCGCGCGCCAGTCATGGTTTCTTCATGCTCCCAGGCCTGCTTGGCAAGGCCAAAATCGACCAGGACAACGTTGCCATCCGGGACAAGCTTGACATTCCCCAGTTTAATATCACGATGCAGGATGGGTGGTTTGCGGGTATGCAGGTAGGTGAGGGCGTCGCAAACGGCTGCACCGATTCGAATCGCTTCGGCCTCGTTGAGCGTGCCTTGTTTTTCGATGCGCTGGCGCAGGTCATCGCCTTCGATGTAATCCATCACCAGGTATTGACCCTGTTCTTCCATAACAAAATGGTCGGTCACCCTGGGCAGGTTGGGATGCCGTATTCCGGCCAGGATGACTGCTTCCATGCGAAACTGGCGCGCATAATCATCCGTAGTGAACAGGTTTTCCTTTACGGCAACATCCACGCCGAGACTCTCATCGACGGCGCGATAGACCGCCCCCATGCCGCCACGGCCAAGAATTTCGACGATACGATAACGATTGTTGAGAAGGTTTCCTTGACCCAAACTCATAGAAAAATCCGCTTGATTTTACAGGGACAACAATGTTGGTGATTATAAAACAAAAAAGCCCCCCTCATGCGAGAGGCATCGATACTGTAATTAAGTTAAGTTATTCATTTTTGACAGGCCGCCAGACCGGGTCGAAATCGAAGCCCGGGTCGGTTGTCAGCCGGATGCGGTTGGCTCCTGTCAGGGTGGAAATATAAATATCGTGATTGAGTGAATCGGGCCAACTCTCGAACGCCATCCAGAATCCATCGGGTGAAATGCTGACATCCACAATCGGGAGCGGTTCGATGGGCAGGCGCACAGCCTGTTTGGTCTGCCGGTCTTCGTAACGGAGGCTCATCAACCAGGCCGGGACCGTGCCTTCGAAGTTGGTCTGGCTGAACAGGACGAATTCTCCATCCCTGGTCCAGGCAGGCAGGAAATCGTTGGTGTTGTTGCCGGTTTGCGCCAATTGTTCGTTGGGTTTGGGCAAATTGACATCACCATCGGTCGTAATCCAAATTTGGGTGGTGCCGGCGCGTTTGAGAACATAGGCAATTTGAAAGCCGATGGGATTCCAAGCCGGCATTCGGGCATGAATCCCTCTCTGAACATCCTGAGCGCGAGTCAGGCGCGTGACCTGGTTGGTCTCCAGGTTAATCATGTATATTTCCATGTAGCCGTCGCGCAGGGAGGTAAACGCTATTCGCCTGCCGCCGGGCGACCAGGCTGGCTCGAAATCACCGCCCAGGCTGGTGGGGAGGGCGGTGCGGTTTTCGCCGTCGGCGTCAATCAGGTACAGGCTCGAACCCTGGTAAAAATCCTGTTTTTGCCGGCATGGCGAAACATAGACCAGCCGCCTGCCATCTGGCGACCAGTCCGGCTGGCAGGCGCCATCCTGCTCGTTGGTGATTTGCCGAATTCCGGTTCCATCGACGGCGATAACGTAAATTTGAGGAATGCCGGTGCGGGTGGAAGCAAATGCAATTTGGCCCATGCCGCCGCCCAGCGGGGTTGCCGTCGGCGAGGGCTGCGGGGTATCCGTTGGTGTTGGAACAGGGCTGGGCGTGGAGGTCGGCTCATCCAGCGGCGCTGGGATAACATCGAGGAGAGATGTTGGCGTTGCCTGTGGCGCAATGGTTTCCGGTGTTGGGTTAGGAAAGAAGGCGGCAATTGCCTGCCGAAAGGTTGGGCTGGTGTTCCAGAACAGGAGTACCGCCAGCAGCAACAAGACGGCCCCGCCCCAGATTCCGAATGCTGCATCGCGGCGCGCGCGGCGGCGCATACGGGTGGTCATCGAAGTGACAACATCCATCACGACTTTGACCGGGGTGGAGGGGGAAAGGTTAGAATTTTTCGCGCCCTGGGCATCTTCATCTTCCGGCGGAGGCGGGACGCTGATGTTCAGGTCGAGTTCGGTAAACCGCTGGGTCTTGGAGCTGGAGTTGAGCAGGCCGCGCCGGAATTCATCCGCTGTCTGGTATCGGTCATCGGGATAGGCTTCCATCGCCTTTTCGATGACGGATGACAGGCGGCGCGAAACTTTGGGATTATGCTTGCGGATGGGGGTGAGTTGGACGTTGTCCATCACCCGCGCCAGGCCGTCTTCAGGGATGATGCTGGTCAGGGCGGCGTACAGGGTAGCGCCAAGCGAATAAATATCGGAACGAGGGTCGGTGCGGGCGGTGCCATACTGCTCCGGCGGGGAATAGCCAGGGGTCATGGCGCGCGCGCCGGTAGTTGTGGTCTGGCTGCCCTGAATTAGTTTGGCAAGGCCAAAATCCACCAGGTAGACCCGCCCGTCGGGGGTGATTTTGATGTTTCCGGGCTTGATGTCGCGGTGCAGGACGGGCGGACGGCGCGTATGGAGGTAGGAGAGCGCATCGCACACCGCCGCACCGACCAGGATGGCGTCTTCTTCAGGGATGGTGTTCAGCCGCTCCATGCGCTGGCGCAAATCCTCGCCTTCGATGTAATCCATGACGAGGTACTGCCCGTAGTCTTCCATCACCAAATGGTCAGTCACGCGCGGCAGGTTCTGGTGACGCAAACTTGCCAGGATGACCGCTTCGAGGCGGAACTGGCGCGAATATTCATCGGTGGTAAACAGGTTTTCCTTAACAGCAACTTCCACGCCCAGGTTTTCATCCAAGGCGCGGTAAACAGAGCCCATCCCCCCCTGGCCCAGAATATCTACAATGCGATAGCGCCCGTTAAGCAGCGTTCCTTGTTCAAGAGTCATCCAGAAGCACCGGAGAATAGAGAATTCGTGACGAGAAGCACCTTCAAATTATATCAAAGGATGTTTGTTATGCCTTAACAAACCTGCCGAGTCTTTGGGGTGGATTTGGCTCGACCACCAGATGTGGCGGTTGGGGGTGATTGCTGCGGAGTCGACCGGATGCCTGATCTGTTGTAGCGGGCGCGGGCTGCGGGGCGGGTTCGTGCGTGTCGTATTGCCGCAAAACCGGCCACTTCGCCAGGATGAGCAGGGCGGCGATGATGGTCCATATTCCGCCGCTGATGATGGCAAACGGGACGCCCTATGCGCTTGCCACCAACCCGGCGCGGACTTCGCCCAACTGCGGCCCGCCCTGGAAGAAAATCTGGTTGATACTGGTCATCCGCCCGCGAATGTGGTCGGGGGTGCTCAACTGTCGAATGGTATTTCGGATGATGGTGCTGACCGAGAGTGAAAAGACAATCACCGGCAGGATGCGCGCCAGACCAATACCGCCCAGGGCAAGCGGGTCTGGTTCTTCCGTCAGTTCGCGGATATGCCAGTGAATCGCTGTTACTTGCATCTGCGTCCCGGCGATGGAAACCATCAAGCCAAGCCAGAGCAGCAGGAATTTACGGTTTTTGAGGGCAGGGGGGAATTTGCATTTGCGGTATCTTTTGGTCAGGCGTTTTTTTCGCCCAAATCTTTCGCAAAAAAGATGCTGGCTTGCGCAAAACCGTTGTTCTGGTAGAGCGCAACCTCATCGGTTTTGTGCGAAAAGACCTGCAACTCCACGCGCAGTACGCCAAGCGCGCGCAGTTCAGCCTCCAACACACCAAACGCTTCTTTTTCGTAGCCCTTGTGCCGGTCTTCGGAGAAGAAGAAAAAATCTATCAGGAAGGCCTTGGGGCGTTCGCCGCGCATATCAACGAAATACCAGACCATGCCAACCTTGCGGTCTTTGTCATCGAGCATGATGCGCAGGTGCTGGTTGGGGGTCTTGGGCCCGTTGGGCAGCATTTGCTGGAATTCGGCGCGCGCTTTGCCCATTGCCTCGTGCGAAGTCCAGTTGCCGGCCTGTGTCTGGTCGTAAGCGTATTCAGGGACAGATTTTCGCAGGAAGGCGGCAAAATCATCGTCGCTCATTGATTCGAATCGAATCATAATACCTCCGTGCATCGGTCATTCCTTCTCATCCAGCCAGGCCTGGAACATCAAGACAGGCCATAACGTTTGCGCGTGGTCCCGCTGGCCGGAGCGATGTTCTTGCCACGCCTGCCGGATTGGCTCTGCCTGGAAGAAGCCCTCGCGGCCCAGGCGTTCCTTATCCAGCAAATCTTCGGCCCAGTCGCGCAAGTCCCCGCGCAGCCAGGCATCGATGGGCGCGCTTGATTTCGTGCCGGGGGTCGCAAACCGCAGGCGCGGCGCGACCCTGGCGAGCAGCTGGCGCAAAATCCAGTTTCCCTGCCCATCCCGAATTTTCATGCGCAGCGGCAGACTCCAGGCAAATTCAACCACTTCATGGTCATCCACGAACGGCAGGCGGACTTCCAGGCTGGCGCCCATCCCGGCCCGGTCCACCCTGGACAGGATGTTATCGGGCAGGAATGTCACCAGGTCGAGCGACATCATCCGCTCGGCAAAAGTAGAGACGTTCATCCAGCGCAGCGGGTCGGTCATGATGGTCAGCGGCTCCCGGCTGTCGATAAGCGCCGCTTCGGGCTGCTTCCAGCGCGAGACCAAATCCAGGTAGAGCGCTTCGCGCGCCGGGGCGTTGAAAACCTTGAACAACTGGCGAATCGCCCCATCCTGCCCGGAGAAACGGCCCAGTCCGCGCGCGGCGGCCCGCCGCCACGAATCGGGCATCCAGCCAACTGCATTCCAGGCGCGCATCCCTTGGAAATAACGCGGAAAGCCGCCAAAGAGCGCGTCGCCGCCTTCGCTTGAAAGGCTGACAATCACGCGCCGCCGCGCCAGTTCAGAGACCAGCGCAGCCCGAATTTGGGATAAATCGGCGAATGGCTCGTCATATAGCCCCGGCAGGCGCGGCAGGACGGCGAGCGCGTCTTCCGATGTGATAACCGTCTCCGTGTATTCCGCGCCCAGGCGGCTGGCAACCGCGCGGGCGTGTTCGCCTTTATCTTCTTCCTCGAACCGCGCGTGGAAAGTCTGTAAAGGCTGCCCGTCCTCCCTTTGCAGTAATGCCGCCAGAGTCGCAGAAGCGGCATCGCCAGACAGGAACGCCCCCAGCGGCACATCGGATATCTTCCGCGCGCCAAAGGAGCGGGTCAACAGGCCCTCGAGCGCGTCCAGCGCCTCGCGCTCGCTCCCTCTGAAGGGGCTGGTCAGGCCCTTTTCGACCGCCGCGCGCGGCGACCAGTAGGATTCCCGGCGCTCATCGCCCGCCTCGGAGCCAGGCCAGATGGTCAAGATTTGGCCCGGCGTCAGTTTGTAAATATTCTCGTAAATGGTAAACGGCGTCGGGATATAGCCATAACGCAGGAACAGGGCCAACGCGCCGCGCTCGATTTCCTTCCGAAAGCCGGGATGGGCGCGCAACGCTTTCAATTCCGAGCCAAATACCAGCGACCTGCCCCGCCAGCCGTAGTATAGCGGCTTGACTCCCATCCGGTCGCGGCCCAGATGCAGGCTGCGGTTGTCCACATCCCATAGCGCGAACGCAAACATCCCGTTGAACCGCCGCACCGCCGCTTGCAAGCCCCATTGGCGGATCCCAGCCAGCAGCACTTCGGTATCCGACCGGCCCTGGAAGATATGGCCCAGCCCCAGCAACTCCTCGCGCAGGCTGGCGTAGTTATACACCCGCCCATCGAAGACGATGACATACCTGTTATCTGCCGAAGCCATCGGTTGGTGCCCGCTGGCAGAGAAATCGCGCACAGCCAGGCGGCGAAACCCCAGCCCAACACCATGCCGGGTGTCATGCCAAATCCCCAAATCATCCGGCCCGCGATGACGAATCGAGTCAGTCATGCGGCGCAGGATGGTTTCCGCCTCCTCCTGCAGTTGCGAAACAGCAGTGTTATAAAAACCGGCAATGCCAGACATAGTATCCTGTAACGTGGGTTTGATTCCGCCGCGTGAAATTATACTGTATCCTCCTGGCGGGCAACCCAATTCGCCAAACTGCGTATTTCATGTTAAACTTTTCAACTGCCACTCAAGGAGAATGCAATGAACGACCGTCCCGGATGTCTCTCTGGCCTGCTCAAACTCTTCCTCATCGACGCCATCTTCGACTTCTTCCAGGAAAAGTTCGGCTTTGGGCGCGGCGGCTGCTGCGGCTGTGGCTGCGGCACCCTCCTGCTCATCGTCTCGTGCCTGCTGACCTTCAGCGTCCTCTTCGGCACCGACTGGTTCAAACTCGGCTTCTGACCCCTCGTGCATCGAGATAAAAAATGAGAAAGGTCCTGCCTGCGCTGCTCCTGCTCTTTTTTTGGATGACCTGGCCCCAGCCCGGAGCCGCGCAGCAGGCATCCCCCACCCCCCAGGCCGTGACCCCCGCGCCCGGCGAAACCGACCCGCTCACCGGCCTGACTCCCGTTCCCCCCGGCATCTCCGCACCCCCGGCAGGTTCCACCCTGAGCGGAGTCGTGACCATCAGCGGCTCTGCCCCCGCCGCCTGGGAACTGGCCTTTACCTACCGCGACGACCCGACCGGAACCTGGTTCCCGCTCGCCGCCTCGTCCGAGCCCCTCACCGGCGGCCTGCTCCCCGCCTGGGATACGACCCTCATTACAGACGGCCTCTACACCCTGCGCCTGCGCATTTCTGCCGCCGATTCCTTTCAGGATTTCCTGATAGACATCCGCATCCGCAACTACTCCGCCACCGAAACGCCGACCCCCGCCGGAACGCCAACCCCCTCTGCCACCGCCAGCATCACTCCCCTGCCAAGCGCTACGCCCACCGTCACCTACACCCCCGCCCCGCCGCCTGCCCCGCTTCCGGCCAACCCGGCGGTTTTGCAGACTTCTGAAATTGGCTTGCAATTTGGAAAAGGCGCGCTGGCAGTTGCCGCCGTCTTTGCCTTTTTCGGGTTATTATTGGCCATCAGTAAGAAACTACGCTCCTGAGCTCGAACCACCCCGCCAAACTGTCAACTGCCAACTGATAACTTATGACTGAACACTGGCCTTTTTCCCTTTTCAAATCTCACTCCACCCCGCTCCGCTCCGCTTCGGGGGCTTTGACCGAAACACCCCCCTGCCTGATTGTAGGCCTGGGCAACCCGGGCCGCGAATACACCCAAACCCGTCACAATTTCGGCTTCATGCTCATCGACCGGCTGACCCTGCGCCTGAACGCGCGCGGCATGAAAGTCCAGTCGAAGGCAATTGTCATCACCGCCCAATACGAAGGCCGCAAACTTATCCTGGCCAAGCCGCAAACCTACATGAACCTTTCCGGCCAATCGGTGCAGGGATTGGCGCGCTTCTACAAACTGCCGCTCGAACACCTCCTCGTCGCTCACGACGACCTGGATTTGCCGTTCTGTACCATCCGCATGAGACCCGGCGGCGGGCCAGGCGGCCAAAAAGGGATTAAATCCACCATCGACCAACTCGGCACGCCCGAATTTGCGCGCTTGCGCCTCGGCATCGACCGTCCACCGGGCCGGATGGACGCCGCCGCCTACGTCTTACAGGATTTCACCCAGAAAGAACTGCTGGCCGTCTCCGAAACCCTCGACCGCGCCGCCGACGCCGCCCTGACCTGGGTCACAGAAGGCCTGAACGCGGCCATGAACAAGTTCAACGGAATTACCCCGCCATAGAAAACGTCCCGAAGGATTAGAAACCTTCGGGACGTTTTGGTTACGAAACATTACTGCCAACCAAATCGCCTGTCTATCCGGCAATTTCCTGAACGACTTGTTCGTTATACTTGTCCATAGAAGAACCTCGCGGGATGGGATGAGCAACCCTGGATTACCGCAGGTTCTTCTTTTTTACCACTGACAACTTTTGCATGCACGCAACGCTCAATTAAGAACTGATTTCTTGACCAATTCTCTAAATCTTCAACTTGTAAAACAAATGCCCTAAAAGCGCAGTTCTGACGCGCCGCGCGCGATGTGTTGCAGGAATTCTTCACGGGTAGCCAGGTTGGCGCGGAAAGCGCCGTGCATGGCGGATGTAGTCATGCGGGCGTCGTGTTTCTTGACGCCGCGCATCATGGAACATAGGTGCATGGCTTCGACGACGACAGCAACCCCTTGGGGCTTGAGAAGGTCACGCAGGAAGTCCGCAATCTGGCGGGTCATGCGCTCCTGGACTTGCAGGCGGCGGGCATACATATCGACCACGCGAGGGATTTTGGACAAGCCCAACACTTTGCCATTGGGAATGTACGCAATCTGGGCGCGGCCAATGAAGGGCAGGAGATGGTGTTCGCACAGACTGTAAAATTCTATGTCGCGGACAATGACCATTTCATCATACTGGACATCGAAGATGGCATCGTTTATCAGGGCTGCGGGGTCAAGGTGATAGCCTTGCAGGAGTTCTTCGTACATTCGGGCAACGCGGGCCGGGGTTTTTTGCAGCCCTTCACGCAGGGGGTCTTCGCCGATGGCGGTCAGAATTTGGCAAACAGATGCTTCGATGGCTTCGAAATCAATGTTTTCCTGCCTGCCGGGTTGCAAGGCGGCATTGTCAAAATCAACAGACTCCATAAGGTCTCCAAAAAATAGACTGGCCTTGTAAAAGGCCAGTCTATTTTACTCCAAGCAATCAGGCCTAACGAATGTGCGGCTCGATCAGGCCATAGGTTCCATCACGGCGGCGGTAAAGCACATTAATGACGCTGGCTTTGGCGTTGAAGAAGATGAAAAAGTTATCGTGGCCGAGCAGCTTCATCTGTTCGATAGCCTCTTCTTCTGCCATGGGAATCAGGTCGAATTTCTTGCGGCGAATGATGACCGGCGGTTCTTCGGCTTCGAGTTCGGGAAGCATCTCAGCTTCGAGCGCGACCGAAGCGGCAGGTTTGCCGTCACCGCGCCCGCGCTGGTGTTTGCCTTTGTAACGCGCGACCTGGCGGGTCAGTTTGTCGAGCGCGATATCGATGGCAGTGCGAATATCATCCGCGCGTTCTTCGGAACGCAGCAACAGGCCCTTGCCGCGAATGGTTAACTGGGCCACATACCGGTCTACCGCGCTGCGGGCAGTTTTAACATGGGCAAGGTCAACGCGGATTTCGTCGATGGCGGCCAGATAGCGGTCGAGTTTTGCTACCTTTTTGGTGACGTAATCGCGGATGCGGTCAGTCACTTCGAGTTCACGTCCTGTAATCTCCAGATTGTGCGCCATATTGCCTCCTTGTGAAATGGGATAAAGGGATGTGCGCTCGTCAATGCGACAAGCGAGGAGATAATTGCTTTATTTGGTCGAGGCCATATTTTTGCAAGGCTTTGGCGGCTGTCAGGGCATACACACGGTTGGCTCCGGCGGAGAGCAGTGCCTGAGAGGCAGCATGAAGGGTTGCGCCGGTTGTGGCTACGTCATCAAAAAGCAAAATTGTTTTGTTTCGCACCAAGCCGGGATTGGCAGTGAACGCCAACTGGACATTTTCGCGGCGTTCTGCGGCGCTCAATCCCACCTGGGAGCGTGTATGCCGGGTACGCTGGAGGGCATCGGGAAGATATTTCCATTGCATAATGCGTGACAGCGGGTGAGCAATCAATCCGGATTGATTATAGCCTCTTTCGCGCATTCTTTGTTGGCTGAGTGGAATCGGGACAATCACTTCCGCCTGCCACCCCAGAGAGTCGAGACAGATGGCAACATCCCAGGCGAGCGCCTCCCCAAGCCCAATGTCACGACGATATTTTAGTTTGTGAAGCGCCGGGCGCAACGGTTCGTTAAAAACAGCACACGACCTGAGCGCATAAAACGCTGGTCGTGTATTGTTACAGTGTTTGCAAATCCCTGGAAAATATTGCGGCTCTCCACAAATTTCGCACAGGGGTTCTGGAGGCGGGGTCAATTGCCGCCGGCAGTCTGCGCACCAGCGTTGCCCAAGTTTTTCGCAGCCTCCGCAGCGGGGAGGGAAGACCAGGTCCAGCCCACTCCAGAGGGTGTGGAAAAAGTAGTATGACGGGCCAGGGCGTATGGTCAAAATTATCCGCCGCCAAATACGTTGGATTCCATAATCCGCAACACGGCAGGGGTCATCAGCACAATGAAAATAGAGGGAAAGATGAACACAATCATCGGGATAAGCATTTTGACCGGTGCCTGGTGCGCCAATTCTTCCGCATATTGGCGTCGGCGCATGCGCATCTGGTCGGCCTGGATGCGTAATACCTTGGCCATACTCACACCGAGTTGTTCACTCTGGATAATGGCCGCTACAAAACTGGTCATCTCGGCCAGGTCGATTCGGTCAGACATTGTTTTCAGGGCTTCGCGCCGGACCTTTCCCAATTGAATCTCGCGGATAGCGCGCGCAAAGGCCATGGAGAGTTCGTTATCCCATTTTTGGGCGACATTCGACATAGCCGCATCAAAACCCAGTCCGGCTTCTACGCAGATGGTGAGCAGGTCGAGTGCGTCGGGCATGGCCTTGCGAATTTCCAGTTGGCGTTTCTTTATCTGCTCACTCAGCCAAAGTTGTGGGAAGAAAAAGCCAAGCGCGGCAGCGATAATGCCGTAGAGGAAGGAGCGGGCAGTAGTCTGGTCGAAGATAGAAAAATCTGCAATCGCGTAAATAAGGACACCCAACACGCCTGCGGCAACGAAACGGGAGGCCAGGAACATGGGCGCGTCAATAAAGCCAGCCTTACCGGCCAATTCGATTTTTCGGGTTGTTTCTTGTAAAGCATTTTGGGGGGTGTTCTTGGCCGCTGCTTCGCCCAGTTGACGCAGGATGGGGTAAATGACGCGCTCGGTAAACGGCTGGGAAAGTTCGATTTCATCCAGGCTGACGGCTTCGCCGCGTTGTGAAAACTCCGCCAGGCGCTGACTCAGGGGGTCTTCATCCTGTTTTGGCATGCGCTGTCCGACATAAATCAAAGCCACTGCCAACAACACGACGGCAAAGATGACAATAATCGCGATAGTTGCCCAGTCTATCATAATTACACCTCGATATCAGCAATTTTCATCATGACGAAATAGCCAACCGCAATCATAATGATACCAGTAACCAGAGCAATCCCACCACAGGCAAGGTTCTTGAAAAATTCACCCATGTATTCCTGGTTGATAAACCAAAGCAGAACGAAGACGACGAACGGCACCGCCGAAAGGATGCGTCCTGACATGACGACTTGCGAAGTCATTACCCGGATTTCACCCTTGATGCGGATGCGTTCCCGAATGGTGAAGGAAATTGTATCGAGGATTTCTGCCAGCGGGCCGCCAACTTCCCGCTGGACATTGACAGCGGTGACGACAAAGTCGAGGTCCTCGCTGGGAATACGGCGCACAAGGTTGTCGAGGGCTTTGTCCATTGGCAAACCAAGTTGCATTTCCTGCACCACGCGGCGGAATTCGTCGCAAATGGGGGGCGGCATTTCTTTGCTGACGGCTTCCATGGCTTGCATGGTGGAATAGCCAGCGCGCAAACCATTGACCATCAGGTTCAACATATCGGGGAGTTGGTCGTTGAATTTTTTCAGGCGTTTGGCCTGCTGGCCGCGGAGATAAACAATCGGCACCACAATCCCGACTGTCACGCCAATGGTTGCCGAGAACGTCTTCGCGAGCGGGTCACTGCCTCCAAACCAGAATGCTGCTCCGCCCAGGACAAAGCACAGGATGAATATAAAGAATATAAATTCACCCGCCTTGAATTTCATATCGGCGCGCGCCAGGTTTTTTGCAATTCGGTCGCCAAATGATGATTTCTCGACCCGCTTATTCACCCACTCGGTCAACGCGGTCGAGGCTTCTTCCTTTTCCCTGCCGCTGGCGGCCCTTCTATCCTCATCGAGATAGCGTCCCAGGCGGTCTTCGACCAGGTTTCTTTCGCTGTTCGAAGAAATGTATATCCCAATGGCAATCAGGATAAGGATAATAATTGCGCCAATCAACAACAAAATTGCAAGAGGATTCATGGCGAGCCTTGATTAACTACCGAAATTTAATAACGCCGGCTGCTGCCCACGCCAAAAATTGTCGGAGGAAGGTGAATGCCCGCTGCTTCGATTTTATCCATGAATTTGGGACGCAACCCGGTGGGGCGCAACCGGCCAACTATTTTTCCGTTTTCGATACCGGTTTGTTCGAACACAAAAATATCGGTGGTGGTAATTACGTCACCTTCCATGCCGCTAACTTCAGTGATATTGACGACCTTGCGCGAACCATCGCGCAGCCGCTCCTGGTGGCAAACTACATCAACAGCAGCGGCAATCTGTTCACGAATCGCCCGCACCGGCAGGTCCATGCCAGCCATCAGGGTCATGGTTTCCAAACGGGCCAGGGTGTCGCGTGGACTGTTGGAGTGGGCGGTGGTCATGGAGCCGTCGTGACCGGTGTTCATGGCCTGCAACATGTCGAGGGCGGCTTCATCGCGGATTTCGCCCACCACAATCCGGTCGGGGCGCATACGGAGAGAGTTAACCACGAGCTGGCGGATGGTAATTTCGCCGCGGCCTTCGATGTTGGCGGGGCGAGATTCTAAGGTCACGACATGTTCCTGGCGAAGTTGGAGTTCGGCGGCATTCTCGATGGTCAGGATGCGCTCATCTACTGGGATGAAGCCTGAAAGCACGTTCAGGAGCGTAGTTTTCCCTGAACCGGTACCTCCCGAAATCACAACGTTCAAGCGGGCAATGACACAGGCTTTGAGAAATTCCACCGCTTCTGGCGTGATAGAACCAAAGCCAACCATCTGTTCGATAGTGATTGGGGTTTTGGAAAATTTACGGATGGTGAGGGTCGGCCCAACCAGGGAAATGGGGGGGATGACTGCGTTTACACGGGAACCATCTGGCAGGCGGGCATCTACATACGGGCTGGATTCGTCGATGCGGCGGCCAAGCGGCGCAACGATACGGTCGATGACGCGCATTACATGGTCATTGCTTTCGAACGTCACCGGCACGCGAACGATTTTGCCTTTTCGTTCCACATAGATGTTTTTGGGGCCGTTGACCATGATTTCGGTAATGGATTCATCTTCCAATAAAGGCTGCAAGGGGCCAAAACCCAGGATTTCGGCGGTGATTTGCTCGAACAAGCGCTGGCGTTCCGGGCGGGAGAGGACGATATTCTCTTCGCTCAAAATCTGCTCGAACAACTCCATAATGGTTCGCCGGACTTCTTCGGTTTTGGTAATGTCCATCGACGGGTCGAGTTCTGCCAGGAGTTTATTCTGGACGCGCGTTTTCAAGTCAAAATATGTTCCCGCCTGGGGGGTTGTCGCCGGGGCGCTGACGCGCCGCGCCTGCAATCCAGAGAGGGCGGCCTGGTCGCCTCCCCCGCCAGAAGATTGCGACGGCAGGGATGCGGGGCGCTGGGGTTGGGATGGGTCGGAATTTCGCGCTTGTCCTTGTTCGATGCGTTTAAGTAAAGACATGGGCTGCCTCCAGATAACACTAATTACGCTTCAGATGCTTTGGCAAGTTGGGTACGGATTGCTTCCGCCAGGGCAAACACCGACCGGCCAACTGTTTTTGTTTTATTATCCACCATAAAAGGGACGCCGCGATTGACAGACGGTATCACGACTGCTTCCTCGAGCGGGATAACGCCAACAACGGGCTGTTTCAGGTTTTCACTGACCTTTTCCGGTGTAATCGAAATCCGTTTGTCGTATTTGTTCATGACCAGGCTCAAACGGTCGCGCTGGACGCCAATGGTGGTGAGCAGGTCAAGAAACAGGCGCACATTTTTGATGGCGGGAATGTCCTGCGTACAAACGAGTACGACGACATCGCTGACATCGAGCGCTGCAAGAGTGACATCATTCAAAATGTGCGCTGTATCGACAATGACATAAGCATAGACCTGGCGCAGGTACTTGACCAACTTGCTGAACTGGTCGGCAGTAACGTGGTCGGCCTGTTCAGGTTTAGGAGGCGATGCCAGCACCCGAATCCCGCTCGCGGCATGTTTGAGCAAGACACCATCGATGATGTCCGTGTCCAGTTCGTCAACGCGGGGGGCCAGGTCAAGGATGGTATTCTTGCCTTGCTCGTTCAAAAAGACGGCTACATCGCCAAACTGAAGGTTGCCATCCACAAGAACGGCGCGGGTTTCATCGTTATGCAGGGTGATGGCCAGGTTTGTCGCAAGCGTTGTAACGCCGGTCCCGCCCTTCGGACTATATACCATAATGACGCGCCCATTGACAAACCCTCCCCCCAGGGTGGGCTGGGCCGCCGCCGCCGCAACCGAAGCAACGACCTGGGCTGTCCTCCGGGAGCGTTCTACTTGCGCCATTTCCCCGGCGCGCCGAACCGCCGAAATCAATTCGTCGGCCATGGGCGGCTTGGTCAGGAAGTCGTGCGCGCCAGCCTGCATGGCACGCCGCATATAGTTCGGGTCACCCTGGACGGAGAGGAAGACAATTTGGGCAACCGGGTTCCGCTGGCGTATCAGTCCGGTTGCCGTAATGCCGTCCATATCGGGCATGTTAATATCCATCAAGATAACATCGGGCTTTAACTCATCCGCCAGTTGTACCGCTTCCTTCCCGGAGCGGGCCGTGCCAATTACTTCGATGTCCGACTCAAACTGCAACAGTTTACGGACATTCTCCCGGGTTTCGGCAATATCATCAACAACGAGGACGCGAATTTTATCTGGCATGTTGCCAACTCTCCAAACTGACCTGTTTACGGAATAGGCGTTGGCGTACCTTGCGTTGTAACCGGGTCGGCTAGTTTATCAAGACGAGGTTGTATGGCGTAGGGAAGTTTCGCCGGCACTGGGATGGCATATTGACTCAAAATGTACTGGAGCGTTGCAGCCTCAGTATCTCTTCGAGACGAATCATCCGGGGCGCGCAGGGTAAAGGTAAATTTTGCCCCGGCGTACAGCAAGTAAGTCAAGGCAACTGCATCCTGAGGAGAGACAATCAGGGTAATAACTTCAGGGGCCCTGACAACAACAGGGGTCGGCGGCTGTTGCTCCTGGGGTACTTCCTGAGTTGGCGCAGCAGAAATCGCTTCGGTGCCAGGTAGCGGGAAATAGCCAACACGCAGGATTTGTACATCCTGAAGAATTTGCTGCGAAACCAGGCGCGGGCGCTGAGCCTCAGACGGTATCAGGTAAATCGCCTGGTTGAGGACCGGGTCGAGCTCAGCGCGGCCAACCGGGCGAGGTCCTCCTGCATTGTTCATGCCAAGCGTGACCAGGGTGGAAGATTCCGGCTGCAAACCCGTATTGACCACCTGCCCAAAGTTGTTGGGAAGGATGGACTGGAAGGTGGAATCGACATCGACAAACAGGGTGGTTGCAATTACATTGACACGGTCACCATCCCTGAGACCAAAGGCCACGCCGCTTTGCCAGTTCAGGGGCAGGGTGACGGCCACCAGACCGGGTTCGATGACCCTGGCTGTTTCTGACACGGGGCGAGTCAAACTGTCAGAAAACATTCCGCGCATAAGCGGTATACCCTGGTCGATTGGAAACGCAGCAAATTTCCCTTCCACTTCTTCAGGGTTGGTTACCATTTTCTCGTTGAAGGCTTCTTGGGGAACCATCATGGTGCTGATGGCTTCCGGCCTGATTTCTTCGTTGAGTTTGAGAGGCTGGCCGACAGCGAGAATGGAAACCATTGGCGGCGTTGGCGCTGCTTCTTGCGGCGGCGGCGCAAACAAATTCCCGCCAAGAACCAGGAATACAACGGCAATCAAGATGACGATGATTAACACCAGGAACAGCAGAATACGGCCACCGCGTCTCATAGGATTCTCCTTGATTTCTTGCTTATTTGTTCTACATGATTATACAGTAAAAACAAGGAATGGAATAATTACAGCATTGTCAGATGGATAGTAGAAAAGTAGGACTCTACAACCTGCGAGAGTCCCACGAATCCATCTCTATATTATTTACCTGGCGCGCCCTGCCTGGTGTTTATGCAGGCCTGGCAGGAATGACAAACGTAACACGAGTGCCTTTCCCGATAACCGAATCGAGTTCAAAAGAGCCGCCCAGCATCTCTACGCGGTCACGAATCAGGTTGAGCCCCAGGCTATTCCCCTGCTCCAAAATCTCGGTGTTGAAGCCCTTGCCATTGTCATCAACCGTCATTTTGACCGAAGCCTCGCTCATATCAATCATGATTTTTATCATGGTCGCCTGGCTATGCCGGGAGGCGTTCCCCAGGAGTTCCTGCAAGGCGCGGAAAATCATGACTTCGATGTATGATTCCATCCGCCGTTCCTGCCCGGAAACGGTTACGGCGATTTCCATGCTGGTTTGTTCTTTGAATGTATCGGCATAACGCTTGATGGTTGGCACCAAGCCCAGGTCATCGAGCATCATCGGGCGCAATTCAAAGATGAAGTTGCGCACTTTCTGAAAGGTGCTCATCGCCGAGGCTTTCAGGCTGTTGAGTTCCTCGCGCGCCTGGGCTGCATCGACATCCATCAAACGCATGGCGATTTCGGTTTGAAGGATGAAATTGGAGAGGGCCTGGGCAGGGCCATCGTGCATCTGGCGTGATAAGCGCTGCCGCTCCGATTCTTGGGCCTGGATGATGCCTTCGATACTCGCCTGCGTGCTTTTGCCGGCCCCCTTTCCGCCTTCGACGGGCTGTTCGAGCAGCGAGAGCACTTTTTCGAGCGCCACGCGATAGCGTTGGAGATGCGATTGGTCGCTTTGCAACTTTTCGAGTTGGCCGCGCATCACAAACAAGCGCTGCTGGGCATCGAGCGCGGAGTCATAGGACATTTTCAGCTCATCCAGGGAAATTTTTGCGCTCGAGGCCTGGATTTGCTGTAAGTGGGCGGTGATTGCCGTGTTACGCTGCGTCAGTTTGGATGCTTCCACCTGGCTCTGTTCAAGCATCAGGGTCACTTCGCGCAGCGATTTCGTCACTTCATCCAACTCTACCTGTATACTTTTGCGAGCGTCTTCGAGAGGGGTGGTCTGTTCTTCGGTGATTGTCATGGCTCACTCCTGCGAATTCGATTCATAATTCAACTTGACCCAGCCTCGTTTCAGGGCATAGACCACTGCCTGGGTGCGGTCTTCGACGCCAAACTTGCGCAGGATGGACGTAATGTGATTCTTAACCGTTTGGTGGCTGATACCGAGTTGGGCGGCAATTTCTTTGTTGCTTTTTCCTTCCACCACCAATTCCAAAACTTCCATTTCCCGGTCAGAAAGCGGGTGGAACGGGCTGCCCGGCTCGCTGTATGACCGGCGCGCAGAATCGAGTTGCCGCGCCAGCCAACCCTCGAACTCGAGTTTGGTCATCACCTGCTGGCCCATGACGTATTTTCCATCGGCGATATGGAAGATGATTTTGGTCAACTCATCGGGCTGGATATCTTTCGAACAAAAGGCCGCCGCGCCCGCAATCGATGCGTGGAGCATTTGTTCGGCGTCATCATACGCCGTCATCAGGATGACGCGGGTCGAGAGACGACTCGTCGTCACCTCATGGGTAATCTGCTGGCCGTTCATCCCTGGCAGGTTGACATCCACGACGGCAATGCGCGGGCGAATGGCTTGAATCAGTTCCAGCCCACGCTCTCCGTGTGCTGCCTGCCCCACCACTTTCAAGCGCGGGTCAATGGACAAAGCATCGGCAACACCCTGCCGAAACAATGGATGGTCGTCTATGACAACAACTGTGATTTGTTCCATGTCTTAAGTCCGGTGAATTATTTTTGAGTATAGCATATCTTAGGCAGATAATGAAATTTCTGACTCATAACATTTACGGTTCGATGCGGAACAGGCGGACTTCGTCGAATTCTCCCAGGTAGGTCAGACCAGGCTGCGATTCGGGAGACTGGTAGACGGGAATCATCGGGTCGGTATAGTAGGTTTTTTCCAGGACGAGGAAACGCGCCCCAAACTGACGGGCCAGGCGGCGAGTGGTTTCCAGGTCTTCATCGGGGACGATGATGGCAGGACGGCGGTTGACGGCAAAATAACCGGGCGCGTTGGCGACGATGACCACATCGGAGGGCTGCGCGCCGTTTTGCACCAGGATTTGCTCGGCGCGCAGGTAGACGCGTTGGAACTCGTTCCAATCTTTTTCGATGACGCTGATGTAGACCAAAAGCAGGGTTATCACGCCCAGGAAGACGACCAGCGCGAAACGGAAGATGCCGAACGCTTCGGGCGTGAAGCGGCCCCGCTGGCGGGCTTTTCCTACCAGGAACTCGACCGCCACCGGGGCAGCCGCCCACCAAACCGGCTGGAGCGCGGCTGCGGCGTGGAAGAAACTGCCGCGCGACCCCGCGAAGGGGAAGATGAACGTCAGCACAACGAACAACGCCAGCCAGGTGAGCGCGGCCAGCCGGGCGCGCAAGTCTTGACGCAGAACCCACAGGCCAATCGGAGCAAAAACGGCCAGCAGGACAACGCCTTGCGCGGCAATCGAGTTGACGGCGTTGAGTTTGAGCGCGTCTAACCGACCGGCCAGGGCCGAATCCCAGCCGGCGGCGCGCCAGTTTTCATAGTTAACCCGCTCGGGCGGCCAGGCGAAAGTCTCGTCGTAGCGGGTCATCCACAAGACGCGGCTGCCGGCCGGGGTGAGCGGCGTGCCCCAAATAGTGAGATTTCGCGCCATCCAGGGGCCCATAATGAGAGCGTAGCCGAGGGTAAAAAGCAGGGCAGGATAGATGAATGACGAAAGGAAGGGTTTTTTCTCCTCCAGCCAGCGCAGGAACAGCCCGCCGGCGCCCACTGCCAGCCAGAGGATGCCGTCGGAACGCGCGAGGTTCATCAGCCCGGCAACCAGTCCCATCAAGAGCGGGGAAACGATTCCGGCGCGGGGAAAAAGCAGGAAGAAGAACGCGCCCAGGAGCATGAAAATGCCAAAGTTATCGGTGGTTGGGAGGAAGGGCGCGTGGTAGCCGCAAAAAACCGCCAGGAAGCCGGATGCCAGGGCCAGGCTGCGCTTTTGGGTAAAGGAAAACGCCAGGGCGGCGCTGGCGGGCGGGACCAGGGCCGCGACCAGGATAAAACCCAATCGCGCGGCGGCAAAGGTATCTGTTCCGGCCAGCCACATGCCCGCCGCAGCCAGGATGGAGGCCAGGGGGAACCAGTATCCATGCGAGGGGTGGGGAAGCGCTTGGGGGTTGTCCAGGTAATTCCAGAGATAGTTTTCGGTGAAACCATGCCCCTGAAAGAGGCGCACCCCGCCTGCGTAGTAGTAATCGGCGTCCATGTAGCCGGGAGCCTGCTGGAACCAGGCGATGGCGCTGTTGAAGGCCAGGCTGACCAGGAAAAGCAAGAGATAATCGCGGCGAGTCATGTCATCTCCCCTGTGAAATCATATCCATCCACAGGCGCGGCGGACGGGTGGCCCACCAGCGCACCCAGTAGAGCAGGAGGGTCATGGCGAACGGATAGGCGAACAGGAAAACCGAATCCAGCCCGGCAAGGTGCGCCGCCCACAGACCGGCCAGCAGTCCCACCCCGAGCAGGAAAGCCGCCAGGCGGCCTAACAGCCCCCAACGTTGACCCATGACAGAGAAAACCAGGACGGCAGCGGGCAGGCTGAAGGCAGTCCAGACCGGGGTGAAGCCCATGCCGAACCAGGGCGTTAGAATGGCGGT
>DAOUAZ010000261.1:0-25655 GCA_034432975.1 Anaerolineales bacterium | reverse complement strand
AAATCAAAGTTCACCCTGCTTTTCAAGAAGCGGTGTTGGTCTTGGATGAGAGCGCGGAAGAAAAAGCGGGCGAACACAGTGCAGGAGCTGGCCGTCAACACAATGGACGGTCAGGCAAAATCGAGATGAGCCAGGTCGGTGTCTTTTTAGCTTTGGTGACGCCAGAAATTTGCACATGGATTGATGGTGAACTGTATTTGCCACAAGCCTGGTTTGAGGAAAGCCATGCTGAAGGGCGAAAACAGACTGGCGTACCAGCCGAACTGGAGTTTAAGACGAAACCCGAATTGGGCTGGGCGATGATCAAGCGCGCGCAGGAACGCCAAATTCCATTTGTGGCTGTGACAATGGATGATTTGTATGGCCGAAACGAGGCGTTCCGCCAAAACTTGCATGACACCGGGATTGAATACTACTGTGACATCCCGGCCAACACCAAAGTTTATTTGGAAAAACCGCAAATCATTCATCCGCTCACGAAAAAAGGCGAACCTTCCAAGACTGCTCAAATAAACGGAACTGCTTACGAAGCGCGCGAATTACGCCAAAAAGACTGGCTGGAGTGGCAAACCTTGCGTTTACGCCACAATGAACGCGGCTGCCTGGAAGCCAGATTTGCACGCCTGCGCGTTTGGGTTGTGTATGGCGAAGAGACCCGTCAAGAATGGCTGCTGTTTCGCCAGGATGCAGTTCAAATCACTTATATTCTCAGTAATGCGCCTGAAACCGTTGACCTGAAAACGATGGCCTGGCGCAAAACCCACCGCTATTTGATCGAGCGCAGCAATGAAGACGCCAAGGATGAATTCGGTTGGGACGAATTCCAAACGCGTAAATATCGCGCCTGGCAACATCAACTTGCTCTGACAATTTTGGCTTCCTGGTTTGTGGCAGAAACCCGTCTCGATTGGCAAAAACGCTTTGCGCAAAGTCCCGATTTGCTGGTTCAGTATGAGATAGATGCCTTGCCAAAACTCTCCGTTGCCAATGTGCGTGAGTTGCTGCGCGCTTCAATGCCATTACCGCAACTAAAACCAGAAGAAGCCGCTGAACTTGTCGTTAATCATCTTATCAACAGAACCCGCTCGCGCAAATCTCGCCTGCGCCATCGAAAAAGCAGAACATTTGTCTAATGTGACATTGTCAAACTACCTACCCTATTTTCAAGAAAACCGCTACATATGGAAGTTTTAGCCACAATTCAACATAAAAAGCCAGATACGCGGCCCGTGCATGCGGCAGAATTTTCGATTTTTCAACAAAAACGTCATGTATATGGGTTATTTTTACATGGGTAGGCAGTTACGAAAAGTTTCAAAGCTGTAGCATTATACCGAATTCTATGTCAGAAGGTCGAAAACTGGCGCATTTCAGGCGCGTTGGTGTTCCGCCCGGCGGCCGGGAGTCCAAAATCTCCCGATTTTGGGCGCAGTCGGCTGCCCGGGATGATGAGATTTCGGAACCCGCATCCTCCGGCAAAAATTTGCGGATTTGGGCAAGGGCTGATATGATGCGGGACATGTCACCCACGCTTGGAGAAGAATCCGCATGACCCTGCGCGCCGGCATCGACCTGTGCGAAATCGCCCGCCTGCGCGAGGCCGCCGAACGGAGCGGCGAGCGATTCCTGGCGCGGGTGTTCACCGCTGCCGAACGGGAAGAATGCGGAGAGAATTATGCCTCGCTGGCGGCGCGTTTTGCGGCCAAGGAGGCGGTTGCCAAAGCGCTGGGAACAGGCCTCGGCCCGGTTGCCTTTACCGATATCGAAATCACGCGCGGCAAGAACCGCGAGCCAATCCTGCATCTGCGCGGCAAGGCGCTGGAACGGGCCAGCGCGCTGAACCTGACCGAATGGGCCATCAGCCTGAGCCATACCCAGGAATACGCAATGGCTTCGGTGGTGGCGATGGGGCCGCATGGACAAAAATAGTGAAGCGGACAGCGTTCTTCCAGCCTGTCTTTCCTGAAGCGGATTGTCAAAGCCCTGGACGGCAATCTGGAGATCCATATTGCCCCGAATGGGGCCAAGTAAATGTCATCCCACTGGGCTGAACAGCGCCAGGGGCCGGTGCGGCCGAGACTGGGCTGGGTGATTGAAAATTTATAACAAAATTGTTATAATATGGATACATCAAGCAACTGGCAAATTCTGTTTTATGAAGACCGGCGCGGCAAAAGCTCTGTGCTGGATTTTATCAATGACCTTTCAGCCAAAGACCGCGCTAAAGTGAACATGGCCTTTAATCTGTTGGCGGAATTTGGCACAAAACTTGGAATGCCACACGCCAAAAGGATTGAAGGCCGTCTTTGGGAGTTGCGCCCAGGTGATAACCGCCTGTTTTACTTTTTGCATTTGGAAAACCGCTTTGTCGTTTTGCATGGTTTCCGAAAACAAAGCATGAAAACGCCTGAAAAAGAAATCGCCACCGCTTTGCGCCGTATGAATGAGTTATTGGATGAGGAATAATGTCCCCAATTGCAAAAACTACCCTTAACGATTGGCAAATTCAACAAGCCGAAGACCCTGAATTTGTCGCCGCCGAGCAGGAACTGGAAGCCGGCTATCAGATTGCCCGCTTGCGCATTCTGCGCGGGCTGACCCAGGCTCAGTTGGCTGAGCGTGTTGGCACTCGCCAACCCTCCATCGCCCGCCTCGAAAGCGGACAGGGTTCTCCCAGCCTGTCTTTCCTGAAGCGAATTGTCAAAGCCTTGGACGGCAATCTCGAAATCCATATTGCGCCGAATGGGGCCAAGTAAATGTCATCTCACCGGGCCGAACAACGCCAGGGGCCGGTGCGCCCGCGGTTGGATTGGGTGATTGAGAGTAAACAGGCATTAGGAATGGACAACTACAAAAAAGTTCAAGGATCGTGGGAGAGATTTCTCAATCCCGATGAACTACGCCCTACCCTGATGTTGGCGTCCATTTACATATCAACTTTCGAAATTCTAAAAGATTCAATAATTTCTCGACCTAAAGAGTTTTATACATTTGGGCTTGATGATAATGGAGAAATTATTGATCCAAAATATAAAACTGAAGTGCTCGCGCGAAATAGTAGCCCCTTATACGCTTCCTTGGCGTGGCTAAAAGAATCGGAAGATATTGATGGTGCTGATATTGAAAAATTCAATTTAATCAAAAAGCAGCGCAATGACATTGCGCACCAAATGTTCCGAATGTTGTCAGATGGAATACCTGTAGACTTTACAGAACGCTTCAGTGAAATGGTGGCACTCTTAGATAAAATCGAAAAGTGGTGGATTATTAATGTCGAAGCAGAAACCGGTTTAATCGATATTAATGATCATGGCAAATTGGTTGATGTTGACATAACCAATGTTGATTTGAATGATGTTATACCTGGCCCAATTGTCAGTTTGAAAATGTTGATTGATATTGCCATCGGGCCAGATGAAAAATCCCGATATTATTTTAATGAGTTCATAAAAGCGACACACAAGGATGGTTAAACTAATCCTTGCGCAATTTACTCTATGACCATCAAAGATATCCTCGCCAAAATTCCCTATTCCGCCGACTTGTACGATGCTATTCGTCCAGTGCGGCCCAAGGCGCGCTATAACCTGTCGCAGTTGGAAAAAGCATGTTAACTTTTACTTTTGCGGGCAATGAGTCCGGGGATGTCAGCTTTAATTTTGAGAAAGGCGCGTCGCGTTATTTTGTGATGGCGGTAATTGCCACTTCCGAGCCGCAAAAACTGCGCCAAACATTGGACGATGTACGCAAGTCCGCTGGATTACCGGCTGCCTATGAGTTCAGTTTTCATGCACTCGCCTCCGCACCGTTGCGCCAGCGTGTTTTTCAAACACTCCAAAAAGCGGATTTTGAAGCCTGGGCACTGGTGGTGGACAAAACCACGCTGAAAGAGCCGTTTATCTCCATGCGGCGTCTGGATTTTTACCTGTTTTTTATCACTGAGTTGCTCCAGGTTATTCCAGAAACACAGCGCGAGCAAGCCACCCTGATTTTGGATGAATTCGGCGGCAAGCCGGACCTGCCGCTGGAATTTCGCCGCTATATGAAGCGCCGTAACATTCCACGCCACTTTAACCGGGTGCTGACCAAACGCTCAAAAAGCGAACCGCTCATCCAGGTGGCGGATTTGGTGGCTGGGGCAATTCTGCGCCGCGATGCCCAGCATGACTCCGAAGCCTTCGATATGATTCAATCGAAATATCGGGTTGTAGTGGAGTATCACGCTTAAAAGCAACCCACCCTGCTAGCCTTGTCGTCATCACGTCCAGACGGGGCGGGGCCGCCACAATCGGCGACCTTTCGCAGGGTGGGAGAAGTCTTTTGACTTTTACACTTTTATGATAACGATTTTTAGGCGCAAAGTCAAGTTATGACCCTCAAAGATATTCTCGGAAAAATCCCCTACTCCGCCGACCTGTACGATGCCATTCGTCCCGCCCGGCCCAAGACGCGCTATAACCTGTCGCAGTTGCAGGCCCATTTGCCCGCCGCTATGGAACAGGTCAAGTCCGCGTTGACGGAACATACAACAGGCCAGATATCCGCTCCTTCTGCAAAAAAAATCATCTTGTTTGCCACCCTCCACTACTGGGTCGAGCAGGCCGCCATCATCGGCCTGGCGCTGCGCGGGATGGGTCACGAGGTCACCATCGCCTATCTGCCGTATGGCGATTGGGACAAGGAAATCAACGCCTTCGACCTGCGCCGCCAGGATTTGTACACGCGCCGGGTGCTGGCTCCACTCAAGGGGCTGGTTAATATTGTTTCTTTGTTGGATGTCCCCAAAGCGGATGTCATTGCGAGCGAGCGCACTTCAGCGAGCGAAGCAATCCCCGCTCGACAGGCGAATTCTGTTATACGGAAGATTGCTTCGTCGCACAAACCGCTCCTCGCAATGACAGGCAACGCAATGACATGGCTGGATGAAGCCGTCGAAGCGGCATCCGCTTTCGATACGATGTACACGCTCCAGGTGGAAGATTTCGACCGGGACTCCGAGCTATACAAGCTAAGGGTAGTCCGCAACCGACAGGCTGCTTTGGCGGCGACCCGCTTTCTCACCGAATCCCGCCCCGAAACGGTACTCGTCCCGAATGGTCTCGTCACCGAATTGGGTATTTTCTACCAGGTGGCGCGTCATCTCGACCTGATGACGGTCACGTATGAGTTCAACGACCAGCGCGAGCAAATCTGGCTCTCGCAGAACGACATCGTCATGCGCCAGAACACGGACGGGCTGTGGGCCGCGAAGGGGAACGTCCCGCTGACAGATGCTGAGCGCGAGAAGATTGCCGGGCTGGAGGATGCCCGCACCAGCGCCAAGAAATACGGCAAGGGCACGCGTTTTTGGCAGGATGTGGCTTCGGTGGGCGGCGAGACACTGCGTTCCAGCCTGAATCTGGATGAACGCCCAACTGTCCTGCTGGCAACCAACGTGCTGGGCGACAGCCTGACGCTGGGACGCAACATCTTTACCGCCTCGATGGCTGAGTGGATCGAGAAGACTGTCCAGTATTTCGCGGGCCGGCCCGATGCGCAGCTGGTGGTGCGCGTCCACCCCGGCGAGCGGCTGATGAAAGGCCCCTCGATGCTCGGCGTGATTGAGCGGGCGGTGCCGGACAGGCCGGAGCATATCCATGTGATTGGCCCGAACGAGAAGGTCAACACCTACGACCTGATGGAAATCGCCTCGCTCGGGCTGGCTTATACCACGACGGTCGGCATGGAAATGGCGATGCGCGGCGTGCCGGTCATCCTGGCTGGGTTGACGCACTATCGCGGGCGCGGCTTTACCTACGAGCCCACCACTTACGATGAGTATTTCGCGCTGCTGGAAGAACTGTTGCCCGGTTGCCCGATTCCCCGGTTATCCGGTTCTGTTGAGAACTGGACAACCGGAAAACAGGTCAACCGGTTAACTGAAAAACAAGTTGAAGCGGCCTGGAACTACGCCTATCGTTTCTTCTTCGATTTCCCCATCGACTTCCCCTGGCGGCTGATGCACTTCTGGAAGGACTACGAAATCTGGCCCCTGGCGCGGGTGCTTTCGGACGAGGGCCGGGCCGAGTTCGGAAAGGCGTTCGATTATTTGACGGGGGAGCCGGTCGAATATTGAGTGATGTGGTGATTGGAGTATACCGCAATGCCTGAGTTGATAACTTTGCTGGCTTATGTTTTCGGGTTTGTGTTCAGTTTTTGGCCTATTTTGTTACTTGCGCCATTGGGTCAACGAGTACGAAACTTGTTGAATGCTATTTTGGTTATTTGGATATTCTTGTTTGTCGGGCGGATGCTGGCTTTCCTGGTCGAACCGTTGCCGTCCTTGTTAGGTATTCCAGAGCCTTGGAATACACTTGGCTTTTTTGCCGCAGGTCTATTTTTGTTCGGCTTATCGTATTTGCTCAAACGGCGCGAACGTGCTAAATTGCATAAAACAGCTGATAATGCTAAAACGCCTGGTGATTTATTGGACATTTCACCTGCTCAGTTCGAAAAAATGGCAGTTGAGCTTTTCCAGATGGCCGGGCATCAAGCCAAACGCACCGGTTCGATTGGTGCCACGGCATTGATGTAGTGGTAAATTCCAAAAAAGGCAAAAAATGGGTTGTACAATGTAAACGTTGGCGTGGATATGTTGGCGAACCCGTCATTCGTGATTTTTATGGCGCTATGCAGCATGAAAAAGCTGACCAGGGCATACTCATTACAACGGGCACTTTTTCCAAAGCCGCACAAGCATGGGCAAAAGGAAAGCCGATTGCGCTGATGGATGGTGATGAGTTTTTGAATACTTGGAAACGCGCAAAAGAAAGAACAAAACCCCAGTAACCACAAAGGCAACGACGGCGCACAACGGGAAAAATTAAAGCTTCTCCGTCGTGTCCCGTAGTCGCCGTCGTGGTAAAGAATATTGGAAATTATGACCGACACAAAACAAAAAGTACGCGAGTTTTACGATGAAATCGGCTGGCAGCAGGAGGCGGATGGCAATTACCAGAACGCCCGCTACGAAGACCTGCGCCCCGTTTCGGCGGAATACATTCACAAAACGCGGCTGCGCGTCAACGGCGGGCTGATTCCGAGCGGGAATCTGCTGCTCGATGCCGGTTCCGGCCCGGTGCAGTATGACGACTACCTGACCTATTCCAAAGGCTACCAGAAGCGCGTCTGCCTCGATATTTCCATCCAGGCCCTGCGCGAAGCCCGCGAACGATTGGGCGAACACGGCCTGTTTGTCGTTGGCGACCTGGCAAACCTGCCTTTCAAGGCCGATACTTTCGAGGGCGAAGTCTCGATGCACGCCATCCACCACCTGCCGCTGGAGGAACACCCCAGGGCGTATGCGGAACTCCATCGCGTCCTCGCCCCCGGTCGGGCGGGAGTCGTCGTCAACGGCTGGCACGAACCGCTCTTGATTCGCGCAGCCGAGCCGCTGATTGGGCTGATGCGCCGTCTTTCGGGCAAAGGCGCGAAGAAGAAGAAGGATTGGCTCAACACCGAAGACCCCGAAGGCACTTTCATCGCCAAACTGACCCCCAACTGGCTCAAACGCGAAATTGGAAAAAAAATCCCGCTCGAAATCCGTCCCTGGCGCAGCCTTTCGACGCGCATCCTGCGCTGGTTCGTTCATCCGAAATTTGGCGGCAGGCTGTTTTTACGATTCGTCTTCTGGCTGGAAGGTGTTTTCCCTCGTTTTTTTGCGGAAAACGGCCAATACCCGATGATTGTGATAAAGAAAAAATAGCAGGGTCTGCTTCTCTACTTGCTTACCCATCTACCCTGGTGCGCTTGTTGCTGTTGGTGTGAATCACTTCCCCTGACATAAACGCATCGGGGTCTTTTTGGAACTGCTTCAGGCAGTCCACCGTGCAGAAGATGACCTGGCGGCCTTTGTAACTGACAATCGGATAACGCCAGGGCACATCGATTTTATCGCCGCAGGCGCCGGAATATTCTTTGGGGGGTGGTTTGGGCGCATTATTCGTCATAGGGTGGCATGACCAATTCCAGGAGCGTGGACAAGTTTGGCACACAACGATTCTAGCAGGAATCATCTCGAATCGCGCAATTTGCCCAATGGATATTTTTCCTCTTGACTCTTCCCCCGCCGGAGGGTCTATACTATGCACACTGAAGGCCTTCAGTAACCTATTCACGAGGAAACCATGCTCAAAATTGGCGACTTCTCCAAACTGGCGCGCGTCTCCATCAAAACCCTGCACCATTACGATGAACTGGGGCTGCTCAAACCCGTCCACATCGACCGCTTTAGCGGCTACCGCTACTACGGCTTGGAACAACTGGCGACCCTCAACCGCATCCTGGCGCTCAAAGACCTGGGCCTCACCCTCGAACAGGTTGCCCAACTCCTGCACGACGACATCTCACCCGCCGAAATGCGCGGAATGCTGCGCCTGAAGCGGATGGAACTGGCAACCCGCGTGGAGGAAGAACAGGCACGCCTGGCGCGCGTCGAATCGCGCCTGCGCCAACTGGAACGGGAAGGGCAGGCGGCGCACGCCGATGTCGCCCTCAAACAAGTCCCGGCGCAGACCATCCTGACAGCGCAAATCGTGGCCGCCAACGAAGAAATGCTCCAGCCCGCCCGCCAGACTCTCGCCGCGCTCCTCCAAAACCATCTCGAACAGGCCCATCTCAAACCGGTCACGCCCTGGTTCGCCCTGCTGGGGGAACTGCCCTACGCTGAAACCGACCTGGAACTGACCCTGGGCGTGGGCGTCAACCTGCGCAGCGGACAGCGCGCCGGGGACTGGGCCGGGACGCCCGTCAGCCTGCGCGAACTGGCCCCCGTTCCGAGCATGGCCAGCCTCATTCACAGCGGCGAGCTGCCCCAGGCCTATGCTTCCCTATATGCCTGGACTCAGTCCAACGGCTACCAGGTTGCCGGGCAGTTCCGGGAACTCTACCTGCCGCAAAACGGCGTCGAGTCGCCGCCCGCCTCCCAATTGGATGCCAGCCTGGTCGAAGTGCAATGCCCGGTCGAACGGGCGCGCATCCCGCTCTCTATCATGTCACAGAAGGATAAAATGATGGAACCCAAAATTGTCACCCAGCCTGCTTTCAAGGCAGTCGGTATGTCGTATGTCGGAAAGAACCAGAACGGCGAAATTCCCCAGATGTGGGAGCGCTTCGTCCCGCGCCTGAACGAACCCCGGCGCATTCATCCCGACCACAGTTATGGCCTGTGTTTCTCGGAAGTGCAAGACGCCAGGGAAGGCGAGTTCGAATACGTTGCCGCGGTCGAAGCCGCCGATGACCGCGACATTCCCGCCGGGATGGTCTACCGCGAAGTGCCGGAGCATAAATACGCCGTCTTTACGCATCACGGCAGTCTCGAAACGCTGGGCGAGACGTACCACTATATCTACAACACCTGGCTGCCGCAGTCTGGCTTGCAGGTGCATCCCAGCAGATTCGATATGGAAGTCTATACTGCCGAGTTCATTCCCGGCTCGGATGACTCCAAACTGTACATCTACGTCGCCATGCTGTAAACCAGCCTGATACTTGCCACCAGACCTGACCGGGTTCCCACCCTGTCAGGTCTTTTTGTCTTTGAGACAAACTTCCCAACATGATTGAGAAAAAGTTCCCACATTTCCTGCCGCGCGCTTCCTTTCGGCATTGGCCTCCCAGTCGGATAATAAGATCAGAAAGCAGTAAGCAAAAGTCTCCCGACTTTTGAGTCCAAATCCAGCCAGGAGGCCGAAATGAACGAAAACCTGACCATCAAATTCTGGGGAGTGCGCGGCAGTCACCCCGCGCCGGGCGGAGATACTGTCCGCTATGGCGGCAACACAGCCTGCGTCGAAATCAACGCTGGCGGTCACGCCATCATCCTCGATGCCGGGACAGGCCTCATCCCGCTGGGGCGCGACCTGGCAAAACGCGCCCGGCAGGCTGGCAAGGCCCTGCACGCCACGCTGCTCTTTAGCCACCTGCACCACGACCATACCCAGGGATTCCCGTTCTTTGCCCCGGCCTACAACCCGGCCACCCGCCTGAGTTTGTTCGGCCCCGGCGCATCGGAGCAGGCCCTCGAGGAACTGCTGGCCCGTAACCAGATGCCGCCCGCCTTCCCGGTCACGCTGCGGGATATGAACGCCGCCAAGGAAATTCGCTCGCTGAACGAAACGGATGTCATCCGCTTCGAGGCCAATGGCCCCCGGCTGGGAAAACCCGACCCCGCTGGATTGTTCATCCGATTAATGAAATCGCACGCCCACCCGGGCGGGGTTTACATCTACCGCATCGAGTGGCAGGGACTCAGCGTCGTGTACGCCACCGATACCGAAGGCTACGTCGGCACCGACCGCCGCCTGGCTGCCTTTGCGCGAGGCGCAGACCTGCTCATCCACGATGCGCAATATTCCGAGGACCACTATCGCGGCTTGAACGGTTGGATGTCAACGCAGGGATACGGTCACTCAACGCCCCAAATGGCCTGTGAACTGGCGAATGCGGCGGGCGCGAAACAGTTGGCGCTGTTCCACCATGACCCGAACTACGACGATGCGACCGTCCGGCAACTTGAAACGCAGGCGCAAGCCTTGCTTCCAGCATCATTTGCCTCCCGCGAGGGACTGGAAGTGACATTATGCCCGAAACCCGCCTTCCCCGCCGCCCGTAAGACGGCTTACGAGAAACGTCCCGAAGGTTTTTAACACAAAGTTAGTGTTTTGGAACAACCTTCGGGACGGTTATAAAATAAAAAGGATGTAAAATGATGCTACCTATGGCTGATTTGAACACGGACAGCACGCGCAATATCCTGGGCGCCATCCCGCTGTTCGAGGGGCTGACTCAAAGCGACCTGAACTGGCTGGGCGCGCGGGCCCGCCGCCGGGTCTTTGCCGCAGGCGCGAACATCATCACCGCCGAGCAGCCGGGCGAAGCAGTCTACATCATCCTGCACGGCACGGTCAAAATCCATGTCGAGCAGGTCGATGGCCGCGACGTGGTGCTGGCGATTTTAGGCGCGGGTGATACGCTGGGCGAAATGAGCCTCATCGACAGCGCCGGGCGTTCGGCCAGCGCCATCACCCTTGAAGACAGTCTGCTGCTTTGGATGGATAAATCGGCCTTCCAGGAAGCCCTGCGCCAGTTCCCGGCGGTATCTCAAAACCTGGTGCGGATTCTCGCGGCGCGGGTGCGGCTGGCGAACGAACTCATCCAGGCCCTGGCGGCCATGGATGTCAACGGGCGGGTGGCGCGCCAACTGCTGGCTTTTGCCGATAAATATGGCCGCGCCGAAGGCGAATCGGTGCTGATTCCCGTCCACCTGACCCAGAGCGACATCGCTGACCTGGTGGGGGCCTCGCGCAAGCGCGTCAACCAGGTGATGGTCTCCTTTCGCGAGCAGGAACTGGTCTCCTCGGACGCTTCGGGCCGCATCATCGTGCTTAACCGAGCCGGTTTGATGAAATATTGCCGTTAGGTGAGAAATATTTCCCACCCTGGCTGTCCCATATTTCCTTGCAAAATATTAAATTTCGGTCATAATACTTATGTAAGAACTACATAGGGGGAGCGGGGGATAAACGCTGGTATTATTCGCAGGGTCGGAGCGTATGTTTCCGCCCTGCAATTTGTATTTATTGGTACGGGCCTTCTTGTCACCTATTCATTGCGCGCTGTCATTTTCAATCGAGGTAAAATCAGGCCATGCCAGAATCATCTTCCGATACGCAAAACATTCTTTCGTTTATTCCGCTCTTTCGCGGCCTTAACCAGGCTGAACTGGAGTGGATTGCCCGCCGGGCGCACCGCAGGGTTTTCCCGGCTGGGGCGAATGTGCTTGTGGCCGAACAGCCAGGAGAGGCAGTGTACATCATCTTGTCTGGAACGGTAAAAATTTACATTGACCAGGTTAATAGGCAGTCGGTGGTTCTTTCCATCATCGGCGCAGGCGACACTCTGGGCGAAATCAGCCTGCTCGACAGTTCCGGTCATTCTGCCAGCGCTGTCACGCTCGAAGAGTCTTTAATGTTATGGATGGATAAAACCGCCTTCCACCAGATGCTCGATGAGTTTCCGCGCATCTCCCGCAATCTGGTCAACATCATGGGCACGCGCCTGCGAATGAACAACGAATTGATTCAATCCCTGGCAACCCTGGATGCCAAAGGAAGAGTTGCCCGTCAATTGTTGGCATTTGCTGACCGATATAATCCTCTTGATGCTCATAATCCAGACAACCCTATAACAATCCCCATCTCTTTGAAGCAGAGCGATATTGCTGACCTGGTGGGGGCTTCGCGTAAGCGCGTTAATCACGTGATGGTCTCTTTCCGCGAACAAGGGTTGATTTCGACCAACCCGGCAGGCAAGCTGGTGGTTTTAGACCGCCAGGGACTGGCGAAATTCTGTCCATAACCAGCAAACGTCCCGAAGGTTGTCAAACATTGACAGGATTTTCATAGAAAACCTTCGGGACGGTGCTGGAATTTGCAATGAAAAGGGACGCCTTGCAAAGCGTCCCTTTTCATTACGACGGGGTGTATGGCTATTCTTCGACGGGCGTTGAGGCCATTTTGCGCTGGCGGAACGTAATGCGCCCACGAGTCAGATCGTAGGGAGACATTTCCACTTTGACGCGGTCTCCCAGCAGGATGCGGATGTAGAACTTGCGCATCTTGCCCGACAGGTAGGCCAAAACCTCGTGACCATTTTCCAACCGCACCCGGAACTGGGTGCCGGGCAGGGCCTCGATTACCGTTCCTTCTACTACAAGTTTGTCATCTTCTTTCGCCATACACACCTCCGGTCATTTATTCAGTGTACTTCACCTGGCGCCGCTTGAGACGGCGGGCGGCTTTCTTCTCGTCCATGCGGCGCTGCTCGCTCTTAGAAACGAACCAGCGTTTGCGGCGCACGGTGCTGAGGACGCCGCTCTTCACGACCTTCTTGCGAAAGCGCTTGAGCAGTTGGTCCTGCGATTCATTGTTTCGTAATACCACAATCGTCATGCTGTACTCACCTCCCTTCTGCGAAGGGATCGATAAAAAATAATCGGCTGGTTGCAGACTCAGCCGAATACGCGCGCCATCGAGGAAAGAGGACAACGATGAAAATCATTGCGCATCAGGCTTTTGGACAACTCCTTTTGACCACCGATAATTGGCAATCGAGCGGGGCTGGTCTGCGACCCAAAATTATACTACACAACCACAAAGAAATGAAGGTTAAGCGGGCCTGGCCCACGCCTTAAGCGAAAAGCAGGATGTGCCCCCTGGTTTTTAGAACCAGCCATCCTGCCAGCGCATATCCCAACCCCAACAAGAGCAGCCCAAACTTGGTAGAAGCGCACCAGAAGGCAATTTGCGGGTTCGCGCCGAGATTCCCGGCCAGGATGGAGAACAGGGCGATGTTTTCGACGGCATCGAAAACTGTGGCGAGGTAGGCGCCCCAGCCGAGCAGGTTCGACAGGGCGAGCCAGATTCCGTTAAGGCGTCCTGCCGCCAGGAGGAGTCCCGCGCTGAGGGCGGTGGCGTAGAGCGGCATGAACAGGAAGTCGAAGCCCAGGCCAAAGGCGGCAAAGAGCCGGGCGCGAGAGTCCCAACTATCGACCATCGCTGCTGAGGCTTGGGGGGCGCGGGCCAATTCGAAGGAAACGATTCCGGTCGAAACGCCGGTTTTTAGCGGCGGGTCGAGGAATATTCCGAAAATGGCGACACAGGCTGCGGTGAGTCCGAGCGAGAACCAGAAAACGGGTTTGCGCAGGCTGGTTGGCAGGAAATGGAGCGGGTGGGAAATGTCCATCATTTACCTTATGGAAATGTCCCGAAGGCTTCGCCGCGAGCGCTCAGCCAAGCGGTTGTAAAACCTTCGGGACGGTCTTTCACAAATCCCGATGATAAACCCGGTTGTTTTTGTACTCGACCCCGTTCAGATTTTTCAGGTCGGCGCGCATCTGGCGGGTGGTTTCGGCCACCTGGGTCATTTCGACATGGACGAATTGCCCAAACTCGAGCAGGGTCTTGCCCATTTCGTAGTAGAGCAGGGCGTTGCCGCCGTGTCCCTGGAATTCAGGCAGGATGCCCATGCCGTTGACCGAGACCGAGTTGGTACGGCGCATGGTGAGCAGCAAATCGGCCAGCGAAAACGGGTTGAGGCTGCCCCGGGCGCGCTGCAAGGCCGCCGAGACATCGGGGAAGGCAAACAGGAAGCCGACCACTTCTTCGCCGTGCGTGATGACTTTGATGAGGCGGTGGTCGGCGACGGTGATGATGTTTTCGACCACGAAGTCGATTTCGCGCCTGGTGAAGGGGTAATATTCCCAGTTGTTCACGAAGGATTTGTTATAGGCCATGCCGATGCGCTCGACCCATTGGAGCAGTTCGCGTTTGTTGGCAAAACGTTTAACCTGCAAGTGGCTGCGCTCCATGACGCGCTGGGCGATGCGTTCGACGCGTTCCGGGATTTTGAAGCCGTCGGCGGGGACGTAACAGGAGACGAAATCGACTTCTTTTTGAAATCCCAGGCCCTCGACTAAATCGACATAGTAGGGATAGTTGTAGGTCAGCATGGTCATGGTTTGGCGATGCTCGAAGCCAAAGGTCAGCATTCCGTAGCCGTCGAGCGGGCCCATGCCCTTTGGCCCGACGACGCGGTTCAGGCCGCGCTTCTTTGCCCAATCGAAAACGGTTTCGAACAGGGCGGCAGCCGCTTCGGGGTCGTTTTCGCAGTCGAAGAAGTAGAAATCGGCCTCCCTGACGCCGTGATATTGATTGAACGGCTTGTTTTCGATGGCGGCAATCCGCCCCACGTCGCGCCCATCGCGCGCGGCCAGGAAAAATTCGACATCCGAATGTTCGTAGAAGGGATGCTTTTTGGGGTTGAGTTGGGCGTAAACGTCGATATTGAGCGGCGGCACCCACTGCGGGCAGTCCTTGTACAGCCGGTGCGGGAGTTGGATGAAACGTTTGACCTGTTTTTTGCTGGATAAATCCACCTGCTCGATGTTCAGCATGATTGCGCTCCTGGAGATGGGAAAGTCCCGAATGTCTTTGTCGGGGTAGACACAGTATATAACACCCCATCCCAGGGAAAAGTGATATGCATCCTGTTTTCCATGCTGCTGCTCTACGCGGAGGGGTGGTTCGGTTCTCCGATGCCGGGCCGCGAACGGCCCCGGCGCGCTCAATCCTCGTGACTGTGTTCGCGGCCGCCGAATTCCTGCGTTCCCATGCTCTCGCCCCAATCGGGCATGGAGGATTCGATTTCGTCGGGACTCTGGCCCGATTCCAGCCGGCCGACAATTTCGTCGAACTGCGGCGGCATTTCCTCGCCGAGCGCGCCGCCCATCTCGCGGAACATCTTGCCCATCGCGCGCGGGTCATCCTCCACTCCGGCGAATTTGGACGGGTCGGAGAAGGCTTCCATGCGCGCCTCATCCCCTTTCAGGACGCGGACGCGGGGAACTTTTCGGGTGACGTTGCTGCTCTTGCAATGGGAACAGGCAACCGGTTTGACTCCGTATTCCTGGTAGGTCAGGAAAATGTCGAAACGTTTGCGGCAATCGAGACAGATGTAATCATAAGTAGGCATACGTCGATTTTAACGAACTTTCGTGAAGTAAAATAGGGTTATGACTGAAACCAATTTCAAAGTAATCGAACCCCAACCGCTGCTGATTGTCATCTCCGGGCCTTCGGGCGCGGGCAAGGATACCATCATGCAGCGCATGAAAGAGCGCGGAATGCCGTTCCACTTCGTGGTGACGGCCACCACCCGCCCGCGCCGCGAAAACGAAATCCATGGCCGCGATTATTTCTTCGTCAGCAAGGAAGAGTTCGCGCGCATGATAGACGAGGATGAACTGATTGAATACGCCATCGTCTACGGCGATTACAAGGGCATCCCCAAACAGCAGGTGCGCGAGGCGCTGGCCAGCGGCCAGGATGTCATCATGCGCATCGACGTGCAGGGCGCCGAAACGGTGCGCAAACTGGCTCCCAACGCCGTTATGATTTTCATGACGGTCGATAACGAACAGGAACTGGAACGCCGCCTGCGCGAACGCAAGACCGAAAACGCCGAGGAACTGGCCCTGCGCATCGCCACTGCCCGCAAAGAATTGCAGCGCGTGGACGCTTTCGACTACATCGTGGTCAACGCCGACGACCACCTCGACCGGGCGGTCGATACCATCCAGGCCATCATCGTCGCGGAACATTCGAGAGTCCATCAAAAGGCGGTGACGCTATGAACCAGTTCGGACAATCCAACGAGTATCCCTCCCCGCCGCCCTCCCAGCCGGTGGCCGTCAAACAGGAACTCGCCATGCCAGTGGTGGGGTACGTCATCATGGCGGTGACGGTCGTCATTTACATCCTGCAAATGGGTTCCCAATTCCTGCTAGGTTACGACCTGCCTGCCATCCTGGGGATGAAAATCAACGAATACATCCTGACCGGGCAGTTGTGGCGTTTTTTTACGCCCATGTTCCTGCACGGCTCGATTTTACACATCGGCTTCAACATGTACGCGCTGGTCATCATCGGCCTGCCGCTGGAAAAGCGCTTCGGGCATGGCCGCTTCCTGCTGCTGTACCTTTCGGGGGCTTTCGCGGGCAATGTCTTCTCGTTCCTGTTGACCGATAACCCTTCCCTGGGCGCATCGACCGCCATCTTTGGCCTGCTCGGCGCGGAAGCGGTCTTCCTGTACCGCCACCGCGACCTGTTCGGCGGCCAGGCACGCGCCGCCCTCATCAACATCGCCCAGGTGGCCGTCATCAACTTTGTGATTGGGCTGAGTCCCGGCATCGATAATTGGGGACACCTGGGCGGGCTGCTCGGCGGGCTGCTCTTTACCTGGTTCGGCGGGCCGCTGTTGAAAGTGGAGGGGCTTTACCCCTACTTCCGGCTCGAAGACGAGCGCGACACCGGCGCGGCTTACACCGCCATTGCGCTGGTGCTGGCAATCTTTGGCGCGCTGGCCGCCCTCAAGTTTTTTGGCCTGTGGCCGGGCTAATCAGCCCAACTGCCGTTCCAACTCGGCCCGCACCACCTGCGGGTTGGCCCGTCCGCCCGCCTTGCGCATCACCTGGCCGAACAGCCAGTTTGCCACCGTCAACTTCCCGGCGCGGTAACTTGCTGCCTCGCCGGGATTTTCGTTCAACGTCTCGGCCACCAGTTTCGAGAGCAAGTCCGCATCCGAAACCTGCGTCAGCCCCTTTTCGGACACAATCGCCGCCGCCGGTTTCCCGCTGGCAAACATTTCAGCCAGCACCGCCTTGCCGGTTTGCTGGTTGATTTTCCCCTCCGCCATCATGCCGAGCAGGGCTGCCAGTTCCTTCGGGGGGATGGAGAGGGACTCGAATCCCGTTCCCAAACCACGCTGCGCAGTCAACGCCGATAATTCGCCCGTTACCCAGGCATAGACGGTGCGGACTCCGCTGGAGCCTGCCTCCAGCACCGATTCGAAATACGCCGCCGCAGCCTTTTCCGCCGCCAGCCCCCAGGCCTCGGCGGGACTCAGGCCATAATCATCCACCAACCGCCGGTAGACCTGCCAGGGCAATTCCGGCAGTTCGTCGCGCACCGCGTTCATCCAGGCCTTGCTGACCACCAGCGGCGGCAGGTCCGGCTCGGGGAAGTAGCGGTAATCGTGGGCGTCTTCCTTGCTGCGCTGGCTGAAGGTGGCCTGCGCCGCCTCGTCCCAACCGACGGTTTCCTGCGCCACCTGTCCGCCGGCTTCCAGGATGGCGATGTGGCGCTTGATTTCATACGCCACGCCCCGCTCCAGCGCGCGGAAACTGTTCAGGTTCTTGATTTCGACCTTCGTCCCCAGTTCGGTCTGGCCCACTTTCCGCACCGAAATATTCGGCTCGATGCGCATCACGCCCTTCTCCAGGTCGCCGCTGTTCACGCCGAGATAACGCACCAGCGCCCGCAGCCGTTCGGCATACGAGCGCACTTCTTCGGGAGAGCGAAAATCCGGCTCGGTGACGATTTCCAGCAGCGGCACGCCCGCCCGGTTCAAATCGACCAGGCTGTAGCCTTTTTCTGGTTTTCCGGTTTTCCGGTTTTCCAGTTTTCCAGTTTTCCGCTTCTCCGTTTCATCCGTTGTCCACTCCGATTCATCCGTTGTAAAATCCGTTTCCACATGCGTCAACTTGCCGGTATCTTCTTCCAAATGCACCCGCCGAATCCGAATCACCTTCTCGCCCTGGGCTGTCTCGACGGTAATTTTGCCGTTCACGGCCAGCGGCTGCTCGTATTGCGAAATCTGGTAGCCTTTGGGAATATCAGGGTAAAAATAATTCTTGCGCGCAAAGATGCTGATGGGCTGGATGACGCATTCCAGCGACAGCGCCACGCGCAGGGCGTAATCGACGGCCTGTTCATTGACCACCGGCAGCGTGCCGGGGTGCCCGGCGCAGACCGGACAGACAGCGGTATTGGGCGGCGCGGAGACCGAATCGACCACCGGGCAGGCGCAGAACATTTTCGACTGCGTCTGCATCTCGATGTGAACTTCCAGGCCGATGACGGGTTCGTAGGTCATTTTTTGATTGGGTGATTTTGTGATTGGGTGATCGAGAAACCGAACAACTGGACAACCGGATAACCGGACAACTAAAACTTCGGCATCCTCTTTTCGAGAAACGCCGCCACGCCTTCCCTGTGTTCCGCGCCTTTGGAGGCAATTTCCTGGATGTGTGCTTCGTAGTCGAGCATGTCCTCCAGGTTGGGCAGCATGGCGCGGTTGAACAGGCGCTTCGACAGCCCGAACGCGCCGACCGGCCCGGCGGCCAGCCGCGCGGCGGCTTGCCGGGTTTCAGCCATCAAATGTTCGAATGGAATTACCCGGTTGACCAGGCCCCATCCGAGCGCTTTTTCGGCGGGGATGGGCTGGTTGCTGAAGGTGAGTTCGCTTGCCCGCCCCAGGCCAACCAGCGCCGGGAGCAGCAGCGAGACGCCCGAATCGGGCGCAAGGCCGATTCCTGTGAACCCGACCACGAATTTGGCCGAATCCGCTGCCAGGCGCAGGTCGCAGGCCAGGGCAATTCCCAACGAAGCCCCGGCGCAAGTCCCGTTGATGGCGCCGATGACCGGCTTCTCGATGTGACGAATCTGCAAAATGAGCGGGTTGTAGGTTTCGAGCAGGTGCTGGCGGTAGGAAATGTCCTCGCCGCCGGTCTTCATTTCCGCGATATCCTGGCCTGCGCCGAAGACTTTCCCGGCCCCGGTCAGCGCGATGACGCGCGTCTGGGCGTCGCGGGCGGCCTGCCGGAAGGCGGATTGCAATTCGCCAACCAGCGCCAGGCTGAATGCGTTCGCCGGGGGACGGTCGATGGTCAGGGTCAGGATTCCGTCGAGCAGGTCGGCTTTCAAGGATGTCATCGTTGCCTCGCAACTTGAAACCGTCCCGAACGGCTGCTTGCAGCAAACAATCTTGTGTCCAAAAACCTTCGGGACGTTTTTTACAAAAAATGCGTAATCCGCAGCAAACGGATTACGCATTATGAATTACGGGGTACGTTTCACTCCAGTAAATCGAAATCGTCATCCGCCGCATCGTCGTCGCGCGAGTCGATTTCGAGTTCCATGTCGCTGCGTTCGATGTGCAGCCAGAGCAGCAGCACCTGGCCTTCATCCGTCTCAATGGAGCGCGCCGCCAGGATGGGCGCTTCCGCCTCCAGGCCGATTTCGTCGCGGTAGTGCAGGGTGATGGGTTCGTTAGCGCGCCAGCGCTGGTAGCAGCGTTCCACCAGCGCGGGGCCGTTGAAGGTGCGCAGGCGGGTGATGACGGTGTGCGAAAAGCGGCGGGTTTCGTTCAGTCCCAGCGCCCAGCCATCCTGGACAGGTTCGAGCAGCGGCGTGGGGCCTTCGATGATAGTGATTCGGTCATCCATAGCGTCTTTTTTTCCTGTAAACACGGCACATGATACCATAAGTGGCGGGAGATTCACGTCACAGAGTTGAAAACTTTTTAACGGCAGCGAACCTGAAGTTGCGTTTCGTCAACCTGGCTTGGTATAATTTTCATTTGCCTTTCTGTTACGATATATAAAACATTTGTGCTATAATCAGTATTCGATTTCCCTTTTCTATGAATCGAGGCAATATGTCTCAAAACGTCATCCGCGTGGTGGGCGCCCGCCAGCACAACCTGAAAAACATCACGGTCGAGATTCCCCGCGATAAATTCGTCGTCATTACCGGGCTGTCCGGTTCCGGCAAATCTTCCCTGGCCTTCGATACCATCTTCGCCGAGGGCCAGCGCCGCTATGTCGAGTCGCTCTCAGCCTACGCGCGCCAGTTCATCGGGCAGATGGATAAACCGGATGTGGACTACATCGAGGGACTCTCCCCGGCGGTATCCATCGACCAGAAATCGACTTCCCACAACCCGCGCTCGACGGTGGGGACCGTAACCGAGATATACGACTATCTCAGGCTGTTGTACGCCCGCGTCGGCACGCCGCATTGCCCGGTCTGCGGACGCGAGGTGGTCAAGCAGTCGGCCCAGGAAATTGTGGAGGCCATCGAAAGGCTCGACGAAGGCGCGCGCATCCTGGTCCTCGCGCCGGTGGTACGCGGGCGCAAAGGAACCTATCAGGCCGTGTTCGAGGAAATCCGCAAGGCCGGGTTCGCGCGCGCCCGGGTGGATGGCAAAGTCGTCAGCCTGGATGATGAAATCGAACTCGACCGCTACAAACAGCACAACATCGACGCGGTGGTCGACCGGCTGGTGATTCAGCGCCCCACCACCGAGGAAGACGAGAAACAGTTCCGCACCCGGCTGACCGATTCAGTCGAGACGGCGCTCAAGTTTGGGGAAGGGTACGTTACCGTATCAGTTATCAGTAATCAGTTATCAGTGGACAGTGGTCAGCCACCTGCGGATATGTTCTTCTCCGAAAATCTCTCCTGCCCCGAACACGGCGTTTCGCTGACCGAAATCGAACCCCGCACCTTCTCTTTCAACACCCCGCAGGGGGCCTGCCCCGAATGCCAGGGACTCGGCTCGAAATTGGAAATCGACCCGGAGCGGGTGATTGACCCCGAAAAGCCGCTCAATGATGGCGCGCTGATTGCAATGGAATGGAGTAATGTCCAGGACAACGGCACGCCGGGGTATTACTGGCAAATGCTGGAGGCAATGGCGCATCATTATCACATTGACCTTGCCAAACCCTTCAAAGACCTGACCCCAGAACAACAGGAAGTCATCCTGCGCGGCACAAAGGGCGAGCGGGTGCGCGTTCACTACCGTAACCGCGAGGGCCGCACTGCTAACTTCGACGCCGCTTTCGAGGGCATTATTGGCAACCTGGAGCGGCGCTACCGCGATACGAACTCGGAATACATCCGCAGCAAAATCAGCGAGTACATGAGCGACCGGCCCTGCCCGGCCTGCCAGGGCAAACGCCTGCGCCCCGAAGCGCTGGCCGTGACCGTCGCCGATGAAAACATCCTGACGGTGACCGAGTGGCCGATTAATAAGTCGCTGGATTGGGCGCTCCAACTGGCCGGGGCCGAGACCCCGCTCAACCCGCGCCAGCAGGCCATCTCCGAGCGGATTCTGAAGGAAATCGTTGCCCGGCTGGGCTTCCTGGTCAACGTTGGGCTGGATTACCTGACCCTGCGGCGTTCTGCCGCCACCCTGAGCGGCGGCGAGGCCCAGCGCATTCGCCTGGCGACCCAGGTTGGTTCGCGGCTGGTGGGCGTGCTGTATGTGCTGGATGAACCGTCCATCGGCCTGCATCCGCGCGACAATGACCGCCTGCTGACCACCCTCAAAGGATTGCGCGACCTGGGCAACACCGTGCTGGTGGTGGAACACGACGACGAAACCATCCGCACCGCCGACTGGATTATCGACCTCGGCCCGGCGGCGGGCGCGCGCGGCGGAGAAATTATCGCCGAAGGCACGCCGGAGGCCATCCTGGCGCACCCCCAATCCTTGACGGGCGCGTATTTATCGGGACGCAAATCGGTGCCGATTCCGACCCAGCGGCGCAACGGCAACGGGAAACGGTTGAAAATTGTCGGCGCGCGCGCCAACAACCTGAAGAATATCGATGTCGAGATTCCGCTCGGCAGGCTGGTCTGCATCACCGGGGTCAGCGGTTCCGGCAAATCGACCCTGATGACCGAGATTCTGTATCACGCGCTGGCGGCCCAACTCAACGGGGCCCGCACCCAGCCCGCCGAACACGAGCGCATCGAGGGCGTGGAACACCTCGACAAAATCATCGAAATCGACCAGTCGCCCATCGGACGCACGCCGCGCTCGAACCCGGCCACCTATACCGGCATGTGGGACGAAGTCCGCAAACTGTTCGCCGAACTGCCCGAAAGCAAGATTCGCGGCTACAAACCGGGCCGCTTCTCGTTCAACGTGCATGGCGGACGCTGCGAAGCCTGCCAGGGCCAGGGCATGTTGCGCATCGAAATGCAGTTCCTGCCCGATATTTACGTCCCGTGCGATGTGTGTCACGGCACGCGCTTCAACCGCGAGACCCTGCAAGTCCATTTCAAGGGCAAATCGATTGCCCAGGTGCTGGATATGACGGTGGACGAAGGCGTGGAACGGTTCAGCGCCTTCCCGGCCATGATGAACAAACTCAAGCTGTTGCAGGAAGTGGGGCTGGGCTACGTCAAAATCGGGCAGCCCGCCACCACCCTGAGCGGCGGCGAGGCCCAGCGCGTGAAACTCTCGAAGGAACTCTCGCGCCGCGCCACCGGTCGGACGCTGTACGTGCTGGATGAACCCTCGGTGGGCCTGCACGCCGCCGATGTGCATAAACTCATCGAGGTCTTGCAGCGACTGGTGGATGCCGGGAACTCGGTGCTGATTATCGAACACAACCTCGACATCATCAAAATCGCCGATTGGATCATCGACCTCGGCCCCGAAGGCGGCGACCGGGGCGGGCAGCTGATTGCGCAAGGAACGCCGGAGAAGGTGATGGAGGCGCAAGACAGTTACACCGGGCAATTCCTGGCGCAACACCTGGTCCATTTCAACAAATAAAAGAGACCGCAATCCAAACCCGGTCGAAGCAGCAATTCTCAATTTGATTTCAAACCGTCCCGAAGGCTTCGCCGCGAGCGCTCAGCCGAGCGGTTTCCGAAAGTCACCCGAATTGCGCCCAAAACCTTCGGGACGTTTACCCAGCATTTCATGTCGAAACTATGGAGAAAAGCCGTATGCCCACCGAACTGTTCCTGCGCGATGTAACAGATGACGACCTGCCCGTCTTTTTCGAGCATCAGTTGGACAAAGAAGCCAACTACATGGCGGCGTTCACGGCGAAGGACCCAACCAACCGGGAAGCCTTTCTGGCGCACTGGCGCAGGATTTTGACGGATGAAACCGTTATCATCCAAACCATTATCGTCGATGGGCAGGTTGCGGGAAGTGTTTCGAGCTATGAAGAAGAAGGCAAGCCGGAAGTCACTTATTGGCTTGGGAAAGCGTTTTGGGGCAAGGGCATTGCAACCTGGGCCCTGAAAGAGTTTTTGGGGCGCAAGAACCAAACCCGCCCCATCTATGCCCGGGTAGCCAAAGACAATCCCGGCTCGCGCCGGGTGTTGGAAAAGTGCGGTTTTCAAATTATCGAAGAAACCAAAGGGTTTGCGAACGCGCGCGGCCAGGAAATCGAAGAACTACTGCTGGAACTTGGAAACACCCCAACCCATCGCCTGTAATCACGATGGTTGTTGCCAACAAGCCCTGTTCGCAGTCGATGCGCGCAAGACCTGGGCGGATTGGGATGGATGGCGGCCTTTTCAAGTATGGGGTACGCATAACATGGATATTTTCTCACTCCAGGATGAACTCCAGACGATTGCCCGCAATGGGCTGTATTACACCACAAATGCTTACGACCGCGAGCGCTATGAGCGGCTGATGGATGTGACCACCCGCGCCTACAGCGGCCTGCTCGAATTGCCCGAACCAGCCATTCGGGCGCGGTTTGCCGCCGAGTTGGGCTACATCACCCCCAAAATCGGCGCGGATGCGGCCATTTTCAACGATAAAGGCGAAATCCTGCTGATGCAGCGCGCCGACGGCCTGGGCTGGTGCCTGCCCTGCGGATTCGTCGAACCCAACGAAGCCCCAACCGAGACCATCCGGCGCGAGGTACGCGAGGAAACCGGGCTGGAGGTCGAAATCGGGCCGCTGGTGGGCGTTTTTACCCGCAAACCAAGCCAGAAAAACGGCCCGCACACCACCCTGGCGGTCGTCCACCTGTGCAGCGTCACCGGTGGGACCTTGACGCTCTCGCACGAAGGCCTGACCCTGCGATACTGGCCGCTTGACGAAATGCAAGACTGGCACCCCGCCCACGACCGCTACGCCCGCGCCGCTTACGAAGCCTGGCAGGCGGGAAAGCCAGTCCCGGCGGTGTATGATTGAGACTCAACAGTCGTCTCCAGTTGTGAAAGAGTGCTCACCTTGTTGTACAATAACAACATGCGAAGCGTTGAATTCCGCCGCTTGTTGGACGATAAAAATGCCCTGCGCGTTCGTTTTGAACTGGAATATGGTGAAGTGGTCATGTTCGTAGTTCAACTGGAATGTCTTTTTATGGATAACCAATGGATACCTGTTGTCCGCTATGACACGGCGCACGGGTTTGCCCGCTGTGATAGAATGCACCCACATACGGACGTTGAAAAAACTGAAATGCGAGTCCGTGACTTCAACGAAGGCTTAACGGTTGCAATGTTCGATTTGACCAATAATTGGAGCGAATACCGCCGGAGGGACGAAGAATGGCTGGAAAAGTAAACCCTGAAATTGCCAGGCGCAACATCGCCTTGACCGGCGAAGTCATGCGATACCTGTTGGAAAACCCGAACGTGCTTCAATCCCTGCCAGAACGCTTCGAGTTGGTCATTTTGCCCGAAGATGACCCTGAAATCCGCCTCTATAACCTGGAATTACTCGACAAATACGGCAGCGAAGGCAAGCCAATTGTATTCGCGCGCATGAAATCTGCCCCAATTGCTTCGCCGCCCAGCATTTTTGTGCCGTTGGCAGCGCAGCCAACCTAAAAACTGTTCCAACGTAACTGCCTGCCCACCCTCACCCCGCTGCGCGGGGCTTCCCCCGGCCCCTCTCCCACCGGGAGAGGGGAGAAAACAGGGACGATTTTGTCGCTTTCAGCAAGAAAATCCGTTTCGTATGTCCGCTTCCCTCTCCCTTTGGGAGAGGGTTAGGGTGAGGGCAGGTAGTTACGTTCCAACAACAAAATCGCCCTCTCCAAGCGGAAAGGGCGGCTCTCTTTTTCTGGACACGGAATACTGATTGTGGTTGACGAGCGTCACCGGCGGGGCGTTGACGCTCTTGCACGAAGGCCTGGCCCTGCGATACTGGCCGCTTGACGAAATGCAAGACCGGCACCCCTCCCACAACCGCTACGCCCGCGCGGCTTGGGAGGGCGGGGAGTTCCAAAACTCTAATCACAAAGTCCTTGAAGGAACACGAAGGAAAATCCGGTGTTTGGATTATATTTATTTCCGGCGGCTGACGGTAATCCAACTTTCGTCGTATTGCACGGCTTTGAGAACTTCCTCCCTGTCGAGTTTGGGCGGCTGCTTGATGGTTATCAGCAGGCAGTCTTCTGGAACAGGTTCGACAATTGTGAATTGCGAGCCGTGCGGCTGCCA
>DAOUAZ010000260.1:0-13212 GCA_034432975.1 Anaerolineales bacterium | reverse complement strand
ACAAGCACCTTGCGGTTCTTGGGACAACCGCTCACCCAATCCAGTTGGAGTTGTTCCAGAACCGAGACCAGGTTCCAACGCAAGAACCAACTATCAAAAAGGACTACCCTGAAGGGCAGTTCCTGCTGGACAGCTTGCTGTACCAGTTCGGCAGCCAACTCCGCTTTTGGGCGGCAGGTTCGTTGGCGAAAGTGGTAGCTCAACAAAGTGGTCAAATACTGCCGATAGGCTGGCAGGTCGCCTTGGGAACTCAGCGTCGCAGCCTGTTTGTACAACTGAGCATCTTCATACTTGCGATTGAATTGCAGATATAGCCGAAAATCAACCGGGAACTGTTCGCTGCGATTGAGATAATAACTGGTGAGCACGTCATGGGCCCACACATTCCGATTGAGGCTGTGGTCCAGCAGGTAGGCCAGCCCAGCCATGCTGCACTTTGTATGGTGCGCCAGGGTATCGTCGATGATCAGCCGCCCGGCATTCGCACTGACCGGCCTACGATGGAGCCGCTCAAGTTCAAACTTTACCCGCCGCTGGTTGAGTTCCACTTCGTCCCAGACTGCCTGGGTCAGAAATTTGTTTAGCGCGCTTTGATCGTTCTTGTTAAGGAACAAAGCGTTGATCGCCTGGATGGTGGCTTTGTCGCCTACAATCAACCCGGTCACGTATTCGCAGAAGTGTTTGATCTGGTTCTTATTTGAAAAGACCGGTTCAAATTGCGGCAAATTCCGCCGCACAATTTCTGGATATTCTACAATCGGTACGCGCATGGTCTAACCTCGCATCAGGTTTTTGACCATCGTACCGCGCTAAATCGCAAAACTCAAGCAACAAATTGAATCGTACAACAAACGCTGTTACGCGCATATCTACCAATTGTTACTAATCCGCAGGAAATTTGTCATATAAACATTTAGCACGTAGAAACTAGCACGTAGAAACATTACACCACCCCCGTCCTTAAAGCCCGAAACGCTGTGACCGGCTCGACCCGGTAAGAACCGCAGGCTGCCGGGATGACGGCGGTCTCGAAGCGATTGAGGGTCACTTCGCCGCCAGGGGTGGCGATATGCGCTGCGCCCTCCAATACGGTGATGGCGTGGAAACTCTCACCCCTGGTATCCAGCGCGACGGGTTGTTTTTCAGCATAGAGCGTTTCGAGCCGAAAGTAGGGACATGCGCACAACAGGCTGGGCTGTCCATCGGTCAGCCTGGGCAAGGGTTGGGCGCTGGCAGCCGCATCGGGACGGGAGACGGCCAGGGATTTTTCGATGTGCAGGCGGCGGGAGGGTGTTTCGGGGCGGCCCCAGTCGTAGACGCGGTAGGTCCAATCGGAGGTTTGCTGGACTTCGTAGACGAGCAGTCCCGGCCCGAGGGCGTGGACGGTGCCGGCGGGCATGAAAATCGTATCGCCCGCCCGAACGCGCAGCGATTGGGTATGCTCCACAATCGTCCCGTCGCGCATGGAGGTTTCGAGAATTTCAGCAGTCGTACCGGGTCTCATCCCGGCTATCAGGGTTGCATTGGGGGCGGCTTCGATGACGTGCCAGGCTTCGGTCTTGCCGAAGGTGCCAGGGCCTTCGAGCGCGATGGCTTGCTCGTCATCCGGGTGGACTTGCAGCGAGAGCCATTGGGCGCAGTCGAGCAGTTTGACCAGCAGCGGGAAGCGCGCGCGAGTTTTGGCATAGGCGCGCGAACCGAGCAGTTCTTCCCCCTTTTCGGCGGCCAGCTCTGCCAGGGTTTTGCCGGCAAAGGCTCCAGCCGCGATTTTGTCGCCCTCGTAGACGACCCAGGCCTCGGCGGTGGGAACAATGCCCGGGCACAGTCGCCCGCCTCCCCAGACGTAATCCCGATATTCCGGTAAAAGTTGCAGTGGCTGGTTGAGCATAAAAAGAATCTCCGGTTTTGGTGGATTGTATCAAAAGACATCGGAGTTCTGGCTGAACCCCGATGTCTTTTTACATAGGACTTACGCAAAATAAGTTTTTTGTCCGCCAATCTGCGCTAATCATCGCTAATCAAAGGCATTCAAGCCCGAAATTGTTCAAAAATTCGCGTAGATTAGCGGATAATTTCATGGTTTTGCGTAAGTCCTGTTACAGGTAATCTTTCAATTGCCTGGCCCGCTTGGGATGTCGCAGCCAGCGCAGGGCTTTGCCCTCGATTTGGCGGATACGCTCGCGGGTGAGACCGAATTTCAGACCGACTTCTTCGAGGGTGTAGACGTTGCCGTCTTCGAGACCAAAGCGCAGGCGCAGGATGTGCGCCTCGCGCGGCGGGAGCGCGCCAAGCACCTCGCGGATTTTTTCGCGCAGCAGCGATTCGTAAGCGATCTGGATGGGCGTGGGATTAAGTTCGTCCTCGATGAACATGCCCAGTTCGGATTCCTCGTCATCCCCGACCGGGCTTTCGAGCGAAAGCGGAGTCCATGAGACTTTGCGAATCCATTGCACTTTTTCGACCGGCAGACTCAAGGCGGCGGCCAGTTCGACGATGGTTGGCTCGCGTCCCAGGGTTTGCTCCAATTCGTGAGTACACCGGTAAACCTGCCGGATGCGGTCGGCCATGTGAACCGGCACGCGGATGGTGCGGGCCTGGTCGGCGATGGCGCGTGAGATGGTCTGGCGAATCCACCAGGTGGCATAGGTCGAAAAGCGAAAGCCGCGCCGGTAGTCGTATTTTTCGACGGCTTTCATCAACCCCAGGTTGCCTTCCTGAATCAAGTCGAGAAACGCCAGGCTGCGCCCCATGTAGCGCTTGGCAATGCTGACCACCAGGCGGGTATTGGCTTTGATGATGTGTTCGCGCGCGGCCTGTCCTTCCTGGATATCGATTTCCAACGCGCGCAGGGTTGCCGGGGGCAGGCCGCCGCGCTGGAGTTCCGTGCGCGCCTGCCGGGCGGCTTCCATTTTGCGGGCAATGGCAAATTCTTCTTCCATGGAAAGCAGCGGGACGCGCGCCATCTCTTTCAGGTACAGACCAATGGCGTCATTCGATGCAACCGAATCAATCGGATTGTCCCAGGATCCCGACTCGGATTCATTCAGCCGGGTATCTTCCGGCGCTTCGGCGTCCAGCACATCCACGCCTTGTCTTCGCAGCACCGTTAAAATAACACGCAGCCTTTTCGAATCAACCTCAGAGACGGCTTCCATCAAATCATCAGTGGTGAGATAACCCTGCACGCCTGCTTTTTCGAGCAGGCTGTTGAGGACTTCGTTGCGGTATCTCCGATTCGCGTGTGCCACGACTGTCCTCCCCTTATTTTCCTGCGTTCCCTCTATGCGCGTGAAGGGGCGAGAGATTTCCTCCGCGGGTTGCGCGGAATGAATTCTGCCTTACAGTAAATCTTTCAACGCCGAAAACGGCGAGTCGATTTCCGGTCGGTGTCCGCAGTCTGTTTCATTCAGGTTCTGGCCGCATTCTGGACACAGACCCTTGCAGCCTGGGCTGCACAATGGTTTGATGGGGATTTCGAGCAGGGCGAAGTCGCGCACCAACGGCTGGAGGTCGATGTGCGCATCTTCGGGGACGAGCAGCCCGGATTCGGTGATGTTATCGCGGGTAAAAGCGTACAGTTCGGTAAATTCCCAATGCAGGGGCTGGGTGTACTCGTTCAGGCAACGCACGCATTCGAGTTGGGTGCTGCCGGTAAATTCACCTTCCACCAACAGGCCCTGGGGCGTGCGGCTGATTTTGGCGCGGCCTTCCACCTCAGCCAGCGTCACGTCATCTTCATCGGTTAATTTGGGGATGTAAAACTCGAAATCGCGGTTGTATCCGGCAGCGGCGCTGACCAGGAAACCGACATTCAATCGCAGGGGTTTGCGAGGATTTGGCACTGTGTTCTCTTCGGTGGTGAGATTTGGAGCGAACCCGCCCACATTGTAGCACGCGCGAATCGGCAAGTCAACGGATTTTTCGTACAACCAAGCGATGTGCTACATAATTGTTTTACAAGGCTAAAAACGCCTGTCCACAATATATCGCGCCAGTTCCTCGAGCGCGTCACGCGCAGTAGATGGATGGAATGGCTCCAGGATGTTCAAAGCCCGTTCCACATGCGTCTGGGCCTCGCCCAGCGCCTGCTGGATGGCGTCACTCTGGCGGATTCGTTCCACCAGCCGCGCCACGCGCTCGGTATCGGTCCAGCCGCCTTCGGGGATGGCGCGCACGTCCGGGTCGCCTGGATGCGCTTCGGCGTAGTAAATCGCCGGGAGCGTCACCAGGCCGTTCAGCAGGTCAGAACCGAGCGGCTTGCCCACCGCCACCTGGTCGCCGGTGTAATCCAGGATGTCGTCCACAATCTGGAAGGCCATCCCAATCTCATAACCGTAGGATTTAATGGCCTGCCGAATCGATTCATCGTCGGTCGAAAGCATGGCCGCCGCCAGGGTGGACATCTCGAACAGCGAGGCCGTCTTGGCGTAAATCCGCTGGGTGTAGTTTTCGCGGTTCAGGATGCCGTGCGCTGCGAACATCTGCGTCAACTCGCCGCCGACTATCGTTGCCAGCGTTTGGGCGAACAACTTCATCAGCGGCAGGTAATCGGTTTCGGCGGCCAGTCTGGCGGCGCGCGCGAACAGGAAATCGCCGGTCAGCACGGTTGCGGGAGGCGACCAGCGCGCATTGAGGGTGGGCGTGCCGCGCCGCAGCAGCGCGCCATCGATTAAGTCATCATGCACCAGGGTAGCGGTGTGCAGCATCTCCACCGATGCGCCCAGGATGACGAGTTTCTCATGACTGCCGCCGAGCAGATGCCCAACCAGCAACCCCAATGTGGGGCGAATACGCTTTCCCCCGGCAGACAACAGGTGTTCGAGCGCGGCTTTCAGGTCGGGGTGTTGGTTCGAATCGACCTGGGCGCGCATCAACGCCTCGACTTCTTTGATGCCGGATTGTACCGGTACGAAAAATGTGGTCGTCAAAATATGTCCTCACCAGGCAAACAGCCGCGCGGCGTTGGCAGTCGTGATGGCGGCGATTTCCTCGGTGTTTATAGAGTGGATTTCTGCAATTTTATCAGCAATATGACGCACAAAGGCAGGTTCGTTGCGCCGCCCGCGCTGCGGAACGGGCGCGAGATAGGGCGCGTCCGTTTCGATGAGAATTTTATCCAGCGGCAGGGCCTTCACCAGTTGCCGTTTCGATTCGGCGTTTTTGTACGTCAGCGGGCCGGTGATTCCGATATAGAAGTTCAATTGGAGCGCTTTCCTGGCTGTGGCGAGATTCCCGCTAAAAGAGTGTAATACGCCCGGGCGTTCTGCCAGCGAATTCCGACTCGACTGGAGCCTGTCTGCCCATTCCTCCAGGATGTTCAACAAATCCGAAGCGCAATCCCCGTCTGGGGCATCGCCCGGTTCCCGCAGGTGCAGCACCACTGGAAGCCCCAACGCACCCGCCAGGTTCAACTGTTCCTTCAATGCCCCCTGCTGGACATCGCGCGGCGCGGCGTCCCAGTAATAATCCAGCCCGATTTCGCCGATGGCGACAATTTTTTGGAGCGAGGGAACTTGCTCCCGCGCAAACGGCAAGCCGTTTGACTCCATAAACAGCCGATGAAGGGTCTCTAACGTTGAACGTTCAACGTTCAACGCCTCCGTCGGATGCACGCCAATCGCCGCGAACAGGTTGGGGTGCGACTCGGCCAGTTCAACGGCGGAACGGGACGATGCCAGGTCGAGTCCCGGAATCAAGATACGGGTGAGACCCGCTTCCCAGGCGCGGTTAAGCGCCTCGGGGCGGTCGCTGTCGAATTGTCCAAAATCGAGGTGGCAGTGGGTGTCGGTTAAAACCATGTGCGCTGGTGCGGGTGCGAAGTGCGCACATCGCACCCCGCACTCCGCACAATTATTTGAGTCCCGCCACCCTCAGCCCGTCCTGTAAAATGGCCTGAACTTTGTCACCGTGCCGGGTTTCGCAGTAGACGCGCAGAATTGGCTCGGTGCCGCTGAAGCGGATGAGCAGCCAGCCACCGTCCTCCAGTTTGAACTGGAAGCCGTCGATGGTGATGAGTTGGGTTACTTTCAGCCCGCCGATGGTTTCGGGGTTGGCGCTGAGGATGATTTGCTCGCGGGCGGCGCGGTCGCCGCTGAAGGCGCTGTCGATGCGGTCGTAGAAGAACTCGCCGCCGACCTTCTCGAACAGGATATTGAGCAGTTCGGTCGGTTTCTTGCCGAGCCGCACCATGAAATCGAGCATGTACAGCCCGGCCAGGATGCCGTCGCGTTCGGGGACGTTGCCGCGGAAGGCGTAGCCGCCGCTCTCCTCGCCGCCAATCAGCGCGTCCGTCTCGGTCATCTTGGGAGCGACGTATTTGAAGCCGACGCCGGTCTCATGCACCGGGACGCCGTATTGCGCGCCGAGGATGTTCAACATGCCGGTGGTGGAGAGGGTTTTGACGATGTCGCCGCGCAAGCCGCGAATTTCGAGCAGGTAGTAGGCCAGCAGGGCATAGACACGCAGTTGGTTGACAAACTGCCCGTTTTCGTCGCCCACGCCCACCCGGTCGGCGTCGCCGTCCAGGATGAGCAGGATGTCGGCTTTGTTCTCGACGGTGGCCTGCAAACCAACATTGATGTTGGGCGGAATCGGTTCGGGGCGCTTCATTTCGGGGAAGACCGGGTTGCGCTGGTTGTGGATTTCGAGGACGCGGGTTTGGCCGCCTTCGAGCAGCCGGGTCAGCCAGCCCGCGCCGTTGCCCCACATCGCATCAACCATCACGGTCAACCCGGCATCCTTGATGGGCTGGAGGTCGATGAGTTTTTGGATGTGTGTGATGTAGGCCGGGGCGGGGTCAAACTTAGCAATCTTGCCTTCCGCGACCCCAACGGAATACGCAATACGTTTTACGTGTTCCTTTGAATCCGGAATCCCTGCCTCGATTTGTTTCAACCCATCCGGGTCGATGGCCCCGCCGGTCTCGTTGCGGACTTTGAAGCCGTTGTCGGTGGACGGGTTATGCGAGGCGGTGATATTGATGGCCCCGGCTGCTTTTTTGTTGACGACCGAGAAGGCGATGACCGGGGTGGGGGTGGCGCTCTCGGTCAGCCAGACGTTCAGGCCGTTGCCGGCCAGCACTTCGGCAGCGGCGGCGGCGAAATGCTCGCTGCCAAAGCGCTTGTCGTGGCCGATGACAATCCACTGCCCGGCCTTGCCCTGCGCGAGCATGTACGAGGCGAAGCCCTGCGCCGCCCGGCGGACGTTGTCGAAGGTGTAATCTTCGGCAATCACCCCGCGCCAGCCGTCGGTGCCGAATTTGATTTTAGATGTCATGAAGGACTCCTTGTTATGGAGAATATGGTTGATGGATTATAACAGGGGTAATAAAAAGACTTGTCGATGCCATCCTGCTCCAAAATGGCGAAAGCGCAAATTCATCTTTCCTCGCTCTCTGTCCCGCGCAAATCCTGGGGCGCGTTTTCATGGCGCGGGGGCTTTTTGATTGGGTTTTTCGCTTTCCCTTGACACTGTGTTAATCTGGATTTCTGCCAGCAAGCAGATGATAATTTTTCAGGTGGAGCAAACTGTACGGTGGCTAGAAAATCTATGTTTCATGAAATAAACCACCGTCGGTTTTGGGCGTGGGCGAAACTACGAATATAGTTTCGCCCACGCGTCCTTGAGAATGTTGCCCAAAACGACATGGGCCATGCCCTGGGCGGGCAACACGTCGCCATCGGGTTCGACGTAGAGCCAGGCTTTGCCGGCCCCAGCGGGTTCGGCGTCTTCGGCCACTTCGAGCGCGATCGGGTTGGCGGCGGAGTATGGCACGGGCAGGTCGAAGATCAGGCGCAGGCCCATCTCGCCGGCCGCGTCGCGCAACTGTGAGAGTTCATCGCGCAGGCTTTGGTCGGAGATGCTGAGCGACATGGCCTCGACGCCTGCTTCGTGCAGTTTCGCCATCAATGCGGGAACGCGGCGCAGGTCCTGGGGCGTGATGGTGAGATGCACCGCCAGGAAAATATCGGCGACGAGGGCGTTCTGGATGGCCTGCCAGTTGGGTTCCCCTTCGGAGGGCAGGACAATCATCAGGTGGTCGAGGCCGGTTTGCAGGAGGTTTTCCAGGTATTCCTTGTCGGCCAGTTTATGGCCGCCGGTCAGCAGGCCGCAGACCTGGCCGTTCTTTTCGGCGCGGGCAATCAGTTCGGGCAGGTCGTCGCGCAGGGTTGGTTCGCCGCCGGTGAAGACGACGTGCGGCACGCCGTAGGCCCAGGCTTTGTCGAGAATGCTCGTCCACTCGGCGGTGGTCAGTTCGCGCTCGACGCGCTTTTCGGGAGCGTTCAACGGGGCCGCGCCAGGGGGCAGGCGATAGGTCAGGGCGCAGTCGAGACGCAGCGGCGCGGTCAGTTCCGCCGAGTTGGGCGGCACGCGCTCGAAGTCGAGGTAGGAAACAGGGTCGAGGTCTTCGGTCTGAATCAGCGTCTCCACCCGTTCTATGAAGTCCACGTAATCTTTTTCGGCCTGGGCCTTGCTGATGCGGTAACGCCCGGCAATTTCTTTTGCAGCCTGGGCCGGGGCTGCGCCGCGAATGAAGTGCAGGGCAAACTCGGCGGCGGTGGAATTGAGATGCAGGACGGTGCGGGCGTTGACGACCAGCACGCCGCTGCCGTCCTTGTTCAGGCGCAGGTGCAGGCGATAGGGTTCTTTGTCGCCGGGCGGCGACTGGTAATGGTAAGTGGCCGCCGGGAGGGGCTGGACGGGGGTAAACAGGGTTTTGAGCCAGGTGATAGCGTTTGCCATAGGATTCTCCTAACCTCGCGCAAAATGCGGCATTTCGAAGGGGATTTCAAGCGAAATTTCGACAAATCCGGCATACTCGCCGTTTTCGTACCAGGGCGACTGGTAAATCAGTTTCCTGACGCCGTTTTTTTCGATGGTGTAGACGTTCTTCTCTTTCGCTGCCAGCAGGCGTTCGGTTTTTTGGCGCGCCAGGCCGGGATGGCAATCGAGCATGTTTTTGCCAATTAGGGCATAGCCGCCATCGCTTTCATAGGTTTTGGCGGCCTCGTCGTTCATTTCGAGGATAATACCGTCCGGGTCGCAGACAGTGACGGCGGCGGGGAATTCTTTGAGCCAGTTCATTATGTACTCCGGTTATTCGGTGGTTTGGTTGTCCGGTTGTCCAGTTATCCTGTTATCTGGCGAGCCGGTTGGCGAGTGATGGGTCGCTGCTTACAACTTTCCTGGTTAGCAAACTGGTCAACTGGACAACCGGCGAACCGGCAAACTGCAGCGGACAGCCTCCGCCGCACTCGGCCAATAACGCGCAGCTTTCGCACTTGAGCGGTAAATCGCGGCGTTCGCGCAGTTTCAGGGCCAGCGGATGGTTCCAGATGGCGTCCCAGTCGTCGCGCAGCAGGTTGCCGAGCGGCTGGTAATACGACTGGCAGGGCAGCACGTCGCCGTTCGGTTCGACGCACATGTTGTACTGGGCCGCCGTGCAGCCCTTGACGCCCAACTCCATTTGCACCGGGTCGAAGTGGCAGTATTGGGTCGGCGTGTACCAGATGAGTTTTTGGCCGCGCGCTTCGGTTTTGTGGCGCGCCATTTCGAGCAGCGGTTTCAGGTCGCGTTCGGGCAGGCCGGTGCCGACCGTCGCGCCGTGACCAGAATAGATGAGCGCGTTCAGTCCAACCGTCGGCACGCCCAGGTCGGCCAGGAAATCGAGCGTGGCCGGGATGGATTCGACGTTATCACGCAGCATGGTGGTATTGGTCATCACGAACAGGCGCGAAGCCCCCGCTTCGCCGGGGGTGGCGAGGGCATTTTTCAGCCCGCGAATGGTCTGGTCGAAGGCCCGGGCATTCACCATCCGATTGTGGATATCCGCGTCTGACGACTCGACCGTTATTTGGACGTGGTCGAGACCCGCATCGACCAACCGTTTGACAAAATTTGCGTCTGAAAGCCGCCGGGCGTTGGTGTTCAGGCCGGTAATCTGGCCGTTGGCTTCGGCGTGGGCGACCAGTTCGGGCAGGTCGTCGCGCAGGGTCGGCTCGCCGCCGGTGAAGATAATGTGCGGAATACCGAGCGCCCAGGCCTTGTCGATGACCTGTTTCCAGTGTTCAGTATCCAGTTCCGGGCATTTGAGTGGCTGGCCAGGCTGGGGGTGTTCGAGATTGTAGCAGTGGGCGCAGTTGTTGTTGCAGCGATAGGTCAGGGCCAGGTCGAGCCGGTAGGGGGCGGAGGGTCGCGCGCTGAACGGCATCAGCGTATCCAGTTCCAGGTCATGCACCGGGCAGGCCCCATCGGGACGAATCAGGTTGGAAAGTTGAATGTGGAACGTCGAAAGGTCAGATTGCAGGGCGTCATCTTTGACGTTCCAGCGTTTTTTGATTTCTTTGCTAATTTCTGCGTCGCTTTTGCCATCCAAAACCAGTTTCGCCATCAGCGCGGCGGTGGGGTTCAGGTGCATAATGCGGTTGGCGTTGACGATGAGCGTGCCGCTTCCATCCGCATCGAGCCGCAGGTGGACGCGCGATTTCTCGCCGGGGTGTTCGATTACATAATGATACAGCCCCGATTTTAGATTTTGGATTTCAGATTTCTGATTGAACCAGCCAGAAAACATACTCATATCGATACCTGTAAACCATCGAATAATCGAAAATCGTAAATCATCAATCGAAAATCAACGTCCCCCCCCCGCGCAGGCGCAGGCGCAGCCGGCGCAAGCGCAGGCACAGGCGCAGCCGCCGCCGGAGCGTCCGCCGCCGCTGGAGCGGGATGGCGGCGGGGGCGGGTTGGTGACTTTGGTCACGCCTTCGGTAAAGTTGCCGCCCAAAACTTTTTGGGCAAAATTCTGCGTGCCGGTCACAACCGAAGCGGCAAACTCCGCGCCGGGGAGCGCGCCGCCGCGTCCGCCGCCCAGGTTGAATCCACCACCTGCCGGAGACGTGCTTGGAGCCGAGGGCGCGGAGCGATAAACCGGGTCATAACGTCCCCACCACATCGGGACGAAGATAGGGCCAGTGAAAGTGCGCCGCGCGCGGTCATCGTAGTCCTTGTCGAGCATCGTCCATTCCAGGGCTTCCTCGAACATCTGGCTCTTGATTTCGGGAGTCCCGGCGGCGGCAATCTGCTGCCATGCTTTCTCGTTGATAGACTGGTAATATTCTTTCGTCTCTTTGCTGCTGAAGCCTTTCATCTTTTCAGTGACGCTTTTGACAAGATTGACGGTCATCGCCTGTAATTTACTGCGACGGTTACGAGTCTCCTTCTCGCGGAAGGCCGCCAGGAATTCGCTCTCGTATCCGCGCAAACCCTCAGGCAGCGGATCGGAGAGAGAAAGCTCGAGCGGGTCTTTCTTCTCGACCTGGGCCGCGCTCTTTTTGACCACGCCGAACAAAATCATCTGCATCACTTTTTCGAGCGGCTGGCCCATCAGGATGGCCGCCTCGACCGCCGTCAGTCCGCGCTTGACACCGTGTCCTTCGATGGCAATCTTGGGGGGAATATACTGCTTCTTGCGGCGATGCTCCTGCACCGCGCCCAGGATGGGCATCCCAAAGAAAAAGACGCCAAAACAGCAGAAGGGCAAAATGCTGCCAATAAAACCAAAGAAAGCCGCAATTGCGCCAATCAGCAGGTCGAAGAAGTTCGTGCGCACAATCACGCCCTCCGGCAGGTATGTCGCCGGGTAGGACGCGCCAAAGGTGTACTGGGTATACCCGTTCGCGTCGGGACTGCGCCAGGTGTAGGTTACGCGCCCGTCGTTGTCGAAACCGAATGCCGGCTCGCTGGCTCCCGGCCAATTCTTGGGGAGGTGATACCGCGGCTCGTCGGCGGTCACGCCCTGGGGCAGATGGAATGTCACCGACAAATCTGTCTTGCCGCTCACGTATTGCGACCCGAACCAGGTCGGCGAAAATTCGCCGCTGGCGTACGTCTCGTCGTCGGAATCGGGATAAAACATCCGCTCGATTTTGCCAATATAGACATGCACCGTGCCGGTCTGCTCCGGTTGGATGGCTTGCGCCCCCAATTCGATTGCCACCCCATACCCGCCGCTGCCCTGGTAATCACGCGTCACACGGACAGGATTGCCGCCCACGTCGGCCTTGATGCTGTCGAAGTCGTAACTGCCGTTTGGCAGGCCGACATCGACGAAATCGATGGGCGATGCCGATGCGTCATTGGCGAAAGTGAACTGGTAATCGACCGCCACCGTGCCATCGCTGTTCCAGTAAACGTGGACTTCTTCTTTGGGCAGTTGGAAGCGATAGGTCTGGGCCGCCGCGCTGGTGGAAAGGCCAAACACGAGCGCGCAGGCCAGCAGGAAAGCCAGAATACGTTGTTTCATCTCGTCCCTCCGTGTTACCACTTGGGTTCTTCGGTCAGGTTATAGGTTGCCTGGCAATAGGGGCAGGTCACAACCGGCGCGCCTGCCATGATTTTGATGTCGTTGGAGCCGATTGTCCCACCACAAGACTGGCACTTCATCTGCGAAACTTTCGTCTCGCCGGGCAGGGCAACCTTCATCGTCACCTGCTGCACCACTTCGGTTTTCTGGCCGCGCATCCCCAGCCAAATCAGCCCGCCGCCGCCCGCGAAGAACAAGACGCCCAGGCAGGCAAAGCCAATCCCAAACGATAACCAGTTCGAATTTTCTGGCGCAGCGGTCGAGCCGATAATATTCAATGCGCCGTAACCCAGCAGGCACAGGCCTGTCAGGAACAAGACTCCCGCGCCGATGAAAGCAAATGTTTTTCCCATAGCAGCCTCCAAGTGAAATCGTCCCGCAAGATTGTCGAAAACCGCCTCACATGCATCCAAAGCCTTCGGGACGTTTTCTTTTGAGTGTAGCACCATGTACAGACAGGCACAAATGACTTTTGTCTCTACTTTGTATGTGATTAATGACAATACCTTCGCCAATTATTGGCTAGAAACCGGCTGCGAAACCGGGTGAATAGCGCCCAAACGGGCAATTCGCTGGAAAATGTTGGCCAATAAATTAGGATCAGGCTTTTGCGGAAGCATTTTTATTGTCTCGTTGGCGTATCGGCAGCCACGGTAGTAGGATTTCAAATCCAAAATACTAAAATCCTGGCTTTCCCTTCGGTGAGAACGCAAAAGTGCATGGCTAGGAGCCTGTTGAACAACTCCATTCTGGGAAGTGATTTTAGCCTTGCCAACAGGTGAAAGCAGCCTGTCGGCTTGCGAGGAAATGCCCAGGGGTGGGGTTGTTCCCCCGGCTTGGGTGGCCAG
>DAOUAZ010000259.1:0-8990 GCA_034432975.1 Anaerolineales bacterium | reverse complement strand
TCATCGCCTGTTTGAGCGGTTTTTGTCGTTTTTTGAAAACCAGTGCCTGGCGGATTGTGTATCCGTTCTTGTTGCAATGCTCGCTTGCAGCCTACGTCATTTGCTATTTAGCGGAAACTAAAGTTTGGGGAAACTCACTTTACCAGATTGAGGCCCGGCTTTCAACTCAAACGAAATGCACCCAACACAAAATCCGTCGAATCCGTGTACCGGTTTTGGGTTTTTCGCGCTCAGTAAGCCATGTTTTTTGTCTTTCAGGGCGAATCCAAATGAACTCCAAACTCAAAATCCTTGTGTAAGGCGGAATTCATTCCGCCTTACCGCCCACAATCCGCGCACGGAATTGAGCAGGAATATCTTATCGCACCCGGCCAGGTCCTCCACCCGGATGACGGCCTCGCGCAGTTTGCCCTCGGCCAGCCACTGGGCGCGCGCCGTGCCGGGCAGCAGGCCGCATTCCACCGGCGGGGTGAGCAGTTCGCCGCCGCGCTCTACCACCAGGCTGGCAACCAGGCTTTCGGTCAGTTCGCCGCGCTCGTTCCACAGCAAAACGTCGTCGCAATTCGGCAGGCGCGCCGCCTCGTACACGGCGCGGTGGGTCGTTTTATGGTAAAGGAAAGCATGGTTCGACGCGATAGGATGTTTCGCCACTTCGACACGGTACGGGGCTGGCAGCGGGTTCAGCGCGGAACAGTCCAGGCTGATTCCGCCTTCCGCGTCGAGCAGCAAGCGTACCCGCTGGGATGTTTGCCCCCCTCTCCCACCGGGAGAGGGGTTGGGGGAAGCCCCGCGCAGCGGGGTGAGGGTCGCCAGTTTGCGCCGAATTTCCGCCTCGTCGAAGGGGAAATCGAAATACGCGGCTGATTCTTTCAAGCGTTCCAGGTGTCTTTCCAGCAGCGCAAAGCCGTCTTCTGGCGTCCAGAGCAAGGTTTCGAGAAGCGAAAAATCGGGCGGCGTCTCGGTCAAGATTTTAGCTTTGGTGTAGGCTTCCTGCATTTCATCGCGCTGCTCCGAATCCCACACAATCCCGCCGCCCAGACCGTATTCGACCTGCCCGGAACGTTTTTCCACTAAAAACGTGCGAATTGCCACATTGAACTGCGCCCGCCGGTTTGGCGCGAGGTAGCCTAACGTCCCGGTATAGATTCGGCGCGGGGAGTTTTCGAGTTCGCGGATGATGCGCATGGTGCTGGCCTTGGGCGCGCCGGTAATGGAAGCCGCCGGGAACAAGGCCGCGAAAATCCCTGTCAGGCTGGCGGGGGTTTCGCACTCCACCGTGCTGGTCATCTGCCAGACGGTGCGATATTTCTCCACCTCGAACAGTTTCGGAGCGCGCACGCTGCCCAGGCGGGCGATGCGGCCCATGTCGTTGCGTACCATATCGACAATCATCACGTTTTCGGCGCGATTTTTCTCCGAGTGATGCAGCCAGTCGGCTTTGGCCTGGTCGTCTGCCAGCCGCAGGCCGCGCGGGGCGGTGCCTTTCATCGGTTTCGAGATTAGTTTCTCGCCGTCGAGCGTAAAAAACAACTCCGGCGAGGCCGAGCCGATGACCCAATCGTCCGTCTCGACGAAAACCGGGTAGCCGCCCCCCTGGGCGCGCGCGGCGCGGGCGAACAGTTCCCAGGCATTGCCAGAAAACGGCGCGCGCAGCCGGAAGGTGTAATTGACCTGATAAGTCTGCCCGGCGGCAATCTGGGTCTTGATTTGGGCAAACCCGGCGTTGTATTCGCCTACACTGACGGAAGGCTGCCAATCGAGGGGCGCGCCCTGGCCGACTTTAGGCGGCGCGGAGACGGTCTGGGGCGCTTGGTAAATCCCAAACCAGAGCAGCGGCAGCCCGCTCGGTTCGTCATGCGTCGCCAGCGCCGGGTCGAAGGCGGAGGCGGCTTCGTAAGTCACCCAGCCCGCCGCCCAACGCCCGCGCCCCACTTCGGCTTCGACGGCCTGCAAAGCCGCCAACGCCTCGCCGGGCGCGCGGGCAACAAGCACGCTGACCGGATTGATGAATTCCAGCCAGCGTTGGGAAAAGTGGTCGAATAGAAGGATGCGATTTGACACGCGAGTATTTTGGGGAGTGAGAGACTTATTTTTTCCCCGCCAGGAACGCTTTCAGGGCCTCCAAAACGTGGGGGATTTCATCTTGAATATTCCCGCGAAAGGCGGAAGCCCGAAATTCCCATTGACCGTCTTCCAGCCGTTGTTGGAAATGATGCGGAGCGCTCTCAAGCAGTTTTAATTCCGGGATGCCAGGGTGGGGATAGTCGTCCCAGCCAAAAATCCGCTTGTCGCCCGGATAGGTGGATGCCAGGTCGACCAGGGCGTAGGAATAACTATGGCTGGCCGGGTCGAAGTGAATATCCAGGAACAGGTTTTCATGGATAAGCGCGCGGATTTTACCACCGCTGCGCTGCACTTCGCTAAACAGCCCGCTCTCTTGCAGCAGGCGCGCAACCGGCGCGTGCCAGATGCTCATACGGACTCTAAAAAGCGGGTCAATTGTTCCAGTTCGTGCCGCACGGCGCGCCATTCCAGCAGGCTGGTATAGGGCGTGTGGTCGTCAGGCGAAACACCCTTTTGTACCAGTGCTTCCAGTTCATCCAGCGAGCCATATTGTTTTGCCAATTGCGCCGCGCGTTGGCGCAATTCGATAATCCGCTCCGTTGTGGCCTGTGTAATGCCGCGCTGCACAATTTCATCTTCGCTGACAGTAATCAACTCCTGCAAGCGCAAAAGCAGGTTTTTGGTTTGATTGGTTAACATTCGTCTTTCTCCAAAACACGCCAATAGCGGTCACTGTTTTATGGTTATTGTAAACCGAAATACGTTCGCGTCAATCACCCCAACAGGATGCGATATACTTTTGACATGCCCACCCTCATTCTCAAACCCGGACGCGAAAAATCGCTCCTGCGCCGCCATCCCTGGATTTTCTCCGGCGCGGTGGATCAAGTCACCGGCAGCCCACAGCCTGGCGAAACCGTCGAAGTGCGCGATGCGCAAGGCAACTGGCTGGCGCGCGCCGCGTACTCTCCGACCTCCCAAATCCGGGCGCGGGTCTGGACGTTCGACCCGGAGGAAGCGGTCGATGCGGATTTCTTCCGGCGTCGAATACATTCTGCCCTCCGAAGGCGCGCCGTTTTCTTTTCCTCCCCCCATTTTCCGCAGGCAAATGGGGAGAACGAGAGGGATACAGACGCCTTGCGCCTGGTTCACGCCGAATCGGACGGCCTGCCCGGCCTGGTCGTTGACCGTTATGGAGAGATTCTCGTCCTGCAATCCTTGACGGCTGGCTGCGAGTTCTGGCGCGAGACCCTGGCCGGCCTGCTGCTCGAACAGACCGGCGCAACCGCCCTCTACGAACGCTCCGACGCCGAGGTGCGCGAGCTGGAAGGCCTGCCACCCCGCGCAGGTCTCTTGCGCGGCGCGCTTCACTCGTCACTCATCACGATTCAAGAATACGGCCTTAAATTCCTCGTCGACATCGAAACCGGCCACAAAACCGGCTTCTACCTCGACCAGCGCGCCAACCGCAGGCGGGTCGGGCAATTGGCCCAGGGGCGCGATGTGCTGAATTGTTTTTGCTACACGGGCGGGTTCAGCATTCACGCCGCAGCGGGAGGCGCGAAATCGGTGCTATCGGTCGATACCAGCGGCGAAGCGCTCGCGCTCGGGCGGGAAACCGCCCAATTGAACGGGATAAATGCTGACAGTTTGGACTGGCTCGAGGCGGATGTCTTCACGGCGCTAAGAAAATTCCGCGACCAGAATCGCGCCTGGGATTTAATCCTCCTCGACCCTCCCAAATTTGCCCCCACCGCCGCCCAGGCCGAGAAGGCCGCGCGCGGCTACAAGGACATCAACCGGTTGGCCTTCAAACTGCTTAGGCCAGGTGGGATTTTGGTCACGTTTTCATGTTCCGGCGGCATCGATGCGGCCCTGTTCCAGAAAATCGTCGCCAGCGCCGCGCTGGATGCGGGCGTGGAGGCCCAGATTGTCGAATATCTCGCGCAGGGGCCGGACCATCCGGTCTCGATCCACTTCCCTGAAGGGGCTTACCTGAAGGGATTGGTGCTTGTGAAGGGTTGACGAGAAAATTGCAAATCGATTGTTAATCGGATTTTTACACAGAATCTATTGACTTTGAGGTCGAAAACGCGCAAGATATAAGAAAATATTTTCTTTCCCGCAAGAAACGCGGGACTTTCAGAGCGGCGCATTGGACCCTGACCATCTAGCAGCGCATCAGCACCAGCAAACCAATCCACACTCAACCCTGCAAAGCGACGGGTCTTTCTCCACTTCTCTCCAAAATCGGCAGTCTTTTATGGCTGCCGATTGGCATTTAACCCCATCCAAGGAGCCTTGTATGTTTCGACTGGAATTCGACGGCCTGTTCCGCAATGCCGATGACGAGCATCCCGCTTCGGCGGGGATTATGTGCTACGGATGGCGTATCTTGTGCGGAAAGGAGGTCGTCGCCCAGGGGCATGGGACGTTTGCCCGAGGCCGCAACGCCAACTCCAACATCGCCGAGTACCTGGCGCTGGTGGAGGGGCTGGAAGCACTGCTCGATATGGGCGCAACGGACGAGCGTGTTCTGGTGTGCGGCGACGCCAAGAGCATCATCAACCAGATGGAGGGACTGGCGGGAGTCTCCAGCCCGGCGGTGCGGCCGCTGCACGAGCGCGCCCGGCGGCTGGCAGGACATTTCCCCAACCTGCGCTGGGAGTGGCTGCCGCGCCGACACAACCGCGCCGCCGATGCCTTGTCGCGCCACGCGCTCAAACGCCTGCGCCATGACCCCGCGCTGTATGAATCCATTCTCGAAACCCTGCGCGCCAAAGCAAAAACCCGCCTGGCCGGGCGGCTGGTGGATATTGGCGGATTGCGCATTTACCAGCCAGCCTGACCAGAATCAAGTATAATTCGGCGCACGGGCGCATAGCTCAGTTGGTTAGAGCGCCTCGCTTACACCGAGGAGGTCAGGGGTTCGAGTCCCTTTGCGCCCACAAATTTTCCACCGACGCCCCCAAGAAGGGGATATTAGGTCAGGGGTTCAAGTCCCTGAGCGAAGCCCCCTGTGGGTTGCGCCCACAAAATCCCCACTCTGGGGATTTTTTCTTTTCCACAGACGCATCCATCAAGACAACCGTCCCGAAGGTTTTTCTCACAGCCTGTGCCTGTCTTGTGAAAACCTTCAAGACGGTTTCGTTTTTTTAGATGTAAAACTTTTCCCGGTCGATTTCCTCGCGCAGCAGGCGCAGTTCCTCGTCTGTGGGCGGGTCGTTAATGCCAACATTCGCGGGGACGAGCAACTCGAATCCGGTGTTGGCCTTGACCTCGCCCATCGTCACGCCAGGGTGCAGGGCTTTGAGCCGCATCCGGCAGGCGGCCGGGTCGTAGTCCATCAATGCCAGGGTCGAGACGACCGCAATCGGCCCGGTACCGCGCGGCAGTCCGGCGGCTTCGCGCGCGCCGGGGCCGGTCAGGTAGCCGGGCGTGGTCACGAAATCCACTTCAGGGACAAAGCGGCGGGCGTCGTGCTGCATAATGGCGATGGTCTGCCAGCACAGGCTTCCCACGTCGTTGCCGCCGCCGCTGCCCGGCAGGCGCGCTTTCGGGTGGTCATGCTCCCCAATCACGACGCTGTTCAGGTTGCCATACGGGTCGATTTGCGCGCCGCCCAGGAAGCCGTAGTCGATGAAGCCGCGCTGGGCGGTCTCCATTGTGTCGCAGATGCCCAGCGCCGAAAGACCCTTGTGGAAGGTGCGCGCCTCGCCTACCGCCAGCGGCAGTTCTTCCAAAATCGCGCCGGTGCCGCCAAATTCAAAGACTGGAACGATGTTCGGCGCGGTGGTCTTCGAGGCCAGCATGGCCGCCAGCATGGGGATGCCGGTCCCGATGAAACAGGTTGCGCCATCCTCGAACAGGCGCGCCGCCACGCAAATCATCAGTTCGGTTTTGGAGTAGGTCGGTTCGCTCATGCCTGCCTCCGCTCGCGCAGCGCGACGCACCTGTCCAGCCGCTCCCTGCCGACCTGTTCCAGGTAGGCTGCGTGGTTGGGCAGGCCGTAAACGGTTTTTTGCAGGTAGTCTTGCGCGCCTTCAGGCGTTTTGCTCTTCTCGACCCATTCCCGGATGCCCGGCTCATCGCGCCCGTATAAGTAAGCCATCTCGCCGGGATGCGCGCCGTAGGGCGCATGGACGACCGCGTCCACCAGGTAATAGGGGATGACCGTCCGGTCGGGAAAACGGCGGATTTCCTCGGTCGGGATGATTTGCTCGGCGCTGATAATCAATCGCTTGCAGGCGCGCGCCATCTCCAGCGCAAAGCCGCTGATTCCCTCCAACTGGCAGTTACCGAATTTGTCGGCCCGGTGAACGTGGATGAGGGCTACATCCAGCACCAGGGCCGGCAGCAGGGCGACCTTGATGCCGGTGAACGGGTCTTCGACCACTTTGGCGGCGCTGTATTTCAGCAGGTCGGTGCCGAGCATGGAGCGGGTCGGCAGGAACGGCACGCCCATTGCCGCGGCTTTCATCCGCCAGGAAATGGCTGCATTCGACCATTCCACGCAGGTCTCGACCTGCCCCGATTCGACCGCCCGCCGCAGGCAGGCCGTCGTGCCGTACACTTCCAGGCCGATGTAGGTAATGTCCAGTTTCTTGATGAGACCGGCAGCCAGCCACAGGTCGAGTTCCAGCACGCCCTGCCCGCAGACGCGCAACTCCTTGCGCCCCTGGCGGACGACCTCCCGCGCCAGCGACATGGGACAGCGCACCGTGCCGTATAACTCGGTGCCGATATAGCAGCCGTCCTCAACGAATTTAGCGATGGCCTCCTGTTCGGTCATCACTTTGTCGACCAGTTTGCGCGTTTTCCTGGCGCGATTCCACTCCCTGAATTCGTCCAGGTCGAATGGCTGGATGATTTCCCCCCGGCCAGAGTCCAAAATCTGCATCGTCCTCCTCCTTGGGCGTTGAGAGTTGGTTGGAGCTACCCAGACAACACATGCCGGGCAATCACCAGGCGTTGGATTTCGCTGGTTCCCTCGCCGATGGTCATCAGGCGCGCGTCGCGGTACATGCGCTCGACCGGGTACTCGCGGCTGTAACCGTACCCGCCAAAGACCTGGATGGCGTTGCGGCAGACGCGCTCGCCCATTTCGCTGGCGAACAGTTTCGCCATGGCGGCTTCCTGGGTATAGGGCTTGCCCTGCTGTTTGCGCCAGGCGGCGTAATAGAGCAGGTTGCGGGCCGCGGCAATCTCGGTGGCGGCGTCGGCCAGCATCCACTGGATGGCTTGCAGGTTGGCAATCGGCGCGCCGAAAGCGCGGCGCTCTTTGGCGTAAGCAACCGCATTCTCGAAAGCCGCCCGCGCCAGCCCCAGCGAAATCGCGCCGATACTGATTCGCCCGCCGTCGAGCGTGGTCAGGGTTTGTCCCAGCCCGCCGCCCTGCGCGCCGACCAGGTTGCCGAGCGGAACGCGCGCATTTTCGTAAGTCACTGCGCTGGTGGGAGAACCTTTCAGTCCCATTTTCTTTTCGGGCGGGCCAATGCGCAGGCCGGGGGAATCGGTCGGGACCAGTATCATGCTCAAGGAGCGGGAGCCGCCGGCCGGGTCGGTGCGGGCCAGGGTGATGATGTATTCGGCAATCGTGGCATTGGTGCACCACATCTTCGCGCCGTCGATGACCCAATCGTCCCCATCTTTCACGGCTTTGGTCTGGATGCCCTGCAAATCGGAGCCTGCGCCGGGTTCGGTGAGAGCCAGCGCGCCCAATTTGCCTTTGCCGCTGGCGACGAGCGGCAGCCATTTGCGTTTCAATTCTTCCGAACCATACAGGACGAGGGGCGTCGTCCCCAGACCGTTGTGGGCGGCAATCGCCAGGGCGGTCGAGCCGCAGGCCCAGCCCAATTCCTCGATGGCAATCGCTGCACTGATGGCGTCCACCCCCGCGCCGCCGTATTCCTCCGGGATATTCAGCCCCAACATGCCCAGCGCGCCCATTTTGCGGACGGCGGGCCAGTTGAATTCCCCCGTTTCGTCGGTTTCACGCGCCCTGGGCTGCACTTCCGCCGCCACGAAATCGTGGACGGTTTTTTGCCATAAACGCTGCTCTTCGTTGAGACCGAAATCCATAACGCTCCTCCTGTGGGATGACGAAGAACCCTGTGTAATTAGTATACAACAAACGGTATCGAATCATTCATTACTGGCTGTTTCCGTTGGGCCGCAAAGCCCCATCCTGACACAAAACAGGGCGGGGCGGGAGAAGGCTGCGTCTCTTGATAGGGAATCTGATAAACAATGGCTTCAAAACCTTCACGAAGAAAAAAGGCCTGTCATCTTTTTCCAGATGCAAGGCCTTTTTCATTCACTTTTTTGCTCATCCCTTGACACTGCTGTTAATCGGTGGGCGTTTTTTGGGTTGCAAGATTAGTTTGTTGGTATGGTTCGCTCCAAGAAACCCCGCAGGGACTGTGAATCCCGATAAGGGATAAAAACTTGGTATCTACTCACGGCAAAGCCAGGATCGGCAAGGATGGCTTGCCCAGCAAAGATTGGATGGCGTCAAACGCATTGACTCCATGCAGGGCAGCCGTATCAATTACCGAAGCCAGAGCAGCACCCCCAAAGGGAACGGAAGCCGCCAGTCACCTTGCGATGCACTACAGCGGAACGAAGCGCCTGTTCGCTAACGTTATTGGTTGGTGGCCCATCGGCGCGATACAAGAAAACGAACAGATGCTGGCGATGCGTTCGGCAGCGCTTTTGCAGTTTACGCGATTCGGGTTCGGTCAATGATCTGGCCAGCAAGCGGTCGCGCAACCACTCGAGGCGCAATATCTCGGTCTGATATTGATGGATGGTATCTATTCAGCGGGGATAGCGGCTAGAAAGGCTGGCCGGAAAGGTGAACCGGCAAAGGCATTGAAAAGCGCCTCCAGTACCCGCTGTCCATTTTTTCGAGCGGTAGAGATGCA
>DAOUAZ010000258.1:0-2846 GCA_034432975.1 Anaerolineales bacterium | reverse complement strand
CCAGCGCCTTCAAACTGATGTCAATTGCGGGCGCGTATTGGCGCGGCGATGAGAAAAACAAGATGTTGACGCGCATCTATGGCACGGCCTGGGAAAAGCCCGACGACCTGAAAAGCTACCTTGCCATGCTGGAGGAAGCCAAGAAGCGCGACCACCGCAAACTGGGCAAGGAACTGGAAATTTTCATCTACGACGATGAAGTCGGCCCCGGTCTGCCATTGTGGATGCCGAACGGCGGGATTCTCATCGATGAACTGGAGAAACTTGCCAAAGAGATGGAAGAGCAGGCTGGCTACCAGCGCGTACGCACGCCGCACCTGACGAAGGAAGACCTGTTCTTGCGCTCGGGCCACCTGCCCTACTACGCCGAGAGCATGTACCCGCCGATGGAACTGGAAGAAGGCGTCAGGTACTACATCAAGCCGATGAACTGCCCGATGCACCACAAAATTTTCGGCGCGCGGCCGCGTTCGTACCGCGAACTGCCCATCCGCCTGGCCGAATATGGAACATGCTACCGTTTCGAGAAGTCGGGCGAACTCTTTGGGCTGATGCGCGTCCGCTCGATGCAGATGAACGATGCCCACATCTACTGCTCCGAGGAACAGTTCGAGCAGGAATTCATGGGCGTCATCGACCTGTACAAGAAATATTTCGAATTGTTTGGCATCGGCAAGTACGTCATGCGCCTTTCGCTGCATGGCAAGGCCGGGCTGGGCAAGAAATATGTCGATAACGAGCGGCTGTGGCTGAAGACGGAAGATATGGTGCGGCGCGCCATGCAGAACGGCGGCGTCCCGTTTGTGGAAGCCCAGGATGAAGCCGCGTTCTACGGCCCGAAAATCGATGTCCAGATTTGGAGCGCGGTTGGGCGCGAGTTCACGCTCGCCACGAACCAGGTTGATTTTGCCGTGCCAGAACGCTTCGACCTGAAGTTCGTCAACAACGAAGGCGCGGATGAGATTCCCCTGTGCATTCACCGCGCGCCGCTCAGCACGCACGAGCGCATGGTCGGTTTCCTGATTGAGCATTACGCCGGGGCCTTCCCGGTCTGGCTCTCGCCGGAACAGGCGCGCGTCATCCCGATTACGGACGCCCAGAACGAGTACGCGGCCCAAATCGCGGCGCAACTCAAAGCACAGGGAGTCCGCGTCAGCGCCGACCTGGGTTCGGAGCGGATGAATGCCAAAATCCGCGCAGCGCAGTTGTTCAAAGTGCCGTACATGCTGGTCGTCGGCGCGAACGAGGCTGCCGCGGGGGCCGTCTCCCTGCGGATGCGTGACGGGTCGCAAGTCAACAACATCCCGCTGGCAGAGTTCCAGGCGCGAGTCAAAGACCGCATCGCGCGCCGGGCAAGCGAACTGTAAAATAGACATTATCGGCAATGAAAAATTGGACGCGAACGAGAACGGATAAGAGCGGATTCTAAGATTTTTCTCCGCGCGCCCCAACGGGGGCAGTCTGCGTCCAAAAAATCGCATTGACCAATGACCAATACAATCCAATCAAAAAACCGGAGGGCTACAACCCTCCGGTTCTCTTTTTTTGAATGGCTAATCTGGTTCGCAGAAACTGATGCCCAGGTCTTTGGCAGTCTGGATAATATCGCTATCGAGGGGGACGGATTTCATCTGACCGTAGGCTTCTTCAATCGGGACAAATTTCATCTTCGGGCCGTCAAGGGCAACCATGACGTTCGACAATCCTTCCTCAAGCGCGCGCACGGCTGCCGCCCCAAAACGCAGGGCAATGACGCGGTCGAAGGCGGTCGGCGTGCCGCCGCGCAGCAGGTGGCCCAACACCACCACACGGGTCTCTTTGCCGGTCAGGGCGCTGATTTCCGCGGCAACTTTCTCGCCGATACCACCCAGGCGTTCGGCGCGCCCGGCCTCCTTGCCAATCACAGAGGAACTTCCACCCACCGGTTTGGCGCCTTCGGCTACGACCACAATTGTGAAAAACCGCCCCAGTTCTTCGCGTTCCTGGATTTTTTGGGAGACTTTGCGCAGGTCATAGGGAATTTCGGGAGTCAGGATGATATCAGCAGAACCGGCAATTCCCGATTCAACGGCAATCCAACCGGCATAGCGTCCCATCACCTCGACAACCATCACGCGCCCGTGCGAGGCGGCGGTCGAGTGCAGGCGGTCGATGCCTTCTGTCGCAAAGGCAACCGCGCTGTCGAACCCGAAGGTGATGTCGGTTTTATCGAGGTCATTGTCGATAGTTTTGGGGACGGCAATCACCCGGAGGCCCTTTTTCGCCAGCACCTGCGCGATTTCGAGCGAACCGTCGCCGCCGACGGTGATGAGCGCGTCCAGGCCATGCAGCGCAAAGGCCCGGATGATTTCATCGGTGCGGTCGACTTCTTCTTTCGTGCCGTCAGGCATAGTAATCGGGTAGCGCATGGGATGATTGCGGTTGCTGGTACCAAGGATGGTGCCGCCCAGGTGGGTAATTCCGCGCACGCGCGTGCGGTTCAGTCGGATGATGCCGCCTTCAGGATATTGTTCAGGGCTGAGCAGACCATGATATCCGTCCCGAATGCCGTACATTTCCCAGCCGCGTTTCATACCAGCCAGGACAGCAGCCCGGATGACTGCGTTCAGGCCGGGCGCATCGCCGCCACCAGTGCTGATGGCGGCGCGTTTAATTGGTTTGTTAATTGGTGTCGACATGCCAGTTCTCCCAAATGAGTTCGAAGATTTCGTTAAGAGTTGATTATACCGCGTTCCACGCTTGAACCAGTTTTCACAATCGCTAAATTTGAGTACCACTCCTTTCGGATATGTTTCGCCAAGGCGCGGCGGAAACGAAAACACGCCCTGGTAGACGTGTTTTTCAGG
>DAOUAZ010000257.1:0-4718 GCA_034432975.1 Anaerolineales bacterium | reverse complement strand
GCCTTGACCATTTCGGAATATATGAGTAAAATCAACAATAGTTGAACAATCGTTCAACTATAAAAGAACTTCTGAACCATCATGTCCCACCTGACCCTCGACGACCCGACCGCCAGCCGCCTGGCCGACCTGTTCTCGGCCCTGAGCGACCCGACCCGCGTGCGCATCCTGGCCGCGCTGATGGAGGGCGAAGTCAGCGTAGGCGACCTGGTTCGGCAGATTGGACCCACCAAATCGGCCATCTCCCACCAACTGCGGGGACTGAAAGATAAGCGGCTCATCCGCTCCCGCAAACAGGGGCGGCAGGTCTTCGTCGCCCTCGATGACGACCACGTCACCGAATTATTCCAAAAAGGACTGGAACACGCCCGGCACGGCTAACTTCATGACCACGCATACCCACTCCCACTTCGAAAACCTCTCGCAAAAAACATCCTGGCGGCTCGGCCTCTCGCTCGGCCTGACGCTGGCCTTCGTCATCGTCGAAGTCATCGCCGGGCTATGGGGCAACAGCCTGGCCCTGCTGACCGACGCTGCCCATAACTTGACCGACGTGTTGGCGCTCGGCTTGAGTTGGTACGCCATGCGCAAAGCCTTGCAGCCCGCCAACGCCCGCAAGACCTTCGGCTACCACCGCGCCGGAATCCTGGCGGCCATGGTCAACTCGGCCACCCTGGCGCTCATCTCGCTGGGGATTCTCCACGAAGCCTGGCAGCGCTTCATCAACCCGCCCGAAGTCAATTCCGGCATCCTGGTCGGGGTAGGATTGGTGGCCTTCGTCATCAACGCTGTCACAGCCTGGCTCATCAAAGAAGGCAGCGAACACGACCTGAACATGCGCTCGGCCTTCGTCCACCTGATGGGCGACGTGCTTTCCACCCTCGGGGCGGTGCTTGCCGGGGTTGTCATCTTCTTCACCCGCTGGAACTGGCTCGACCCGCTCGTCAGCGTGTTGATTGGCCTGCTGATTCTGTGGAACGCCTGGGGCATCCTGCGCGAGACCATCCACATCCTGCTCGAAAGCGTCCCCGCCGATGTCGACATCAAGAAAATGGTCGGGGAGATGAGCGCCGTGCCGGGCGTCAGGGGGATTCACGACCTGCACGTCTGGAGCATCGACCAGCAAAAACGCCTCCTGTCAGCGCACGTCGTCACCGAGGACGTGACCATCAGCTGCGGGGCGTCCATCCAGAGTGAGCTGAACGAGTTGCTCGCCCACCGCTACGGCATCGCCCACGCCACCCTGCAACTGGAATGCGCCTGTTGCAGCGGAGGCGAACTATTCTGCAAAATGACGGAAGGACAACACGAACATGCCTGAAAAATCATCCCACAAAGCCCGCAAAATTGCGCGCGCGCAGAAAAACCCCCTGCCCCTGGTATTGTTGGGGCTCGGCGGGTTACTGCTCATCGCCCTGGCGGTCATTTTCTTGAACCAATCACCGGCAGCCGCACCACCCACCGCGCCCGCCCCTGCTTCAGACACCCGCTCCGTGCCGCGCGTCGGCCTGGAGGAAGCCCTGCAAGCCCTCGAAAACGACGAAGCCGTCTTCCTGGATGTGCGCAGCGCCGAATCGTTCCAACTGCTGCGCATCACTGGCGCGGTCAACATCCCCGAATACGAACTTTCGACCCGACTGGCCGAACTGGACAAAAACGACTGGATTATCCCCTACTGCACCTGACCGGCGGAAGAATCCAGCGCCCGTGCGGCGCTGACCCTGCTCCAAAACGGTTTTACCCGCGTCACCCCCCTGCTGGGCGGATTCGCCGCCTGGCAGCAGGCCGGATATCCGATAGAGCCATAATCTCACGCAATACAATTGGAAGGGGCAATTCAAACACTCAACTTGGCCAAGACCTCCGAAGTCAATGAGACTTCGGAGGTCTTGGCATAAGGCGACGTGGCTCGTGGAACAACCTTTGAACCCATTCGGCTTTCCCCACCCTTTGCAAATAGGACTTTAGAAGTATATACATCATGAAATTTTTGATTTATTATGCGAAGAGCAGATTGTTTTTATTGCGCTTTCAGCCCCGTGAGAGCGCCCTGACAAAACACAATCCCTGCCCCAGGCATTTTGCCCGCTCCCCGCTTGCCGATAGCATTCCAGCGAAAAATCATCGCGCTTGTGATGGTTTTTGACGTTGCTATTGGCTTGCGGGATGAATCCCGCGTTGCGGTTTCCGCGAATTTAGATGTTATGAGGAATTGCCCATGAATGCCTTCCCCAAAAATATCACCACGATTCTTGTTATTGGCATGATGCTTGCGCTGATAGCGCAGGCAGCGGGGGTCGAAGCACGTTCCCAGTCTTTCGAAGAACCAGACAGCACGCCAACACACTATGTATCCATGTCTGGAAGCGACTCGAACGCAGGTACACAGGCAAAACCGTGGCGAACCATCCAAAAAGCGGCCAATTCTGCTCCCAGCGGCGCTATCGTCCAGGTAGATGCTGGAAATTATGGGGAGAATGTCGGTATCTCGCGCGCAAACCTGACTTTTCGAGCCAACGGCAGGGTCATTACCAGGAGCGTTTTTATTTCAGGAAATCAAGTCAACCTGAACGGATTCGAAATAACCGGCGCAAGTGGTCATGGTGTAAATGTATCTGGTATCAATGTTGTTGTTGAGAACAATGTCGTCTATTGGAACGCGCTTGCCAACAGCACGAATGGAAAGTGCAATACTACATCTGGTGGCAGCTGGCAAAGCGGCCTCAAATTAAGTGTAGGCGCGGATAATGTTACGGTCCGAAATAACCAGGTCTTCAACAACTGCGGCGAGGGTATCGCGGTCACGCGCGGCATAAACTCGATAGTCGAGAACAATATAGTGTATGATAACTTCTCGGCAAACATTTATATCGATAACTCACGCGATATTATCGTTCGCAACAACACCGTAACCTGCTCCGACATCAATATGAGAGACGGGAACCGGGCAAAAGGCATTTACCTGGGCGCTGAATATTATGCTGGTTGGGGCAACCAGCGTCGGAATATCTCCATATTGCAGAACTCGATTTCCGACTGTGAATTTGGGGTTGTATTGGGGGATGGCTATGATGCCGGGCTGACCGCCAACATCACGATTGATGCCAATACGATTCTTTCCGGCACATACAGGTCCATTTCGATTCTCTCATCCCAGAATCAGAATGTTGTTGTCAAGAATAACCTGATTTTCAATTCGATTTATGTCTCCCACCCAAGCGGTGTAACATTAATCAACAATCAAATCATCACACCATCTTACTTTATCTCCGGGAATGCCGGGGAGGCTGGGGTAGTGTTAAGTTATGTGAACCATGGAAACAAATCGGTCACGACAGATGGGAACGGAAACTATACAATCACCGTGCCATATAACTGGAGCGGAACGATAACCCCTTCCAAAACCGGATATGGTTTCAACCCTGCCCAAAAGACATATAGCAAGATAAGCAAGAATCAGTCCCAGCAAAATTACGTGGTTACATGGGCTGGTGGTATCGCCATCCAATCAAACCAGCCAGTCATGACCGTTGCCCGCCCGCACTTAGGCAGCCAGATTGCCTCCTACAGCGGCTCTTCCGCCGGCAACACCACCCAGTACGTACCCATGTTGTTCAAGGGCGCGTTTGGCGGCGGATACAATGCCGCGCTCTACGTTCAAAACACCAGCAATGCCAGCGCCAACCTGACGATGGAATTCACCAACAGCAACGGGACGGTTGTCTATACCAAAACCGATACGCTCGGCCCGAATGCCAGCAAAGGCTACTGGCTGCCTTCGGAAGCCGGGCTGCCGAACGGTTTTTCGGGCGGGGTCAAGGTCACCTCCAGCCAGGTCATCGTCGCCATCGGACGCCCACACATCGGCAACGAAGTGATGACCTACAACGGCATGGGCGCAGGCTCCACCACCGCCTGGCTGCCAATGTTCTTCAAGAACGGCTTCGGCAACTACAACACCGCCCTCTATGTCCAGAACATCACCAGCAGCAGCGCCAACCTGACCATCCAATACCTCAACCTGGATGGCAGCGTGGCCTGTACCGACAACGACGCCATCGCCGCGAATGCCAGCAAGGGCTACTGGTCGCTCGCTCTGACCTGCGACACCGGCTCCCTGCCGATGGGCTTCGTGGGCGGCGTCAAAGTCACCTCGACCGAAAACATCCTGGCGGTCGGTCGCGCCCATCTCGGAACCCAAATCACCACCTACAACGGCTTCGCGGGCGGCGCGCCGACGGCCTACGTCCCGATGCTGTTCAAGAACGCCTTTGCGGGCGGCTCCTACAAGGCAGCCCTCTACCTGCAAAACGTGAGCGGTTCCAGCGCGAATGTGACCATCGAGTATGTGAACGACGCTGGCGCGGTGGCCGCCACCCAGAACGTGGCCCTGAACGCAGGCGCAATCGGCAGCATCTGGCTGCCTGGCGTGGCCGGATTGCCGAATGGCTTCGTGGGCGGGGCGCGGATTTCGTCCACGCAGGACGTCATCGCGGTAGGGCGTCCGCACCTGGGGGCTGAAATCACGGCCTACAATGGCGCGTCTGGGGGCAGCCTGAATGCCTGGCTGCCGATGCTGTTCAAGAATGCCTTTGGCAGCTACCAGTCGGCCTTCTACATCCAAAACGTAACCGGCAGCACGGCCAACGTAAACATCAGTTTCTACAATGACGCCGGGACGCTCTCGTGCCTCAAGACCATCAGCCTGGCGGCCAATG
>DAOUAZ010000256.1:0-2032 GCA_034432975.1 Anaerolineales bacterium | reverse complement strand
AATAACCTTACGGCAACATCGACGGCAAGACCACAAGTAGTAGCCACATCTTGGACAGCCGAACTCATTGGTGAACTGGTCAATATCAATCACTGTATTCGCGTGAACGATAGAGACAGCGACGCCAGTTATTTACTTATATGGCCGCCTGATATAACTGCGATTATTGAAATAGATACCATCCAAGTTGTGACTGGCGCAATTACTGGAAATCGCGAGAAAGTAATTTTACATATCGGAGAAATGGTGCGCCTGAGCGGAGGCGAAACCGAAAAACTTAATGAACAACTAATGCAGACATTGCCCGAAAATTGCCCAGGTCCCTACTGGGTTGTTGGGCTTGAAGTTGGCCCGCTTGAACCCAAATGACGGCGATGTCGCCACTAAACAACGGCTCGCCGCTGACGCCGTTCCAATTCGCCTCCCCCGGCCCCCCACCAAAAACCGCCGACCCTTTCCCTGGTCGGCGGTCTATCGTCAACGGCCTGCCTCACTCCTGCGTCCGCAAACTCGGCCGCACCGCGTAGCGTTTGCGGATTTCGGGCAGGAAATAATCGTCGAAGAAGCGCTCGATGTCGTAATCCGGCTGCCAGCCCCAGTCGTTGCGGGCCGCCGAATCGTCCATGTCTTCCGGCCACGAGTCCACAATCCCCTGGCGGCGCGGGTTCGGGTGGAACACAATCCGCGTGCCGGGGAAGGCGTTATCGGCCCGCTTGCGGAACTCGCCGGCCGTCAGGCTGAAGGCCGTAATGTTATAAACCTGGCGGGTCAGGTACTCGCGCGGCACCTCGGTCAGCATCAGCAGGGCCTTAATCGCATCCGGCATCGCCATGAACGAAATCTTCGTATCCTCGCGCACGAAGCACGAATACGAGAGTCCCTGCGCCGCGGCGTGCAGCATCTCGGGGCCGTAATCGCTCGTCCCGCCGCTTGGCAGGGTAAAGGCGCTAATCAGGCCGGGAAAGCGAATGGCGCGAAAATCGAGCATCACCGGCGGCTGGGGGTCCAGGTGACGCTGGCCGTAATAATTGCCGTAATACTCGCCCAGTTTCTCGCAATACAACTTGTTCGCGCCGTACATCGTGTGCGGATGGTTATGCTCATCCTCCGTCACCCGCCCGGCTTTGCGCTTGGCCTCCACCGTATCGAAGCCAAAAGCCGCAATCGAACTGGGGAACAGGAACTTGACCGCCCTGCCGCGCTTCTCCGATTTATAAGCCGCCAGCATCAGCAGTTGCATCGTCCCTTCCACGTTAATGCGGTGCGCCTCCTCGGTCGCAATCTCCGCCTTCGAAGAAAGCGAAGCCGCCAGGTGGAAAATCACACCGAAATCGTAATCATATAATTGCTTGACGCGGTACACCAGGTCGCCTTGCAGGTGTTCCACCACGTACTCTTTCATCGAATCGGGGAGCGGCGCCAAATCCGTCGTAACGATACGGAAGCCTCCCTTGCCTGCCAGACTTTGAACCAGTGCCTGACCAATCTCACCACATGCTCCGGTGACGAGGACGGCTTTATCGGGCATAGTTTTCTCCTTGTGAAGGTATAGGTATCTAATTGTACAATACCTTTCCAAAACCGTCCCGAAGGTTTTTCCAAAGGGCCAACGTTGCGCCCAAAACACCTTCGGGATGTTTCTTTCAGGGTACAATCCTGGCGTGAAACCCTGCCCCCAAACCCGTACACGGATTTACACGGATTTCTTAAGAAAAATCCGTGTAAATCCGTGTAATCCGCGTCATCCGTGTCCAAAAGAGTTTATCTGGAAAAAACTGACCAACCGACTCTGGCCGCTGGCCCTCGGCCTGCTCCTGCTCCTCAACGCCGCCTGCGCCCCAAGCATGGAAGCCTCCCCGCTGGAAACGGCCACCGTGACCCCCGAAATTCTCCCCACTGAAACCATCGTCTGGTTCCCGCCCACCGCCACCCACACGCCCTTTCCCACCGTCCAGCCCAGCGCCACGACCGAGCCGTTTCCCGGCCTGGGAGCCTCGCTCTACACCGACGACTTCTCCGACCCGGCAGATTG
>DAOUAZ010000255.1:0-9792 GCA_034432975.1 Anaerolineales bacterium | reverse complement strand
ATGCCAAAATAACGGCGAGCAGAAGGGTGATTGGGAATTGGTAATTCGTAATTCGTGAGACCATCCCCCGATTTTAACCGAAAAACATGACCCATCCAATCGTCCCGAAGGTTTGCGGAAATCGTCTACGTTGCGCTCCTCAAACCTTCGGGACGTATTCGAATTACTCGTTGCTCTTCCCGCCGATGAAGTCCTCCGTCTTTTGGCGGCAGATGTCGTCGCGGTATTGGATGGGCGGGGTCTTGAAGAAGTACGACGATGGGCCGGTGATGGGGCCGCTCAGGCCGCGTTCGAGGGCCAGTTTGGCGCAGCGCACCGCATCGATGATGACGCCCGCCGAATTGGGGCTGTCCCACACTTCGAGTTTGGCTTCCACATTGAGCGGGACGTTGCCGAAGGTCGTGCCTTCCATGCGAATGTAACACCACTTGCGGTCGGTCAGCCACGGAACATGGTCGGAGGGGCCGACGTGGACGTTATCGGGGTCCATTTCGTAGGGAATCATGCTGGTCACAGCGCCGGTTTTGGAGATTTTCTTGCTTTCGAGGCGTTCGCGCTCCAGCATGTTCAGGAAATCGGTGTTGCCTCCAAAGTTCAACTGGTAGGTGCGGTCGATTTGCACGCCGCGGTCGACGAACAGGCTGGTGATGACGCGGTGCAGGATGGTAGCGCCGACCTGGCTCTTGATGTCGTCGCCCAGCACGGGCAGGCCGGCATCCTTGAAGCGTTTGCCCCAGTATTCGCTGGAAGCGATGAAGACCGGGATGGCGTTGACGAAGGCGCAGCCCGCCTCGATGATTTGCTCAACGTACCATTTGGTCGCCATTTCAGCGCCGACCGGCAGGTATGAGACGACCACATCCGTCTTCGTCTCTTTGAGCAGTTTGACGATATCGGCGGTGGGGCCGGGCGCTTTGGTGATGACGCGCGACAGGTATTTGCCGAGACCGTCGTGGGTCATGCCGCGCACAACCGGGGCGTTCAGGTGCGGAACGTCGCTAAACTTATAGGTATTGTTCGGCTCGGCGAAGATGGCTTCACTTATATCTTTGCCGACTTTGGTGGCGTTGATGTCGATGCCGAGCGTGAATTCCACGTCGCGGATGTGATAGCCTCCCAGGTTGACGTGCATAATACCGGGGACGGTGGCGTCATCGGGGGTGTTTTTGTAGAATTCCACGCCCTGAACCAGCGACGAGGCGCAGTTGCCTGCGCCAATGATTGCGACTCGCACTTTCTTTTTGCTCATGCTGTTGTGTCTCCTTACTTACGATTTTGTTAGGTTTCCATTTCCTGCGCCTGGGTTTTGCGGGAAAGAGGGGCGATTATGCCGGTGAACATCACGGATGAAGTATAATTTTATCCTACATCGCTTTCTTAAACCATCGGTTGTAAACAGAATGAATACTCAACTCAAACGGATGCAGCGGCTGCTCGAAGTAGGCCGAACCCTGAACAGCATCACCGAATTGCGGGATGCGCTCCTGTTGATTCTCAGCGCGGCCGCCGAATTAACCGATTCGTTCGGCGCTTCGATTTTGGACCCGGAGCCAGACGGAGAGAGTCTGCGGTTCCTGGTCAATACGCCCGACCTGCAAATGCTTCAAACCCTGCTCATCCCCATCGACGAGAGTATTGCCGGGCTGGCCTTCCGAAAAAAAGAGACAGTGGTGGTCAACGATGTCAGCCGGGCGCCCCGTCATTCCAAACGCGCCGACGAAGTGAGCGGTTTCCCGACCTATTCGGTGACGGCCTGTCCCATCCTGTTTCGCGGCCAGGTGCTGGGGATTTTGGAAGTCATCAACAAGAGAGCGGCTGCTGATTATACCGGAGAAGATGTCACCATCCTGGAAACGCTCGCCGCCCACGCCGCCATCGCCATTCAAAACGCGCACTTGCAGCAGCAACTGGAAGAAACCCGCGAGGAAGCCCAACGGCTCGACAAAATGAAAACCGACTTCGTGGCGATTACCTCCCATGAACTGCGCACCCCGCTGGGGCTGATTCTCGGTCATTCCACCTTCCTGCGAGAATTGGTCGGGGAAGAACACCAGGAGCAATTGGAGACCATCATCCGCAACGCCATGCGCCTGAAGGAAATCATCGACAGCATGACCCGCGTGCATAACATCCAGAGCGGGGTGGCCTCGGTGCGGCGGCGCACGGTATCGGTGCGGAAAATCATCCTCGACGCGCTGGCCGCCGTCCGCAAGGAGGCCGAGACCAAAGGCGTCACGCTTGGGTTCGACATCGAAGATTCGGATTTGATGATTGAAGGCGACGCCGATAAGATTGGAGTCGCCATTTTCAATATCATCCAGAATGGCGTGGCCTTCACCGACCAGGGCGGGTATATCTTTGTCGTGGCCGAAGAAGTGCCAGGCTACATCAAACTCGCGGTCAAAGACAACGGGATTGGCATCCCGACCAGGGATTTGAATCACATTTTCGAGCGGTTCTACCAGGTGGAATCGCATCTCACCCGCAAACACGGCGGCATGGGGTTGGGATTATCGGTTGCAAAAATGAACATCGAACTACACGGCGGGCGCATCTGGGTCGATAGCGCCCAGGGCCAGGGCAGCACCTTTACCATCCTGCTGCCGCTCGACACCGACCAGGCCAAAGCCGCCGATAAGGTATTCATCAATTAGCATGGATGGTTCCCTCGTCATCGCCGGGCAACTGCGCCGACAGTTTCTCATCCCTCCCGAAGGTAAGCCGCTCTTGGACAAACCGGGAGGGAATTTGTTGTATGCCGCCGCCGGGACGCGCCTGTGGACCGACACCGTCTCCCTGCTGGCGCGCGTGGGCGAAGATTTCCCCAACGACTGGCTGCGCAGTTTCCAGCAAAAAGGGCTGGATACGCGCGGCATAAAAATTGTCCCGGCCCTGATGGACTTGCGTTCTTTCATCGTATATATTGATGAACGCAACTTCCAGCGCGCCAATCCGGTTTCGCATTTCGCCCGCCTGGGGCTGCCCTTCCCCAAGGGCTTGCTCGGCTACCAGCCGCCGCAAGAGGAACAGGACAGCCGCACCCGCGCCAATCCCGATTCGCCCAAACTCTCCGACATCCCTGCCGATTACCGCGTTGCCAAAGCCGCCCACCTGGCCCCGCTCGACCTGCTGACCCACTCCCAACTCGCCGCGGCCTTCCGGCACAGCGGCGTTTCTTACGTCACCATCGACCCCGACCCCGGTTACATGAACGCCAACTATCTTGACGACCTGCGTTCGCTCTTGCAAGGCATCACGGCTTTCCTGCCCTCCGAAGATGAAATCCGCAGCCTGTTCTGGGGCCGCACCCATGACCTGTGGGAGATGGCCGAAACGCTCGCCAGTTTCGGCTGCGACATCGTGGTCGTCAAACGCGGCGCGCGCGGGCAACTGGTCTATGACCGCGTGGGCAACCGCAAGTGGGAAATCCCCGGCTACCCGTCGAACTTTGTCGACCCCACCGGCGCGGGCGATGCCTTCTGCGGCGGCTTCCTGGCCGGGTACGCCGCCAACCTCGACCCGCTGCAAGCCGCCCTGCATGGCAACATCTCTTCCTCGTTTGCCATCGAAGGCAGCGGCCCCTTCTACCTGCTCGATTCCATGCCCGGCCTGGCACAGGCGCGCCTGGCTTCGCTGACAGACCTGGTGAGGCAAGTATGAATACTCTTGACCGCGTCTCGACCTTGCTCGACGACCGTATTCTCGACCTGGCAGTCCAAATTCAGCAAATCCCCGCGCCGACATTCGAAGAGTCTGCGCGCGCCCAATTTGTTTTGGAAAAATTCCGCGCTGATGGATTGACCGATACTGGAATGGATTCCGCGGGAAATGTCTATGCCCGTTTAAGCGGCGGAGGGCAGGCCCCGCTGGTTGTTTCCGCCCATCTCGACACCGTGTTCCCGGCGGACACATCCCTCGCTGCGCGGCGCGAGGCGGGCCGCATCTACGGCCCCGGCATTGGCGATAACTCGCTGGGCGTGGCCAGCCTGTTCGGCCTGGCGTGGATGCTGCGCGAGCGGGGCATCCGCCTGCCTGGCGACCTGTGGCTGGTGGCAAACATCTGCGAGGAGGGCCTGGGCGACCTGAAAGGCATGAAAGCCGTCTGCGAGCGATTCGGCCCCTCCCCACTCTGCTACCTGGTCGTGGAGGGCATGGCGCTCGGGCACGTTTACTATCGCGGCACGGGCGTGCGTCGTTACAAAGTCACCGTCCATACCCAGGGCGGCCACTCGTGGATAGATTTCGGCAAGCCCTCCGCCATTCATGAACTCTCGAAACTGGTTGCTCAGATTTCAACTCTCAAAGTGCCATCCGTGCCGCGCGCCACCTTCAACGTCGGGCGCATCGGCGGCGGGACGAGCATCAACACCATCGCGCCCGAAGCCTGGTTCGAACTGGATTTGCGCTCCGAAGGCGCGGCGCAGTTGAACGACCTGGCCCGGCGGGTCGAGTCTCTGCTCGAAACGGCCCAACAGCGGGGCGCGCGGGTGGAGCGCGAGGTCATCGGCCAGCGCCCGGCGGGCGAGATTTCGTCCTCGCACCCTCTCATCCAGTTGGCGGGCGCCATCCTGCGTGACTTGGGCATCGAACCGAGCCTGACGATTGGCTCCACCGACGCCAACGTCCCGCTCAGTTTGGGCTACCCGGCCCTGGTGCTGGGCATCACGCGCGGCGGCGGGGCGCACACCGCCGGGGAATACATCGAAACCGGCCCGGTCGCCGATGGGATGGAACAATTATTACAATTTGTAAGTAAGGCCTGGGACGCGACAAACCGTCCCGAAGGTTTTTGATGGAAAATATCACCGCGTTCCAGCAACCGCTCGGCTGAGCGCTCGCGACGAAGTCTTCAGGACGTTCCTATCAGACTGGGACGTGTAGAATCGTGAGAGCCGGGGACGCCGACCCCGGCTCTCATTACAAGGAGGAGAAGAGAAATCACTGTGCTTAATATATCACTGTGGTTTGTGTTATGCTTGACGCTTGCTATACGCTTTTCCTATGCTTGCTCAACGCAACCCTGGTTAAACTCCGGCGCAAAAACGCTCAAACGAGTACCCCATGAACAAACTTTCCCTTCCCCGTAATGTGTGGGTACTGACAGCCACCTCATTCCTGACCGACATCTCCTCCGAGATGCTCACCAACCTGATTCCGCTCTTCCTGGCGAACGTGCTGGGCGTGCGGATGAGCGTCATCGGCCTCATCGACGGCCTCGCCGAGACGACCGCCAGCCTGCTCAAACTCTATTCTGGCGCGCTTTCCGATAAACTCGGCAGCCGCAAATGGCTGACGGTGGCCGGGTACAGCCTCTCCACCCTCGCCAAACCCTTCCTGTATTTTGCATCCACCTGGGGCTGGGTGCTGGGAGTGCGCTTCGCCGACCGGATTGGCAAGGGTATTCGCACTGCGCCGCGCGACGCGCTGCTGGCGGGCAGCATCGACGAAAAACAACGCGGACTGGCCTTCGGCCTGCATCGCGCCGGGGATACGGCCGGGGCGTTTACCGGCCTGGCGATTGCCGCGCTGGTCATTTACCTGACCCAGTCTGGCACGGCCCAACTGACTCGCGCCACCTTCCAGACGATTGTGCTGGTCTCTATCATCCCAGCGGTGCTGGCGGTGCTGGTATTGGCCCTGTTTGCCCGCGAAGTGGCCGGGAAAGCCAAAACCTCCGCGCCAACCCTCAGCCTGGCGGGAATGGACAACCGCTTCAAACTATTCCTGCTGGCGGCGGTTTTGTTCACTCTGGGAAACTCATCCGACGCCTTCATCATCCTGCGCGGGCAGGAACGCGGCCTGAGCGTGTTGCAGGTGATGGGCATGTTGCTGACCTTCAACGCCGTTTACACCGTGCTGGCCGGGCCGCTGGGCGCGCTCTCCGACAAAATCGGACGCCGCAAACTCATCCTGGGCGGCTGGCTGGCCTACGGGCTGGTCTACCTCGGTTTTGCGCTCTCCCAAACCGGGGCGCAGGTCTGGGTTTTGTTTGGGCTGTACGGGGTGTACTACGCCGCCGCCGAAGGAACGGCCAAAGCCTGCGTGGCCGACCTGGTCCCCGCCGAACGGCGCGGCACGGCCTATGGCCTGTACAACGCCGCCATCGCGCTGACGGCTTTCCCCGCCTCGCTCATCGCTGGGATACTATGGCAGGGAATTGGTTCCTGGAGCGGCTTTGGCCCCTCCGCGCCGTTTGCGTTCGGGGCGGGGATGGCGATTCTGGCAACGGGGATATTCTTTAGAATCAAGGAAAGATGAAAGAGGAAAGAAAACTTAAGGCATTGGCACTTCGGTGTCAAGGGGGAAAGTGAATAATGACGAGTGACAAGTGAATTAAGGCAAAGGAATTTCCTGGTAGATGATTTCATCGGCTGATTGCGCCAACGCATCAGCCGATGTCTGGTAGATGCCCTTCTCTTCACGAATACTGCCGCCGGTTCGTTGTTGGGGTACCGTTGTCATGAGCAACCGCGCAATCGGGGTCGTCCATTGGATACGGTGTCGCGAAATTTCATCGCCAAGCACATGATGCGCTTTGTAATACCAATCACGACTCTCACGAGCCGAACCGAGCGCGTATTCGAAAAACCGCGCCTGGTCTTTGCCCGTACTTTTGGAATACCCTTCGGCGATATTCGCGCTGATGGAGCAAACGGCGCGATAGAGTTGGTCGGCCAGGTTGCGCATTCGCTCGTCTTTCCAGAGTTTGCTCATATCATGCCAGGCAGCCTCGGAAAGAAATAGCGCCAACCGATACGCTTCCACCTTCCAAAGCGCATCTTCCGTAATTTCTACCGGCAACCCTTTCACCCACTCACTATACTTCATCAAAACATCTTTTCATCACTCATCACTTCTCATTCCTCACTTCAAAATCCTGAACACCCTCCCATCCGTCGTCCCCTGCACCTCCGGGAAATAGGCCAGCCAGGCGTGGGCCGGCAAAACGCGATATTCACCCGCCAGCGAGGGGATGATGGTATAGGTTAACACATACGTCCCGGCGGGCAGGTAGTCGGCGCTCCACTGGATTCGTTCACGGTAGATTTGCGGGCGGTTGAAATACCACCAGCCCCAGCCCGCGCGGAACGGGTCGTTTTCATCGAACAGGATTTCTACCGATTGGCTTTCCTCGCCCTGCTGACTGGTTTTGAGCGACGGGTCGAGAATCTCGGCCCCGGCGGGGACGTAATCTTCCACCAGGAAGTAATACACTTCGTTGGGAATCGTCACGGTCACGCGCACGGTGATGCGGCCCGATTCATCCTCGCGCATCTGGTAGGAATTGACCGGCTGGCAGTCGGTCCCGTTACATTGCAGGTATTCGCGGCTGACGGCGATACCGCGGTTGATGGCGGGCGCCGTTTCGACAGGCCGCACCACCGACAGCATGGCGCGGTAATACAGGCGTCCCACCCCGGCCCCGCGGCTGATGGTCAACTGGTTCGCGCCGTTCAACATCATCTGGCTCAAGGGCGTGATGGTCGTCACCGTCGTCAGGTTTCGAGGGCCGGAGGCCTGGCCCTGGGCAATGTTCACGCCGTTCAAACCGGCCGAGAAGCCGAAATCGGCGCGGAATTCACCGGTGGCGACCATGAAACGATCCAAGGCCAGCACAATCCAGGCGTTTTCGTAATCAGAGCCTTGCCAGCCTTTCGGCCCGCGTTGGGCGGCCAGGTAACGCGCCGCGTCCGCCGCCAGCGGACTGGCCGGGTCGCGCTCGGTCAGGGTGTAGACGACCATCGCGGTGGTATAGAGCGGGGAGCCAGGCGTCAGCCAGCCGCCCTGTTTGCTCTCCCAGTGAACGCCAGTCGCCGAGCGGATGGCGGTCGCTTCCAGGTCAGATACCAGGGTTTTGATGCGCTCATCCGCCGGGTTGACGCGTGAGAGCGTCGTCGCCAGCATGGCCCTGGCCCAGGGGTCGAGCCGTTCACGTTCGCTGTAGAGTTCGTCGGCCAGGTAGCCGAAGTTGTTCAGGCTGCCAGTCTCTTGCAGGACGAAGGCGTAGAATGCGGCGCGGTTGGCCCAAAATGGGTCGGTCAGGCTGACGGCCCCGGTGAACGGCTCGGCAGTGGAAAACAGGTAATCGCGCCCGCGCTGGATGGCTTCCAGCAGGGCCGCGTCGTCGCCCGCCAGGCCGCTCTGGCGCACTTTCTCCAGGCCGTAGACAATGTAAGCCGTCAGGTACGCGTCGGTCTTGTCGCTGCCGAGCGCCCAGGGCCAGCCGCCGTCCTCGAACTGCGCGGCCAGCAGGCGCTCGGTCCCGGCGCGGATGTCACGTTCCAGGCGCGCGCGCAGGGCCGGGTTTTCGATGCCCACGCTTTGCAGGGTCAGGTAAGTAACGGTATTGGGCAGCAGGTACGAGAGAAGCTGTTCACTGCTCCAGGTTTGGTCGGGCAAGGTTCGGGCTTCGAGCGCGCTCAAAATCGCGGAAGCCAGCGAAGGCGAGAGTTCGAGGGTCAGTTCCCCGCCCAGCGGGTGGAAGGTGCGCGGGACGGCGAGTACCTCGGTCAGCGTGGAATCCGAATCCGCCAGGATGCCCGACGTGCTGAAAGTTTGCGGGGCGGTATAGCGCAGAACCGGGATTGCCCCATCGTTCGGGCGCGCCGCGTCCTGGAATTGGGCGGATTGCACCGCGAAGACCGGCTCCAGCGATTCGACATCCTGAACGACGCCGCGCCAGGCCACCCGCGCGCGTCCATTGGCCGGGATGGTGACTTGCTGCTCGGCGCTGACGCCCTCCTCCAACCGGAAACCGTTTGCGGTCAGCCGGACGGTGGCCTGCTGTTCCTGGGTCGTATTGTTGTTGACAATCGCCGCCAGTTCGGCCTGGTCGCCCACCACCAGGAAGCGCGGCGTCTGCGGGCGAATCAGCAGGTCTTTGGTGGTCACGACCCGGATGCGGGCCTGCCCGACTTTGGTGTCCTTCGTCAGCCCGCGCGATTCGACCTGCCAGGTGGTCAGGCTGTCGGGCAGGGTCAGCGTGATTTGGGCCTTGCCCTGGGCGTCGGTGATAATGTCGGCCTTCCAGTAGGCGGTATCGGGGAAGTCCTCGCGGATGGTCAGGATGTCCTCGCCGCCGCCCCCGCCCCTGCCGCCGCCCATATTCAACAGGCGGCGGGTGTAGATGGCATTCGTCAGCCCGGTGCGCACGCCCAACGGCTGGATGCTGTAATAAGCCGGGACGATCTCCTCCGAGTTAGGGTCGGCCAGGGCCAGCGCGGCCAGGTCTACCACCGCCATTGAAAATTCGCCCTGCGCCGGCTGGCCTTTTTGGTCGGTGACGGTCAGGTCGAGGGTCAGCGTATCGCCGGGTTTGGCGCGTTCGGGCGTGGCCTTCAATGCAATGTTGAGCGTGAGCGCGGCGGGGTCGACCGGCAGGTTGAGATAGCCCTGCCTGAAACTCGCGCCCGGCCCCAGCAGGGTGGCCGAGACGTAGATGTTGGGGGCTTCCTCCACCGTGATGGGCAGGCGCAGACGGTAGCCCTCCGCCGGGACGGGGACGACCTGGGTCGTCTTGAAGGTCCCGCGCTCAGTGGTCAGGAGCGCCTGGGCCGGCTCATCGAAGGGGTTCGGGATGAACACTTCCGCCGTCTCGCCGGGTTGGTAATCGCTTTGGTCGGCAGTCAGGCGCAGCTGGTCATAGGGCAGGTTGGGCCAGGCGGCATGTTGCGCGCCGCCCACCCATAACAGCAGTTGGGTTTTGGCGTTACCGCTGGTCACTTCGAGGGCGTAGGTGCCGGCTTCGGAGGGCGTAAACGAGACCTCGCCGCGCCCGTCCGCGCCGGTGGT
>DAOUAZ010000254.1:0-3301 GCA_034432975.1 Anaerolineales bacterium | reverse complement strand
GGATATTCGCCCGGAAAATGAAGTTCCCAAACTGCTCCAGAACATCCAGAATCACCGCGAGCAGACTCAAGCGTCCGGGCCCTGGGTTCACAAGAAAAAAGATGGGCAATTCATTTACGTCGAGGTTTTCTCGTACGGCCTGGAGTATTTCGGCAGCCCCGCGCGGCTGGTAATGGCAAATGATGTGACCGAACGCAAGCAGGCCGAAGATGCCCTGCGCGAAAGCGAAGAACGCTACCGCCGCCTGACCGAAAACGCGCCCGATTTAATTTACCGCTACGAATTCGTCCCTAAACGCCGCTTTGCGTATGTCAACCCGGCGGCCACCGCCATAACAGGCTACACCCCGGAAGAACATTACGCCGACCCCGACCTGGGCTTCAAACTGGTAGACTCGGAAGACCGTCCGATTTTGGAGCAAGTCATTCACGGAAAAGCAGGGCGCGCGCCGCTCGTCCTGCGCTGGCGGAAAAAAGATGGCAGCCTTATCTGGACCGACCAGCGCAACGTGCCTGTATACGACCAGGACAATCAACTGGTCGCAATCGAAGGCGTTGCCCGCGATATTACCGAACGCAAATTGGCGGAGCAGTCGCTGCGCCTGGTCTCTGTTCGACTGGCAGAAGCACAGGAAGCAGAGCGGCTTGCGCTCTCGAAAGAACTGCATGACCAGGTTGGGCAAAGCCTGACCGCCCTGGGCATCAACCTGAACCTGATTCGCGGCGCGGTCGGGCGCGAATCACCCGAATCGCTCGTCTTGCGCTTTGATTCCTCCTTTGAACTGCTGGAGGAGATTACCGAAAAAATCCGCGATGTCATGTCGGAACTGCACCCTCCCGTCCTGGAAGATTATGGCCTGACCGCTGCCCTGCGCTGGCTGGCCGAGCGGCTCAAGCAGCAAACCGGCCTGGATGTGGAAGTGCATGGCAAACTTATCGAGCCGCGCCTGCCATTGGTGATGGCAATATCGCTCTTCCGCATCACGCGCGAAGCACTCAACAATGTTGTCAAGCACTCCGGGGTTTCTCATGCCAGCATCCACCTGGAAGGAGAGCCTGACCGGGTGTTGCTGCGCATCGAGGACAACGGGAAGGGCTTCCAGCCGCGCAGCACCGTTCAAGATGGGCAGGTTCACTGGGGACTGGCGACCATGCGCGAGCGGGCAGAACTGCTCAATGGCCGCATCGCCATCGACAGCGCTCCCGGCCAGGGAACCAGGATTACAATCAGCGTTCCGAGGGAGACGGCATGAGCATCAGGATTTTGCTGGCCGATGACCATACCATCGTGCGCGATGGCCTGCGCGCCTTGTTGGAGGCCGAACCCGGCTTTACGGTCGTGGCGAGCGTTGCCAATGGCCGTGAGGCAGTACAGGCCGCCCGCGCGCTGAAGCCCGATGTGGCCGTAATGGATATCGCGATGCCGGAATTGAACGGGCTCGACGCCGCCGCGCAAATCCACCGCGACTGTCCGGGCACGAAGGTGGTCATCCTTTCGATACATGCCACCAGCGAGCACATTTACCAGGCCTTTCGGGCCGGAGCAATGGGATACCTGCTCAAGGAATCGGCCGGCAGCGAACTGGTGGCTGCTGCGCGGGCGGTTTGCGAGGGACGCCGCTACCTGGCCCAGCGCATTTCCGATACCGTGCTGGAGGATTACCTGCATCAGCGGGCCGCAGCGCCCCGCGTCTCCCCGCTGGATAGTTTGAGCGAACGCGAGCGCGAGGTGTTGCAGCTGGTGGCTGAGGGCTTATCCTCGACAGAAATCGCCGCCCGGCTTTCGCTTTCACCCCGCACGGTAGAGACCTATCGCGCGCGATTGATGAACAAACTCGACCTGCGTGACCTGCCCAACCTGATAAGGTTTGCCATCGAAAACGGACTGGCCGCGCCAAAATAAGCCGGGAATCGTAATTTCACTACAGCAAGTATCGTGTTTTCCCCGACAGCAGTCTGGACAAAACAGGGTTTAATTTACAGCGCGAGAAGATGCGTTAATCTCGCGTTATTTTATGCGCTCGAGGAGACGTGTTCAGATGATACCGACTTGCTGCCTGATTGTGGATGACCACGAGCAATTGCGTAACCTGATGAGCAGTTGGCTGAAATCGCTTTTCCCGGAGGTCTATTTCATCGACGCGGCCAGCGGCGAAGCAGCGCTCGATTTGTTCAATCGCTATCACCCGCAGGTGGTGCTAATGGATGTCGGTTTGCCGGGCATGAACGGTATCGAAGCCGCCCGCCAAATCAAACACGATTCTCCGCGGACTTTTGTCATCATTCACACCATTTACGATGAGCAGGCATACCGCCTGGAGGCTGCCAAAGCCGGGGTGGATGCTTTCATCGTAAAAAGCAGGAGCCAGTCCGACTTAATTCCAATCCTGTCGAAGGCGTTCGCCGCGCTTGACAACAGCGAAAACGAGGATATATCAATAAAAAGGCTATGAGCAACAGCGAGAGACTTTCGGGTTACACTCTTTCGGGCAATCCCCAGTTTTGGCAATCCGTCCTGGATGCCATACCATCCCACCTGGCAATATTGGATGGAGGCGGGACGATTGTTGCCGTTAACCGCGCCTGGCGTGATTTTGCGCGTAAAAACGGAGCTGACCCGGCAACGGTCTCGGAAGGTGCCAACTACTTGGCCGTATGCGATAAGGCCAGCGGGGAGGGCGCCGAAGATGCAAAACGGGCTGGGGCGGACATCCGCGCCGTTTTGCGGGGCGAACAAGAGACCTTCTCACTCGACTACGCATGCCACTCCCCGCGTGAACATCGCTGGTTTAAATGCCGCATATCCCGCTTCGACAACGACGGCCAGCCGCATGTGATGGTCATGCACGAAAGCATCACAAAACGCAAACAGGCAGCCGCCAGCCAGGCCTTTTATTACAACGCGCTCAACGCCAGTTTGAACGAAATCTACATATTCGACGCCAACACCCTGCGCTTCGAATTTGTCAGCCAGGGCGCCTGCCGCAACCTGGGCTACTCTCTGGCGGAATTGCGCGGGATGACCCCGCTGGATATAAAACCAGGCCACACCCGAGAAACCTTCGAAACGCTGATAGCCCCCCTGCGAAAAAGCCAGGTGCACGACCTGGTGTTCCAAACCATGCACCGCCGCGCCAATGGCAGCCGCTACCCGGTGGAAGTTCACCTGCAACGGTTCGAGCAGGATGACCGACAAGTCTTCCTGGCAGTTATCCTGGATGTGTCAGACCGCGAACAGGCCGAAAAGGCGCTGCGCGACTCGGTAGAACGCTATAACCTGCTGTTCGAAAACAATCCCCTTT
>DAOUAZ010000253.1:0-19286 GCA_034432975.1 Anaerolineales bacterium | reverse complement strand
ATCAAAAACGCTCACGCAAAGGCGCAAAGTGCGCAAAGAAAAATAAAAAACCTGGCGGTCTTTGCGGCTTTGCGCGAGAAAAAGCACAAAATTTAGCCTGGGATTCTTATCCCGAACTGACGTTTATAGAGTTTTGTTAATCCTGCGGAAGAATCGCGTGATTGTGAGGCGCGAAGATGGTTATAATAACAACCGGAGGAAAAAACGATGACGATTTTACCTGGTACCCCTGCTCCCGATTTCACGCTGGCCGATGAGACCGGCGCGGTGCGCCGCCTTGCCGATTTCCGCGGGCAGACGCTTGTCCTGTATTTTTATCCAAAAGATGACACCCCCGGCTGCACCACCGAAGCCTGCAACTTTCGCGACGATTATTCCGCCTATCAGCAGGCCGGGGTAACGATTCTGGGCGTCAGCCCCGATTCCCCCAAGTCGCACGCAAAATTCAAGCAGAAATTCCAACTGCCTTTCTCCCTGCTGGCCGATGAAGACCATGCGGTTTGTGAAGCATACAACGTGTGGGGGCCGAAAAAGTTCATGGGAAAAGAGTATATGGGCGTCCTGCGCGCTACGTTTGTCATCGGCCCTGAAGGCAAAATCAAAAAGGTGTTCGAGAACGTCAAACCCGCCGACCACAGCGCCGAAGTGCTGGCGGCGGTCAAGGAGTAAGCGACTCGCATGGATGACCGGGAATTGGCGCGGGCGCGCTGGGCTGCATTTGCCGCGCTCGTTTTGGTGCTGGGATTCTACCTGGTAACGCAGGCTTCCTGGGCGCTCTGGATTTCGGTACTGATTGCCGTCCTGACCGCCGGGTTGTTGACGGCTGTTTTGGAGTTCTGGCTGCGGCTTTCTCTGCGCCGCGCCGCCAGCCAGGAGCGCGCTGAAGCCTCGCGCCAGCAGTTGCACGCCGCGCTGGCTTTGCAGCGCAAATTCCTGGAATCGCTTTCAGAAAAAGATATCCTGGATGGGCTGCTGGAAAACGGCGTGGCCGTTTTGCGCGCTTCTGGCGCGTCTTTCATCCCACTCGATGAGTGGGGGCAGCCGCTCCCGGCGCTGATTCAGGGCCAGGTGCCAACCACCGCCCTGCAAAGCTGGTCGCGCCGCCTGACCATGCCGGAGACCCGCCAGGCCTGCAAAAATTGTACCAGCATGCATGGCGAGCGGGGATGTATCCTGCTTTCGGAAGATGCCCCATTTGCGGCATCTGTCGATTGTTTCATGCTCCAGAGCAACGGGCGCGATGTCGGCGTGGTCAATTTCTATTTCGACGGCAAAGCCGTTATCGCTCCAGAGACGCGCCAGTACATCGAGGAAATCCTGCGCCTGGCCGGGCAGGCGCTCGAGAGCCTGCAAAAACGCAACCAGGAGATTGGCGCGCTGCTCTACCTGCAAACTTCTGCTGCGCCGCGTTCCGACCTGCCTTCCCTGCTCAAGAGTTTGCTCGAAAACATCCGAAAAACGCTGGCAGTGGATTTTGCCTTGCTCTACATCCCGTTCGGGCTGCCGGGGCAGATTCAGGCGGTTCCGCGGGTCTTCACCTGCTGTGAAGACGCTGACGGGCAGTCTCCCTCCATTCCCGATGGGTTGTTCCTGGAGGGAATCTGGAAAAGCGTTCTTTCGACCGGGCATAGCATGTCGCTCGAAAATGTCACCCTGAACACGCGCGATACCTGGAAGACCCTGCACGCGGTTCCGTTGGTCTGGCAGTCCCAGGGTCCGGAGGGAGTGCTGCTGCTCGGCTCTCATTCCGCCCAGGCCTTTGCCCAGCGCCATCAGGCTTTGCTCGAAACCCTGGCCGGCCAGGCCGCCCTGCTGATTCAGAACTCCCGGCTGATGGTGCAATTGGAGTACCAGGCGGTGGTCGACGAACGCGCCCGCCTGGCCCGTGAAATCCATGACGGCCTGGCGCAAACCCTGGCCTTCCTGAAAATCCAGGCCGCGCAGATGCAAAATTACCTTTCACGCGGCGAAACCGAACGGCTGACCAGCACGCTCCAGGCCAGTTACCGCACCCTGTCGGATGCCTATATCGACGCGCGGCAGGCCATCGAAAACCTGCGGCGCACTCCCTCCGTCGGCCTGGCCGACTGGGTGCGGCAGGTCGCCTCGGATTATGAGCAGGCGGCCGGGCAGAAGGTGGCGCTCGATGAGTTCAAAATATCGGTCGAGTATCCGCCCAACGTGCAGGCCCAGCTGATACGTATCATCCAGGAAGCCTTGAGCAATGTCCGCAAGCATTCCGGGGCGGAAACTGTGGCGATACGAGGAATCCAGAAGTCTGACAGTGTTTTGATCGAAGTGCGTGACAATGGCAGGGGCTTTGCGCCCGAACAGGTGGACGACAGCCTGCGATTTGGCCTGCGCGGGATGCACGAGCGCGCCGAGAGCATCGGGGCCGATTTCCAAATTGCCAGCCAGCCAGGAGCCGGAACGATTCTTTCGCTGCGGCTTGCTGTGCCGGTGAAGGAGAAACCATGAATCGCGTTCGGATTGTGGTCGTCGATGACCATGCTCTCTTCCGGCGGGGACTCATCAGCCTGCTCGAAGAAATGCCTGAGTTCCACGTTGTCGGGGAGGCCCCCAATGGGCAGGAAGCGCTCGCAGTGATTGAACGCGCCAGGCCCGATGTCGTCCTGCTCGACATCAATATGCCTGTCCTCGACGGAATCCAGACCCTGGGCGTGCTCCGCAAAAAAGACGCATCCCAGAAAGTCCTGATGTTGACCATCTCGCAGAACGACGATGACCTGATTGGCGCGATTGTGGCTGGGGCCAATGGATATGTGTTGAAAAACACTGAACCCGATACCCTGAAAAACACCATTTTGCAGGTCTATACGGGGAATTCGGTCCTGTCGCCCGAAGTGACCGCGCGGGTGTTGCAGGCAGTCCGCCGTTCGCAGGCCGACCGCAATCGCGGCCTGTTGAGTGAGCGCGAAGTGGAAGTGCTGAAGTGCCTGGCGCGCGGGCAGACGACCGCCCAGATTGCCGGCGTCTTGTTCATCTCCGAAAACACGGTCAAGACTCACATCCGGCACATTTTGGAGAAAATGGAAGTCAACAACCGCGCCGAAGCGGTTGCCAGGGCGGCCCAGATGGATTTGTTGTAAGTCAAAACCGTCCCGAAGGCTTTTCCCTGCTGATTTTGCCGATAGCCTGGAGCCTTTGGGACGTTATAGGGTGATGGATAAATCACCCGCTTTGCTTTTTGAAATCCCCCAAAGAACACCTGCCTTTGACTGACAAAACGGAGATAATTTGGTAAATTATCTCCGTTTCATCTTGTTTTAAGGTGAGTGATTTTTCGATGACCGAATCCGATTCCCACGCACACGCCCGGCGCGTCCTGATTGTCTCGGCCAATCCGCTATTTCGTGAAGGTTTGCGAAAGTTGTACGCGGAGCGCTGGGGCGAGAAATCTGCGACGGTCAGCCTGTTGACCACCCTGGAGGAAGCCCTGTCAGCCCTGGAAACGCGTCCCGACCTGGTGATTGTGGATTACGACGATAAAGCCATCAACCGCGACGTTTTTATGAAGGGTTTTGTGGCCGGGGAAGCGCCCATGCAGGTCATGCTGGTTTCGCTGCAAGAATCGGGGCAGGTGGTGGTCTATGACCGCCGCACTATGACGTTTGCCCAGGCCGAAGACTGGCTGAGCAATCCCTGGGAAGAATGAACGACATCGTCCCGAAGGCTCTTAAGGTGATTTTGACAGTTTTCAACAACCTTCGGGATGTTATTCCTACGAGGAGATAGAAGTATGCAGAATCTGCGTCACTATATTGTTATGGCAGTCCTCATCGCCATTGTGTCCGTCCTGACTTACCTGGGATTGGATGCCCTGGAGTTGATGCCAGTCCCTGCCGCCGCGCAGGCCGGGCCTATCGACTGGCTGTTCGACTTGCAGGTCAAACTAGTCGCCTTTTTCTTCGCCCTGATTATGGTGCCGATGGTCTATAGCCTGGTCGTCTTCCGCCGCCGCAAGGGCGATACCGGCGATGGCGAACACATCGAGGGCAGTACCTCGCTTGAAGTGACCTGGACCTTTGTCCCGCTGGTGATTGTGGTCATCCTCGGCTACATCGGCGCCGACAACCTGGCGCAGGTCAAGCGGGTCGACCCGCAGGCAGTGGAAGTCAAAGTGGTCGGCTACCAGTGGGGTTGGCGCTTCGAGTATCCGCAAGGTGTTGTTTCCAACACCCTCTACTTGCCGGTCGATAAACAAGTCCTCCTGAAAATGGAATCGAGCGATGTGCTGCACTCGTTTTGGGTTCCCGAGTTCCGTGTCAAACATGACCTGGTGCCGGGGCGCGTAGAAGAGTATCGCATCACACCGACCCTGATGGGCGGTTACAAAGTCCTGTGCGCCGAAATCTGCGGCACTTCACACGCCTATATGGTGGCGGATGTCAAAGTCATCAGCCAGGCCGAATACGAAACCTGGCTGGGAGAACAGGCCATCATCGCCGCCGCTGAAGCCGAGGCGGCCCTCGCCAATCCCGACGCCGGGCGCGGCGAGAGACTCTATAACGAGGCTGGCTGCCGGGCCTGTCATTCATTGGATGGCTCGAAAGGCGTTGGCCCGACCTGGAAAGGCCTGTGGGGTTCGCAGGTTCCGCTGGCGGATGGCACGACTGTCCTGGCGGATGAAGACTACATCACCGAATCCATCCGCAATCCTTCGGCCAAAGTGCACCAGGGCTTCTCGCCCAATGCCATGCCCGGTTTTGCCTACCTGAACGACGGGCAGATTGCCGACCTGATTGAATTCATCAAAACCGTAAAATAGCAGGAGACGAGAATGACTCACGCCTCGACATCTTCATCGGGCAACTTCAACCGCGCGCTGCTGTTCTTCCTGATTGGCACGCTCCTGGGCCTGGCGCTGGGCGTCGGTCTGCATACCGCCACCTCGGGTGGGTTCAAACCGGCTTACCTGATGGATATCCCCTCATGGATGCTCGGTTTGCTGGTCGGAACGCTGGGCTTCTTTTATGGCTTGCTCGGCTACTATGGCATCGTGCGCGGACTGGTTTTTCAGGTGGTTGGCACGCTGGCAGGCATCCTGCTGGTCAGCGCCATTCGCGCCGCAATGCAATTGACCTTCTTCGACCCGGCCAGGTTTGGTTTTCACGAAAGCGCCTGGGTGTTCGGCGCGTTGGTGGGCGCGGTATCCTTCCTGGCCGGGGTCGGCGCGCTGACCGACTGGTGGAAGTGGGCCAAGGGTGAAACGACGCACGACCATCACGAAGACATCCCCGGCTGGCGCAAGTATTTCGGTGTCTCGTTTGACCACAAGGTCATCGGCATTCAGTACACCATTACCTCGCTCCTGCTCCTCAGCGTGGGCGGCCTGTTTGCGCTCCTCTTCCGGGTGGAACTGGCCGAGTCGGGCTTGCAATTCCTCACGACCATGACTCCTGACCAGACCACCGCGCTCAACCTGTACAACTCGTTGATGAGCCTGCACGGCATCGTCATGATTGTCTCTATCCTGTTGGGCATTGCGGGGGTGATTAACTACCTCGTCCCGCTCCTGATTGGCGCGGCGGATATGGCCTTCCCGCGCCTGAACGCCTTCTCGTTTTGGGTGGCGGTCCCGGCGGCGGTCATCCTGCTCGGCAGCCTTGGTCTGGGCGGGTTCGATACCGGCTGGACCGGCTATGCCCCGCTCGCTACGCGCGCGCCCATCGGCATCCAGATGTTTTACCTGGGCATCTGGGTGGCGGGTTGGTCCTCCATCCTCGGCGCGCTCAACCTGGTCGCCACCGTCCTGCGCATGCGCGCCCGGGGCATGACCGCCTTCCGAATGCCGATTTTGGTCTGGGCGTCGGTTGCCACATCCATCATCTCGCTCACCGCCACGCAGTTGATTGGCCTTTCGTTCCAGATGAGCATGTTCGAGCGGCTGTTCGGAATGCCATTCTTCAACGTCGCCAAAGGCGGCAATCCCATCCTGTTCCAGCATTTGTTCTGGTTCTATTCGCACCCGGCGGTGTACGTCTTCGTCCTGCCCGGGCTGGGCGTCATCTCGGAATTGCTGCCGGTCTTCGCCCGCAAGCCGCTCTTTGGCTACAAGTGGGTCGCGCTCTCCTCCATCGGTATCGCATTGGTCGGTTTCCTGGTTTGGGCGCATCACATGTTCACATCGGGCATGAACGAATACCTGCGCGTGCCGTTCATGTACAGCACCCTGCTGGTGGCCGTCCCAACCGGCGTCAAGTTCTTCTCGTGGGTTGCCACGCTCTGGAAAGGGAAAATCGAAGCGCCGACCCCCATGCTCTTTGTGCTTGGCGGGATTGTCGTCTTCCTGATGGGCGGACTCTCCGGGCCGCCCAACGCCACCGTTTCGACCGACTTGCACTTGCACGATACCTATTTCATCGTCGGCCATTTCCACAGCACCATGTTTGGCGGCTATATCTTCCCGTTCTTTGCGGCCATTTATTATTGGTTCCCCAAAGCGACCGGCAAGCGGCTGGACGAGACTCTCGGCAAATGGCACTTCTGGCTGATGACGCCCTCCTTCCTCGTCCTGACCCTGTTCATGATGCGCGTCGGCCTGTTGGGCATGCGCCGCCGCATCGCGGATTATGACCCGATGCTTGGCTTCGACCCCTGGCATCTGGCAATGACCGTCGCGGCCTTCCTGATCGGGCTTTCGGTGCTGGTTTTCTTCTACAACATGGTCAAAACCTTGCGCAGTCCCGTCATGGAGACCGGCAACATCTGGAACTCGCGCTCGCCCGAATGGCAGGTTCTCTCGCCCATGCCTGCTCACAACTACGAAAAAGAATTCGAGGTTGTTGGTGAACCCTACGATTACGGTTTGCCCGGCTCGACCTACGTCAAAATGTAACCCGGGAGGCATTCTGTGACTCAGCATACAAAACAACATTCCAGTTCACTCTTCCAGGGCCTGGTCATCTTCGTCCTGCTGGCCTTCCTGACCGCAGTGGAATTCTTCATCGCCATTACCAACGCCTCGGTGCTGCTGATTTCCGTCGCGGCGCTGCTGAAAGTCGGCCTGGTCGTCTATTACTACATGCACGTCTACAAACTGCTCGAGGACGACGACGAACACGACCATGGCAGTTTTGCCTGGAAACTGGCGACCAACCGCCTCGGTCTGTGGTTGTTCCTGCTCTCGGATGCCTTCGTCTTCGGCGGCATGTTCGTGGCGCGCTTCAACCTGCTCGGCTTCACCCGCCCGCACCTCAACCAGGAACTCGGCCTGATTGTCACCTCGGCCCTGCTCGTCTCCTCGTTCTTCATGAATCGCGGCGAGACGCAGATGGCGCAGGGCGACCGCAAAGGCTTCCTCATTAGCACCAGCATCACCTTCGTGTTGGGGCTGGCCTTCCTGCTCGGCGTGGTCTTTGTCGAATGGCCGGAAGCCATCCACGAAGGATTGACCGTCGATGGCAGCGCCGCCGGAGGCATCTTCTTCCTGATGACCGGCATGCACGCCTTCCACGTCCTGACCGGCCTGATTTTCCTGCTCGTCATCCTGCGCAACGGCTTGCGCGGATTGTACAGCCCCGAAAAGCATTGGGCGGTCGAAGCGGCGGCCGTCTACTGGCACTTTGTCGATGTGGTCTGGATTTTCTACTACCCGGCCCTGTACCTGATTGGAAAAGCGCTCTAACGTATAGGACAGGCCGAAAGCCTGTCCTTTTTTTGAAAGGCAAACGAGATGAAGCAGCAAATCCTCCAGCGCGTCCTGCTCTGGCTGGCGATAGGGATTGTGATAGCGATTGGCCTGAACGAGGGGAGTTTTATTTTCCTGAAAAGCGAGGCCGGCCGCGCCCCGCGCGCCATCGAACTGCTCATCCCGGCGGGAACGGCGGAAATGATGGCTCAGGGTCACGCCAGCCCCGAAATCCCGACCGACATGGTCTTCGTCATCGGCGATACGCTGGTGGTACGCAACGAAGATTCCACCGATCACCGCCTGGGGCCGCTGTTCGTCCCGGCTGGCGCTTCGGCCAGCCTGAAACTCGACCAGGCTGAAAATTTCGTCTTCGAGTGTTCTTTCCAACCCTCCAACTACTTCGGTCTCGACGTGCGCCAACCCGTCACCTGGGAGACGCGCCTCTACGGCATCCTGTTCGCGGGCGTACCGCTCGGTTCGCTGCTCGCCCTCTACAGTTTCATTATCTGGCCGCTTCGCTCTGCCTCTCCCACCGGGACGCGTGCCCGTCAGGGTAGAAAGGCTGGGACCGAACAAACTCCCCCCTCTCCCGGCGGGAGAGGGGCTGGGGGTGAGGGATGAAACTTTTCCTCGCCATGTTCAGCCGCAAGTGGATTCTCACCACCCTGTTGGTGATTCTCGGTTCGGCCGTCTGCGCCCGGCTGGGGATTTGGCAGCTCGACCGGCTGGAGCAGCGCCGCGCGTTCAACGCACATTACCTGGCGACGACCAGCCTCCCCCCGCTGGAACTGGTTTCCGCGCCCCCGGCTGACCTGACTGCGATGGAATATCGCGCCGTCACCGTCACCGGAACCTTCGACTTCGAGAACCAGGTCGCCTTGCGCAACCGCTATCGCGGGAACGAATACGGCTATCACCTGCTCACCCCGCTGATTCTCTCCGATGGCACGGCCATCCTCGTCGAGCGCGGCTGGATTCCTGCCCAGGGCAACGCCGCGCCCGCCGGCTGGCGCAAATATGACCGGCCAGGCGAACAAACCATCAGCGGAATCCTGCGCCTGGGACAAGCGAAGCCCGACCTCGGCGGCGTGCCAGACCCGGAACTGGACGAAGGTCAGACCCGCCTCGATTTCTGGAACATCGTCAACCTGGAGCGAATCTCCCTCCAATCCCCAACCCCGCTGCTGCCGGTTTTTGTGCAGCCCGAGCCTGACGAAACGCTGAGCGCGCCGCCCTACCCCTACCAGCCGAAAATCGAAATTACCGAAGGCTCGCACTTCGGATACGCCCTGCAATGGTTCACCTTCGCCTCGATTTTGTTCTTTGGCTACCCGTTTTACCTGCGTAAGACAGGTCTCTGACCCGTTTCATCGGTAAACTGTGGGGACAGGTCGGAGACCTGCCCTACCCTCTGGAGCAACCATGAAATTCTCACTCTCGACCTCCTTTGCCAAACTGACCCTCTTCACCCTGCTGGCCGTTGTCCTGCTGACCGCTGGCGGGCGGATGGTGGCTTTACATGCGGCGGGCGCGGATTGCGCCTCCTGGCCGCTCTGCCTGCCGGGCAACATCTCTGGCCTGGAGCAGATGATGCACCGCCTTTCCGCCGGGTTTGCCTCCCTTCTGATGTTGGCCCTGCTCTTTCACGCCTGGCGCGCGCAGCGCGACCATCGCCTGTTGCTGCCGCTGACGACCGTCACCGTGACCCTGTTCTTTGCGCAAGCCTTCGTCGGCGCGATACTGGTCACGCGCGATTTCCCGGTTCATTTACAGGTCATGCATTCGCTGACCGCCTTCGCGGTCTGGATTGCGCTGGGCGCGTTGACCGTTACCGCTGGGTTCTACGCCAGGGACGCTGTGGCATTTCCCCCGCTGGATGTGCGCCAGCGCCTGAAGGATTTCGTCATCCTGACCAAGCCGATTATCGTCGGCTTGCTGTTGGTGACGACCTTCGCCGGGATGGTGGCGGGCGGCAAGGCCTGGCCGTCCTTTTCGCTGGCCTTTTGGACGCTGCTGGGCGGCGCGCTGGCGGCGGGCGGCTCCGGGGCGATTAACCAGTATATCGACCGCGACCTCGACAAAAACATGCAGCGCACCGCCAAACGTCCGCTGGCCGCCGGGCGCATGACCCCCGCCGAGGGATTGTCGTTCGGGCTGGGGCTGTCCATCGTCAGTTTTTACATCCTGGCCGGTTACGTCAACCTGCTGGCGGCCTTCCTGTCGCTGGCCGGGATTCTCTACTACGTCGTGTTGTATTCCATGCTCCTGAAAAAGGCCACCGTCCAGAACATCGTCATCGGCGGTGGGGCGGGCGCGATTCCGCCGCTGGTTGGCTGGGCGGCAGCCACCGGTTCGCTCTCCATCCCGGCCCTCATCCTGTTCCTGATAATCTTCATGTGGACCCCGCCGCACTTCTGGGCGCTGGCGATTGTGCGCCGCAAGGACTACGAAAAAGCGGGCGTGCCGATGCTGCCGGTCATCCGCGGCGAGGCCGAAACCCGCAAACAGGTCCTGATTTACACGGTCGAACTGGTCGCCGTGACCTTCCTGCTTCCGCTTATCGGCTACACCGGCGCGGTGTACCTGCTCTCGGCCATCCTTCTTGGCGGAATCCTGCTCTACTACGCCTGGCGGGTGTACAAAAACGAAGGCAACAAAGTCGCCTGGATGATGTACCGCTATTCCAGCATGTACCTGATGTTCCTGTTTCTCGCCCTGATGGTGGATGCGCTGGTATAGCGTGTTGAAAAATCACGAAACCAAACAGCCCCGCGCATTTTCCCAAGGCGCGGGGCTGTAATATCGCATATAATCCCCTTCATGTTCCTCCCCACCACTTTGGACGAAGCGCAAGCCCTCGGCTGGGACGCGCTGGATGTCATCCTCGTCACTGGCGACAGTTATATCGACAGCCCCTTCATCGGGGTCGCCGTGATTGGGAAAATCCTCGTTCAGGCCGGGTATCGCGTCGGCGTGATTGCCCAGCCTGATATTACCGGCCCTGCCGACATCACCCGCCTGGGCGCGCCGCGCCTGTTTTGGGGGGTCACGGCTGGCTCGGTCGATTCGATGGTCTCGAACTACACCGCCCTCAAGAAAAAGCGCCGCAGCGACGACTACACCCCCGGCGGCCTCAACACCCGCCGCCCCGACCGCGCCGCCATCGTTTATACCAACCTGATCAGGCGATATTCCAAAAATCTCCCCCTCTCCCGCCGGGAGAGGGGGTCGGGGGGAAGCCCCGCGCAGCGGGGTGAGGGCAAGACTCCTCCCATCGTCCTCGGCGGCATCGAAGCCAGCCTGCGGCGCATCGCCCACTACGACTACTGGACAGACAAGATTCGCGGCTCGGCCCTGTTCGACGCCAAAGCCGACTACCTGCTCTACGGCATGGCCGAACTCTCGGTCGTTGAGTTGGCCGCCGCCCTGCGCGATGGGACCGACCCGCGCCAGGCGCGCGGGCTGTGCTACATCGGCAAGGAAATTCCCAAAGGCTGCCTCGAACTGCCTTCCTTCGAGACCGTCGCTCAGGACAAAGACGCCTTCATCGAGATGTTCCATGCCTTTTACAAGAACAACGACCCCCTCAGCGCGAAGGGACTCTGCCAGCGGCACGGCGACCGCTACCTCGTCCAGAATCCGCCCGCCCGCCACCAGACCCAGGCCGAACTGGACGCCGTCTATGCCCTCGGCTACGAACGCGCCCAGCATCCCTATTACGAACAGCAGGGCAAAGTCAAAGCCATCGAAACGATTGGTTTTTCCGTCTCCACCCATCGCGGCTGCTACGGTGAATGTAACTTCTGCGCCATCGCCGTCCATGAGGGACGCGCCATCCGCTGGCGCAGTCAGGAATCCATCCTGGAAGAAGTCGAGCAGTTGACCAGGCATCCCGGCTTCAAAGGCTGCATCCAGGATTTGGGCGGCCCGACCGCCAACATGTACGGCTTCGAGTGCGATAAAAAACTTAAAAAAGGCGTCTGCGAGAAAAAACGCTGCATCTTCCCCGAAGTCTGCCCGCTCCTGAAAATCGACCACGCCCCGCAGACCGAACTGCTCGAAAAAGCCCGCCAGATTCCCGGCGTCAGGAAGGTTTTCGTCGCTTCGGGCATCCGCTACGACATGATTCTGGCCGACCGGCAAAACGGCGACTGCTACCTGCGCGAACTGGTCACGCATCACGTCTCCGGCCAACTGAAAGTGGCGCCCGAACACACCGACGACCGCGTGCTGGGGCTGATGGGCAAACCCGGCAGCGCGGTCCTGCTCCAGTTCAAGGACAAATTCGACGCCCTCAGCCGCGCGGCGGGCAAGCCGCAGTTCCTCACTTACTACATGATTGCCGCCCATCCCGGCTGCACCGAGCAGGACATGGCGCGCCTGAAGCGTTTCGCCAGCCAGCGGCTCAAGGTCAACCCCGAGCAGGTGCAGGTCTTCACTCCCACGCCCTCCACCTACTCCAGCCTCATGTACTACACCGAGCGCGACCCTTTTACCGGCCAACCGCTGTCCGTCGAAAAAGACCTGCGCCGCAAGCTGCGCCAGAAAGAAATTGTCACCACCAAAGGCTCGGTCGATTTTTCATAACAGCATTCACATCAACCCATCTCCGGGTTATTATCGAACGCGCAAAAATTTGTATCGATAACCATTTTGTACAAGGAATGTCCAATGTCATCACCTGATAAGGCAATCACCATTCTAATTGTGGATGACCATCCTGGTTGGATTGAGGGAGTACGCACGATAATCCACAAGGCTTCAGATATGAATGTTATTGGCGAGGCGCAGGATGCTGAGCAAATCAAACCGATGGTTGCAGAATTGCGCCCCAATATCCTGCTGCTAGATTTGGTTATGCCCAACCACAATCCTGCCGAACTGGAGAAATGGGTGAGGGAGAATCACCCTGAAGTTATCACGCTGGTTTTGACTGCTCACCATCGCAATGCTTACCTGGCGGATATGATGGACGCTGGCGCGGCAGGATATTTGGATAAAAAATTGAAAGGCAACGACCTGCTCAATGCCATCCGGCGGGCTGCGCGTGGCGAAATTCTTTATGATAGGGAACAAATGAGACAAGCACAACAGTGGCGCGAGGAGGTCGGGAAGAAATGGGACAGTTTATCGAGCCGCGAGCGCGCAGTTTTGAAGTTACTGACAGCAGGCAGTTCCAATCAAAACATTTCTGCTGCGTTGGGCGTTTCGATTAACACTGTGGAAAAGCATTTGAAGAGTATTTATGCCAAGTTGAAGGTAACATCGAGAGCCGAAGCGATTATTTGGTGGGTGGAAAAAGGTACGGATTTCCGTACTTGATGTATTCAATTAAGATGCTAGAATTTCTCGCTGTTGCAAAAGAGGTGAAATCTAACGCCCATATTCATGTTCAAAAAAGGAGAATGAAAGATGAAAAACCTATTCAAAGTTGGCATCTTGTTGGCGTTTGTCTTTTCATCGTTGGTTGTTTCAACTGGCGCGTATGCAGCTCCATCTCATGTTTCGAGGCAAACCATACCCAGTAATTTCACCATCGGTTCCCAGTTTTATGGAACCGGTGCTTCTCGCTATGCGACAGCTTCGACAAATATTGCATCGCCTAAACCGCAAAACAAGGCTGGCGTGAAATGCGAGTTGCAAGACAATGCAGGAAGTAGAATCGACTATAAGACCAAGACCGGCGTATTTGGCGGCACGGGAGTCTCTGTAACTTGTTCTAACCTTACCAAAAATACCGGCCGCCTTGTTTTGTTCAGTACTCACGATATGTGGGTGAACGCGACAAGCTATGTCGAATACAGGCAAATCGAGAGTTCTCGCTAATTTTGTCGCGGTTTTGATTAGACTTTATTGGCAATAAAATTACAAGCACCGTCCCGAAGGTTTTTGCGAGAAATTTTGGTTGTTTCCGGCAACCTTCGGGACGTTTATTGCTAATGCCAATAATGTCTATTGCATAATTGCTGAAAGTGGATTTCACATCTTTTGACGCATCAGAGGCTTTTTTGAGGAAGCATGAATTTCTGGACAAAAATAAAATGGCGTGGCTTTATCCTTATACTCCTGATTTTGGCAGCCTGTTCACCTTCGCCAACCATAGACGAACAGTTGCCGCCTCTCCACGGAACGAATCCATTCGAGCAAGCAGATTCTGATGGGGGAGTAAGACTTGGAGGCTATGGGGCTGGGCTCATTGATGTTGACCCGTTGCAGGGGGAACCTCTGTTGTATAGTGGCGAACCCATTCATCTATCCTATTTTTTACAAGGAACCGGTTCAGAGACTGAAGTTGGGCTGATGCTGTTTCTGGATGGAGTTCTCCAACCGCACCAAATTGTCAAAACCAACCAGCAGGGTGACGCGCCTCCACCTGCCCAGGAGATGGTGATGAGCAAACACCGCGTCAGTGGCGACGGTCGGATTGAGTTTACCGTGGCGTTCACGCCCCTGACTGGCGCAGCTGGCGATGAGTTTGGTCTGAACGCAATTTTTCTGTTCGAACCTTCTTTTTCCCCAGATACAGAAAGCCAGACTTTCGGCGTTTATCATGATGGGCGTTTTCAGATTCCATTGCGCGTGATAATGAATACTAGCGCGTATCAACAAGCAGAATATTACGCTGGTGATGTTGAAACGATGCCAATTCCTCAATCTGAGAAAAACAGCGATGAACTCAACCCATCTGGAAGAATTAGTCAGCCCCATTTCCTTTTTTATGCGGGGGATTCTTATTATCCCAATAAGTTGATTGCAAATAATGGACAGATTGAATTGACTGCCAGTATCTATGGCGGAATTGAAGCAGCCTATCGCGTGACTGTGTTTCTCAACCATCAACCAATCAAGATTGCGGGACATCCGCATTTCATCATTACTACTCACTACGACCAGGTCTCGACTTATCGCTTCACGCTGGATGTCCACGATTATGGCCGCCTAAATTCTCTTTACGCTGTGATGGTTCCAGTGGGGCAAATCTACAAAGATAACGATATCTATGGCGTGAAGACATCATCTATCCTGTTGCTCAATGATGTCGCTGGGGCGGCCGTGCCGTCTAAAGAAACTCCTATTTCAACCGGCGGCGTAGTTGCGGCCGCTGCGCCAATCGCTGACGCAGACTTAACCGACTTGCTGATGGGAAATAAGATATTTCCTCGATACAGTAAACTTATCGTACGCTATGAGACGGACAACAAACTCCTGGTATGGTCTGACACGGCCGCGCTCTTCGATTTAGATTCGAAAGCACTACTGCGCAAAAAGGAACTTGTTACCAGCTTGTCCAACCAGGAGGTTATCTTTGCTGAAAATATTATCGGGGTATTTTCAAAAGACCCAGATTGCCTGGAATGCTCAACCCGATTGGAACGCTATGACGGCGAGTTTACCTTGATTGATTCTGTAGACCTGTCGCAGTTACTCGCTTTGAAAGCCCACCTGCTTTCGCCCAGCCAATGCGCATTATCGCAAAGTGGGCAAAAAATAGCTTGCCTGAAAGCGGAGACTGACCAGGTGATGATTTACAATTTCCAATCCCAAGAGCAAATGCCGGCGTTCGATTTTTCGACGAGCAACCGCATAGATTTTCGAGGGATTAGCAGGCTTGCGTTTGCTGGAAACGACAGATATCTTGCGTTCGTTGCTCAGGAAAGTTCTGGGTGTGGTTTTGGCATTCTTGATTTAGAGAGAGAACAACTTGTAGATTACAAAAAATGGGATTCTATTCACGAAACCGACATTCAGACGACTAAAAATGCAGTTTATTTTCACGAGCAATGGAAAGGTCCCGGCTTTCCGCCTTCGGGAAAATTTTTCAAGTTTGATCTGGCTATGTTGCAAATGCAGGAAATTCAGCTGGCAGACAAAAAAGAGAGTCAATATGTCACAATCTCCCCAACGGGAAAATACATTGCTACCGTGGTGAATACCGCCCCACCGGGCGCCGCTTACACGGCGGGTTCTATCAAGGTTTATGACGCGCAAACGATGACCTTGGCTCGCCAGATTGATTTGGAGCGTGGTTTTCCTGACCTGGCCTTTGATGAAACGAACCGTTCCTTGTTCGCCTGGTTTTGGGTTGATGAGAATATAATCAAATTGATTCGGTATGTTTTTTAGGGCTTTTGGGTTCAGGTCGAAGTGTTGTAAAACAAACAGCAACAACCCAATTTCAACAGTGTATCTCATGTTGCAAATATGCGCTCTTCAAAAAAAATATGGCAAACAATATGCCGTTGATGGTCTCTCCTTTTCGTTTGCATCAGGAATTTATGGTGTTTTGGGGCCGAATGGAGCAGGGAAAACTACCCTGCTGGCGACCATCATGGGAGCCGTTGTTCCAGACCAGGGGCAGATTCTTTTTAATCAAATCCCAATTGAAAAAAACAGGGATGCATTTGTTTCGAGCGTGGGGTATTTGCCTCAGAATCCAATTTTCTACAAAGATTTTCCTGCCGACGAATTCCTGAGTTATATTTGTGAATTGAAAGATATTCCCAAGGCAGAACGAGCGGGCCAAATCGCTGACGTTCTGGAAGAAGTCAACTTGACGCGTGATGCAAAAAAGAAAATCGGCGCGTATTCGGGAGGCATGCGGCAGAGATTAGGAATTGCGCAGGCGCTCCTTGGACATCCCAAAATTCTCATTTTCGACGAGCCTACGGCGGGGTTGGACCCGATTGAACGCATCCGTTTTCGAAACGCTATTTCACGATTGTCGGCGGACCGAACGATTATCATTGCCACGCATATTGTGCCGGATGTTGAATTTATTGCCCAGACCGTCATTCTCATGAATCAAGGCAAGATAGTTCTCTCTGGGAGTCCGGCTGAAATCAACCGCCAGGTTCAGGGCAAGGTCTGGACGTTGGAAGTCAGTTATCAGGACATTGACCGGTTCATAGGGAATTACAAAATCAGCAACATTCAGCTTTTCGACGGTCGATATACTTTGCGCATCGTCAACGACTTTGCGCCGGCTGAATACGCCCAGCCGGCACATCCCAGGCTGGAAGAAGCGTATATTTATTTCACCGAGGCGCAAGCCAATGAACTTATTGGCCTTTGAGTTCAAGAAATATATTTTCAAACCTTACATCATTTTTTTGGTTTTATTCTGCACGCTTATCAATCTTGTAGGCGCATACTTCAGTTGCGCCTACTACAAGCAGATTTATGACCACGAGAATTTCCAAAAAATTTATAACCGGTTTTTAAAAGGACCATTGACCGAAGACAAAATCAATTTTGTGATTTCCGAGACGAAAAGATTGCGAAAACTCACCGCGGACCAGACTGCCAGCCGCGAATATGATCCAGGCACCTATACCGGTAACCTTTATGGGGACAATTTTTTATTCTCGTTGGATATTTATCCCGAAGTAGAGTATGCAGTCAGCTATGCCTACGATAACCAGCGGGTTGTGGAAAAAGCCGCAGACAATATCGAGTTTTTCAAAGCCAGGAGTAATCTTTATGAGCGCAGGAAAAACGAACAGATTGTTTCCGTCTATCGCAACAGAGTTGTCAGGGATTTTTATGACCTGAAGGGAATGAAGTATTTCGTTTTTTATGATTTTTCAAGTTTAATTATTTTGCTTTTGTGCGTCTTAATCATCGCGCCTGTTTTTATCGGGGAAAAGGAGACCAGGATGGACCAGTTGATGCCTTCCTTCAAAAAAGGAGGCGTCAGGTTGGTTTGGATCAAAATCATATTTGCTTTTACCGTAGTATTACTTACTTCGCTCTGGTTTTCGGTTTGGGACTTGATAGGGTTTTCTGTAGTTACGCCTTTGGATGGCTTTAACGCGCCTGTATTTGCCATGAAGGTATTTCAGTTTACCCCCCTCAATATTCGTGTATATCAATACATCCTCTTGGGCTTTGCCTTGAAAACACTGGGGATTGGAACGCTCATTTCACTGGTTCTGCTGGCGTCGCGGGTTTTCAACCAGATTAGTTATGCGTTTGGAATCAGCGCCGGAGTGATTTTAATCACCTATCTGGCGCAGTTTGTTGCAAAAGCAAGTTTCCCTTTTTATGAGTTGATTAATCCGGCTTTGCTAATCAAGAATCGTTATCTGTTTATGAATTATGCCGCGCAAAATATTTTTGACTACCCGGTCCAATCGGTCATAGTTGCTGTTGCCGCGAATTTGACCATCATAGCCAGCGTTGTTGCCTTGGTTATCCTGGCTTCTCGTAGTTTTTGCCCGTCAAAGAGACAGATATTCGTGGGAACCAAAGCATGAACCTGATTTTCTTTGAATTGGATAAAACAGTATTCAAAAATAAAGGCGCATGGCTGCTTGTATTGGCTACAATCATTAAACTGGTTATGCTCGCCGCTGAACATCATGCAATCAATCTCTTTACATACGAAAACCGGGCAGACTATCTCCCAATGATTAACTCCTTCTCGGGAAAGATAACCCAAGAGGCCGCGACAAAAATCGAAGCTCGTTACACGGCAATCACCACAGCCCAAGTCCAACTGGCGTCTCTCCGACAGAAATACAACCGCGGAGAGATACCTGACGCAAACTATTATGAAGAATCGCGGGCGCTCGAGAAACTTCTCGGTGAAAAGGAATTATTTCTAACCTTATACGGGCAGTATATATACGCGCGCGAAAGACCGGAAGAACGTTACCTGCTCTACGAAAATGGGTGGAATGCCTTGTTGACTCAGGAACGTCTTGACTGGGGTTTTATTCTGTTGGTTATTTTGCTCTCGGCCTCTGTTTTTGGTCGGGAATACGAAGCGGAAATGCGCAGCCTCCTGGTTGCAACGAAAAAAGGTCACGCGCCTCTGCTCACAGCTAAATTCGTGAGCCTCTTTATAACGGTCATTCTTTGCAGCTTGAATTCATCAGTCGTTGAATATGCCTTTTTCAGCCTGAAGTTTGGGTTGCCTCACAGCGATTTCCCACTCCAAAGCCTGCGATATTTCAAAGATTCTGCCTTTGAGCTTACATTGGGCCAAACGTATTCCGCTATTGCCATTTACCGAATGCTCGGTTTATTGATACTGGCGGTTATCACGATGTTTATTTCTGTATGGGCGCAGAAAAGAATCACCGCGTTGTCTGTCAGTTTGATGTGCGTTATCTTGCCTTATGCGATACCAGTGAATACTTCGGTCAAATATCTCTTACCTTCGCCATTGGGATTTATCCTGGCCCAGGGGTTCTTCCGAAGCACACAAATGGGCGAGGGCTACCAATCTCAAGAGGTTCTTTTCAATGCGATTAAGCCAACGCTGCAAATCCAACTTGTTGCTGGCTGGCTGGTTTTGACAGGGGTTCTGCTGTTCGCGATTGCTGGCAAATTTTTATCTGCCGGGCAATTGTTTCCTCGGCGGAAAAAACTTCTGGGCTTGCCAATCCTCCTCATTTTGGTTTTATTGACAGGTTGTTCTTCCTCATCCGCCACCCACAACATCACAGAACAAGTTATTAATTTATCCGATGGCAGCAGCCGTTTCACGGTCGTTGACAATGAAATTGTTTCGCTTTATCCTACTTTCCTCATGGAAAACATGGAAACCCATGCAATCCATCGCGTCATCCGAGACCCATTCGCGGATGACGCCACAGTGGACCAAATGGTTGCTTCCGTTTTCAGC
>DAOUAZ010000252.1:0-14775 GCA_034432975.1 Anaerolineales bacterium | reverse complement strand
CGGGCAGGGGGGAGAGTAAGCGCTCAAAAATTTCGGTGGGCGTGAGATGCCGCCCGCCCGAATCGTACAGCACATTCAAGATTGCTGTGCGCTGCGGTGTCAGGCGAAAGCCGCGTTCACGAATCTGGTTGGCGACATGGGTGGCGGAACAGGTCATATCCTTATTGTAACTTATTACAATAAAAAACGCATACAGCTCATGATATTCCTGGCTGATTATGAATAGGGGGACTCTCAAAAGGTATCTGGGTTGGGGTGGGCTGCCGAATCTCCTATTTCCCGTCTTGGAGGTTTTGATGTATAGTATAGGTGTAAAATTGCCCCAGTTGGAATCGCATGACCACACTTGGAGAAATCTGCCCTTCCTGCAAACTGCGCAACAAGCCCGGCGCAATCTTGTGTATCTTTTGCGGCGCGCCCCTCAAAGGCCCGCGGCAGGACACGCGCGCCACCGACCGGTTCGACGAAGACGACATGGTTCCTGCCCGGCCTGGCAAATATACCGATTCGCTTGTTCCTGAAATGGGGTTGGGCATTTACCTGGAAAATACTGCCCCTGTCACCGTTCTTCGTGACGAGGAGGCCATCCTGGGCCGCCGGGCCTCCGGCACGGGTGGGTTAATCATCGACCTGGTGCCATTTGGCGCCATCCAGATGGGCGTTTCCCGGCGTCATGCGGTCATTCATCGGGAAGAAGACGGCTACTACATCACCGACCTGAACAGCACCAACGGAACCCGCATCAACGGCCGGCGGCTGTCGCCAAACATGCCATTCCGCCTTTCCAGTGGGGATGTCATTCGCCTGGGCCGTTTGAACTTGCTCGTCCTTTACAAGTGAAGCGCGAGAAGCCAGCCGCGCGTTTTATCGGCAGTTATGGAGTATATATGCAGCCAAAATCGGGAATGTTTTGTCCATCTTGTAAACTTTATAATGAATCGGGGGCCATCTTCTGCGTTCATTGTGGAAAACCCTTCGATGAAGCCAATGCCCGGCCAGTTACCACCAGCCGCTTTGGAATGCCCGACCAGCCTGAGCCTGAACCGAGCGATATTCCATCCGGCCCCCCGCAAACCGCTCCCGATACGGGGCTTGCCTTCTATTTTTTGGATGACAAACTTCCTTTCGAGATATGCACGGAAGATGAGTTTTTGGTTGGACGCAAAATCGATGACGCCCCGGAGTACATGGTTGACCTGGCCATTTACGATGCCTTTGGGCATGGGGTTTCGCGCCGCCATGCCCAAATTCGGCGCGTGGCCGATGGCTATGAAATCACGGACATGGAAAGCACCAACGGCACCTGGGTCAATGAACATCGTCTCGCGCCCAACAAACCCTATCCGCTGTCAAGCGGCGCGCTGCTGCGCCTGGGCCGAATGCGGATGTATGTGGTCTACAAAGAAGTCGCAAAATAGCCAAAAAACAAACTGCCGGGCGCAAAGCCCGGCAGTTTTTCACTTTTGGCAGAGTAAGGCCACCCAATCGTTGATTTGGCGGCGGTCTGTCAGCCTCAAGCCGTGTTCTTGAGCCGCTTCGATGACATCCTCGGCCTGATGTTCGAGAATGCCTGCCAGGATGATATAGCCACCCGGTTCTATAAGTTCGGCCATTCCGGCCTCGAACAGGCGAATCAGGATGGGGGCCAGGATGTTTGCCAGCACAAGCGGCGCGGAGGAGATGGAAAATTTCCCACCCCGCACGTCTTCCACCGAACCGACTCCCAACTGGAACGCCTTGCTCTCCACGCCGTTATTTTCGGCATTTTCCCGGCTGTTGACAATCGCCGCCTCGTCGATATCTACACCCAGGGCAAACTGCGCGCCCAATTTGAGGGCCGCCACCGAAAGGATGCCTGACCCGCAGCCGACATCGATAACCGAATATTCGATACGCGATGTTTGGCTGTCGAAAGCTGTTTCCAGCAAATCCAGGCACATCTGGGTAGATGGATGCGCCCCTGTGCCAAACGCCATGCCCGGGTCGATTTTGATGCCAATCCGCGTCTGGTCCGATAAATCCATCCAGGCTGGCAAAATCATCAGGCGTTTGCCAATCGGGATAGGCTGGTAGCGCAACTTCCAGGCTTCCATCCAGTTCTGGTCCCCGATGGGCGTGTAGGCTGGTTCTGGAAGGGGTTGGATTAATCCCAGGTAGTAGAGCGATTCTTCCAGTTTGCGGCGCGTTTCGTCGAGTCGTTCATCCATTGGCAGGTAAGCCTTTACGGTAATATCGCCGGTCGGCGTGCCTTCATCCTCGTCGTCCAGGAACTCGACCGCCTGCTCGGTCATCACACCATTGGGGGCAAACCGCCCGAGCACATCCGCTACCGCCTCGGCCAGTTCGCCGTTGACCGTTAATGAAACTTCCAGCCAGTTGGTCATGCTACGCCCTCCCATAAATTTGGAAAATAGTCACTGGCTTTGGTCAAAATTCCATGAATTTCTTGCCAGTTTTCAGGCAATGGCTCCATCTGAAAGATATCTGATTTCCATAATGCTTTCTCAGCTGGTGGGTAGTATTTCAACTGCCCACCAGATTCGCCATACCACTCGAAAATTGTGCCGCCAGAGTCGGTTCCTCGCAACCGTCTGCCAGGGCTTACCGTATTGCCATTCTTGGCGGAAGGAAAATCCCACTTAATGTCACCTGCCTGTGGCAATTCAAGGGGAAATTGGAATAATTGATATTCGCCTTGCGGGCTCCATGAGAGCGCCAGGTAGTAACTTTCGCGCACGTCGACTGTCCCGCCTTGTTCCAGGCTTCTGTTGGTGCCATTCATTTTCCAATTCGAGCAAAACTTCAGCCACTTTAAGTGGATGCGCTTTGTAATTTTGTTGGTGTAATCCGCGTTCACCCAATCTATCCCAAAACTTGCCAGAAGAGTTTGAAAGTTCCAGTGTCACGCGCCCTGTTCGTTTCGTGTCATTGAGTGTTCGGCGCATTTTGCAGGAAATTCCTGCAAACACACCATTTCTATGACTATCGGGGACCAGCACATCGAAGATAAATTTGTTTTCTTGTGCTTGTCCTCCAAAGGCAATCGCAACTGCTCGTTCAAAATCTCGCCAGCCGGGTAAAGTGCGGCCATCCTTTACTGACTGTTGACCGCTCCCATCCTGGTAGGTGCTTAAAATCAAGCGAAGCCTTTCGAATGTGGTTGGTGAAGGGTGTTGGCTGTAGTTTTGTTTTTCGGTCATTTTGCCTCAATGTCTAGCTCGTCTTTCAACATCTCATCTGTTGTAATGTCGAAATAGCGCGCAACTTTTAGCACAAACTCAGCAGTTGGCTTCTTTTTTCCAGATTCGATTTCGCTGATGTAGCCATGCGCATTGAGTCCCAGTGCGACCGCCAATTCTTTAAGCGTCAGTCGCTGGCCCACTCGCAAGTGATGAAGTTTTTCGCCAAATTTTCGCATATTTGTGAATTGACAGATAAAACAGAACACGATAAAACGTCTCTGCTGGAGACATTTTGGCATTCTTATGGAAAAACCAAGCGGAGCATACACCATGATAAGCAGCCCATTCAAATGGGTTGGCGGAAAGTCGCGTCTGCGCAAGCAGATTATTTCTCTGTTGCCAAAACATACCTGCTACGTTGAATTATTTGCAGGCGCGGCATGGGTTTTGTTTGGTAAACCGCCAAGCGATGTCGAAGTTATCAACGATATAGACCAGGAAGTAGTCACTTTTTTCGGGTTGTCAAAGAAAAACCGGATGAATTAATTGCTTCCTTTGAGTGGGAACTCGTTTCACGCGCCGAATTCCAACGATTGGCAAGTTTGGACTCTTCGCAATTGACCGATGTCCAGCGTGCGCACCGATTTTATTATCTCATCATGGCTGGCTGGGGCGGCGAACTCAAATATCCTCGTTTCCAAACCAGCATTTCAGATGGTGGGCATGAAAATCGTTTGATAGGCGCCCTGGAAACTCTCAGTGAACGTCTCAAACCGGTTCATAATCGCCTTAAAACTGTTATTATCGAAAATTTGTCCTGGCAATCCTGCCTGGAGCGTTATGACCGGGCAAATACGGTAATGTATGTCGACCCGCCCTATCCAGATAATGGCGTTAATTATTTTCACAATATGCGTGGATGGGATGAGCATCGTGAATTGGCAGACCGATTGAAGCAGGCTTCGTGTAATTGGATTCTTTCTTCTTATGACATGTCTCAAATTCGTGATTTGTACTGAAAATTATGTCATCCCTGTTGAATCTGCTTCTGGCATGAAAGCCCGGAAAAATGGTAGCGAACGGGTTATCAATAAAGAAGTACTGATAATGAATTTTTTGCCAGATAGTGTTCATGTCTCGCGATTCAAAGACCAGGACGTCAGGCAAATTCGCATGTTGCTGGATGAGAAAGAGCAGTACGATGCTGGCTAAATTATAGCATGGGCAAAATACGATTCGCGCCGCAGTTGACTGCGGCGCAAATCGTATTTATCCGCCAAACAACTCGTTGAGTTTGTCGAAAAAGCCCTTTTCTTGCGGCTTTGGGGTGGTCCCCAGGGTCTCGGCCAGTTTCTCGAACAGGTAGCGCTGTTCTGCCGTCAGTTTGGTGGGGATGTCCACGTTGACGATGACCTTTTGGTCGCCGCGCCCGGTCTGGCGGATGCGCGGCACGCCCTTCCCGCGCAGGTTGAAGACCCTGCCGGGCTGCGTGCCAGCGGGGATGTTCAGTTTTTCCGCGCCATCCACCGTCGGGACTTCGATGTCCGCGCCGAGGACAGCCTGGGCGATGTTGATATCCAGGTCGAGCAGGATGTCTTCGCCTTTGCGTTTGAAAAACTCATGCGGCAATACATCCACAGCCAGGAACAGGTTGCCGTTGGGACCGCCGTTGGTGCCGGGCTGGCCCTCGCCGGGCAGGCGAATCTGCATTCCGTTATCCACGCCGGGCGGGATGGTGACTTTCTTGCCGACTTTTTTGCGCTCCAGTCCTTTCCCAGAGCAGGTGTGGCAGAATTTTTCTATAACCTGGCCGCGTCCCTGGCAGTTGGGGCAGGTCACGGTTTCGACCATCTGGACGATGAAGGTTTGGCGCACCTGGCGCACTTCGCCGCGCCCGCCGCAGGTGGAACAGGTGGAGACGCTGCTGCCCGGCTCCGCGCCATTGCCCCGGCAGGTGGAGCAGGTCTCGTCGCGCTCGAAACTGATGTCTTTATCCACGCCGAAGATGGCTTCCTCGAAGGTCAACTGCGCCGACATCTGCAAATCGCGCCCGCGCCGGGGGGCGTTGCGGCGCGCGCTGCGTCCGCCGCCGAAGCCGAACAATTCCTCGAAAATATCCTCGAAGTGGACGCTGAAATCCGGCGCGCCGCCCATGTCGCCCAACCCGGCGCGGCCAAAACGGTCGTAGCGGGCGCGTTTGTCGGCATCGGATAACACGCCGTAGGCTTCGTTGATTTCCTTGAACTTTTCCTCCGCATTGGTTTCTTTGCTTACGTCGGGGTGGTACTGACGCGCCAGTTTACGGAATGCAGACTTAATTTCGTCCGGCGAGGCGGCGCGCGGCACGCCCAGGATTTCGTAGTAGTCACGGTTGGTTGTCATAAGGTCTTCTTTAGATGCAGGGGACGATTATTTCTTTCCAAAAATTCCTGACGGAGGTGTAGGGGATTGCCCGCCGAACCGGGTCAGGATTTCCAGGTTCAGTTCCAGGGCTTCGACGGCAGGCCGGATGGATTTTGGGTCATTGGTTGTGAGCATGGCGCGCACGTCGAACGCGGCTTTCTCCACATCGGTAATTGCGCCGTCTGGAACTTTATTGTCTGCATGGATGATGGCGCGCTCAGCGCGGTACAAGGCCGAATCGGCGCGATTGCGCAGGTCGAGCAGTTCCCGGCTGCGGCGGTCTTCTTCGGCGTGCGCTTCGGCGTCCTTGCTCATTTGCTCGATTTCCTCCGCGCTCAGGCCGGAGGAGGCCGTGATGGTGATGTTGTGCGAGCGCCCGGTCGATTTGTCGATGGCGGAGACTTTCAGGATGCCGTTGGCGTCGAGGTCGAAGGTCACTTCGATTTGCGGCACACCGCGCGGGGCCGGGGGGATCCCATCCAGGATGAACTTCCCCAGCGATTTGTTATCGGCGACCATGGGGCGCTCGCCCTGCAGGATATGAATCTCGACCGAAGTCTGGTTGTCCGTAGCGGTCGAGAATACCTGTGTCCGGCGGGTGGGGATGGCCGTGTTGCGCGGGATAACAGGCGTTGCCACGTCGCCCAGGGTTTCGATCGAGAGCGTGAGGGGCGTGACATCGAGCAGCAGGATGTCTTTCATCTCGCCGCCCAGCACTGCGGCCTGGATGGCTGCGCCGACCGCCACGACTTCGTCGGGGTTGACGCCGATGTGTGGCTCCCTGCCGAAGAAATTGCGCACGGCCTCGCGGATGGCGGGCATGCGGGTCATGCCGCCCACCAGGACCACTTCGTGAACGTGCTGGGGGGTCAAACCAGCATCCTTGAGGGCCTGCCGGACGGGTTCGAGGGTGCGTTCCACCAAATCAGCGGTCAATTGCTCGAATTTGGCGCGGGTCAGTGAAACGGCCAGGTGTTTGGGTCCGCTGGCATCCGCCGTGATGTAAGGCAGGTTGATTTCGGCGCGCGGGGCGGCGGTGAGTTCGATTTTGGCGCGCTCGGCGGCTTCTTTCAGCCGTTGGACGGCCTGTTTATCGCGCCGCAAGTCGAGCGCGTTTTCGCGGATGAATTCCTGGGCAAGGAAATCGATGATACGCTCGTCGAAGTCGTCGCCGCCCAGGAAGGTGTCGCCGCTGGTGGAGCGTACTTCGAACACGCCATCGCCCACTTCCAAAATGGAGACATCGAAGGTGCCGCCGCCCAGGTCATAAACGACGATTAACTCATTTTTCTTTTTGTCGAGGCCATACGCCAGCGAGGAGGCGGTGGGCTCGTTGACGATGCGGATAACATCCAGCCCGGCGATTTTACCGGCGTCTTTGGTGGCGTTGCGCTGGGCGTCGTTGAAGTAGGCCGGGACGGTGATAACGGCCTGGTTGACCGGCTGGCGCAGGTAGGCTTCGGCGTCGGTTTTTATTTTTGTCAAAATCATGGCGGAGATTTTGGGCGGCGCGTATTCTTTTCCAGCCATCACCACGCGCGCGTCGCCATTTTCGGCTGCCGTAACCTTATAAGAGATGCGCGAAAGGGTTCGCTGCACCAGCGGGTCATCGAGTTTGCGCCCCATGAAGCGCTTGACCGAGGAAACCGTGCCTTGCGGGTTGACGACTGCCTGGTTGCGGGCCGCGCGCCCCACCAGCCGTTCTCCGCTTTTGTTGATGGCAACCACCGACGGAACCAGGCGTTCGCCCTCCGCCGAAGGGATGACGACCGGTTCGTTCCCAATCATGATTGCGCACACCGAGTTGGTTGTACCGAGGTCAATGCCGATAATTTTTGACATCTACGCTCCTGGCATCTTTGGCGCAGCGCGAAGGCTATTGGGCAACTTTGACCAATGCCGGGCGCAGCACCCGTTCCCCGTGCATGTATCCCTGCCGCAGGACGGCGGCGACTGCTCCGGATTCGTGCGTCTCGCTGGGTTCCTGCATGATGGCTTCGTGCAGGTTGGGGTCGAAGGGCTTGCCTTCGGCATCTATGCGGAGGATGCCTTCTTTTTCCAGGATGGATTGGAATTTGCGATAGACCAGTTCGACTCCATTCGCCCAGGGTTCATCCGCCGGGCGGTTGGCAAGCGCCAGTTCCAGGTCATCCAGGACGGGCAGTAACTTTTTGACCGTTTCGCCGGTCGTCCACTGCCCCATCTGCTCTTTCTCCTGCTCCACCCGGCGGCGATAATTGACGAAATCGGCGCGTTCGCGCTGGAGGGCGTCGAGGTATTCCTGGGTTTTGGCCTGCGCCTCGGCCAGCTGGGTTTTCAGGGCATCGATTTGATTTTCGATTTCCGATTGCTGGTTTCCGATTGTCGTTTCTTGATTTTCAGTTCGCGTGCCTGACTGGGTATCGGGGTTTTCCTGCTTACGCTTGGTCATCGGTCAGTTCTCCTGCAAAGGTATCGTTGACTAAATCGCTCAACAAACCGGCGACATAACGCACGGTTGGGATGGTACGGTAATAGGACATGCGCATTGGGCCAAGCACGCCCAGCGTGCCGGTCACAACACCGGGGACGCCGTAACGCGCCAGCACCATGGAGCATTGACGCAATTCTTCCCACGCGCCCTCGCCGCCGATGATGACCTGAATGCCGCCTGCGCCGCTATTCAGGATGGTGCGAGACAGCAATTCATGGAGGGTACTGCGCTCCTCGAATAGCCGCAAAGCGCGGCGGGCCTCGTCGGAGGCGTTGAATTCCGGTTCGGACAGGACGTTGGTCAGGCCGTCGTAGTACAGTTCCCCGGCCACGCGCTCCCCGCTGCGGCGCATATCCTGGGCTATCAGGGCGGCGATGTCATTTTCCAGGGCATCGGCGCGTAGTGGCTGGGCCGAAATTTCATCGACGGTGCGTCCTTCGAAGACCTGGTTTAGCCGCGCGGCGGTGGCAGAGAGTCGTTCCTGGGAGACCGGTTCAGCCAGGGTCAGGATTTGTTGGTTGACCTCGCCGCCGACCATCACCTGCACCATCAGCACCTGCCGCCCCTGGGTGGAGATGAGTTCGACATGCTTGAAGCGCGACTGCTCGGCGCGCGGCGCGGTGATAAGCGAAACGGCTTGCGACTGGTGCGCAAGAACCGAGGCGGCCAGGGTCATCCACTGTTCGATTTCAGGGCGCGCCTGGTGGAACTGGTGGCTGATGGTAGTCTGGACGTTTTCGGGCAATTCTGGGTGCATCATGTGACCCACGAAGTAGCGATAGCCATCTTCGGTGGGGACGCGCCCGGCGGAGGTGTGCGGCTGGCGCAGGTAGCCCATCTCGGTCAGGGCGCTCATCTCGTTGCGGATGGTCGCCGAACTCAGGTCAAGATGATAGCGCTCGACCAGGCCCTGTGAACCAACCGGCTGGGCCGAGTCGATATAATCGCGCACCACCAGCATCAGGATGGTTTTCTGGCGTTCGGTCAGTTCAGGCATCAGTCACCGTCAAAAATTTAGCACTCGATGTGGTTGAGTGCTAAAAGGTCGAATTTAATCATAACATGCGGGTATATGTGCGTCAATAAGAGGAACGTTAGAGCCGTGTTTTGAAAGTAACTTGAAAACCGCCAAAAATTGACATCGAACAGGGGCCGATTTGATTAACAACCGATTAACACCCGTTATAATAGGCGCATGTCCAAACCGCTGCGTTATACCCTGGCGCTGGCTCTTCTGGCAGGTTCACTGGTCTTGCTGGCCTGGGCTTCCTGGCCGGGTGAGCGGGTCATCCGTCGCCAGTTCATCCAGCCGACAGAGATGCAGTTACCCACGCCGGGTGGCTCGCTCCTTTTGCAGCGTGACCTGGCCTGGACGAACCAGCCGCTTGAAATGGCCTGCCCAATCCGTGTGGCAGACCGTTTTGCTTTAATTTTGTGAATCGAAAGGAAACACCCGGGTTGACCACTCTCTTTTTTGCGACCGATATTCATGGTTCGGATATTTGTTGGAATAAGTTTTTGAATGCGGGGAAATTTTACGGGGCTGGGGTGCTCATCCTGGGCGGCGACATGACCGGCAAGGCGGTCGTGCCGTTCCTCGATTTGGGCGGGGGAAAGTATAAAGTTACCCTGTTGCAGCAGGTTTTTGACATTGAAGGTGACGCTGAATACCAGGAGATGGTCAAGCGCGTCCGCAGCCGGGGTTATTATCCGTACCGCGCTACGCCCGACGAACTGGACGAACTCTCCCAAACTCCCGATAAAGTTCACGACATTTTCATCCGCGAGGTGCTGCGGGTCTTCGAGCAATGGATGGAGATTGCCGCCCGCAAACTAGCCGGGACGGGCATGCGCGTGTATGTTTCTCCCGGCAACGATGACCAGTTCGAGGTCGATGAGATGATTCGCCAGTCGCCGGTCATCACACTGGCGGAGGGGAAGGTCATCCCGCTGGATTCCAATATCGAGATGATTTCTTCCGGCTGGAGCAACCGCACGCCCTGGAATACCTACCGCGAGGAGGATGAATCCGGCCTGGCGCAGCGGTACGAGACGATGATTGCGGGGTTAAAGAATCCGAAACAGGCTGTCTTTAATATTCATGTTCCGCCATATCAATCCAATCTCGACGAAGCCCCCGAATTGGATGAACAATTGCGCCCCAAATATGCCGGGAACGCCCTCAAGCCGGTCGGTTCGACCGCCCTGCGCGCGGCCATCGAGAAATACCAGCCCTTGTTGGGACTGCACGGTCACATCCACGAGGGACGCGGACACAGCCGCATTGGCAAGACCCTGTGCATCAATCCCGGTTCGCTCTATGAGCAGGGCGTTTTACAGGGCGCGCTGGTCAAGTTGGGTAAGAATAAGATAGAGAGTTATGTGTTGACGCAAGGCTAGGACAGTGTTCAGTAATCAGTGTTCAGTCATCAGTTTTACTGACCACTGATTACTGATGACTGATTGCTGAACCTCCAAAGGAGTTTGAATTATGTCCGACCTTTTCATCCGCAAAGCCACTGGCCTGGTACGCTCGTGGTCTGTCTTCGACGCATTTGTCTATGCGTTCTTTTCTATCAACCTGGTGACACTCGGCCTTTACATCTTCAGCCAGATGTACTATTTTGAAGGCGGGTTGATTGGCGCGCTGTTGCTGAGCGCGCTTTTCATCCTGTTCGAGGTGGTTGTCTATGCCGGGTTGATTGCCGTCATGCCGCGCTCTGGCGGCGATTACGTTTGGCAAAGCCGCATCCTGGGCGGCGGGATTGGCTTCATCCTGGCAGTCACCGGTTGGTGGTTCATCTTGTGGCTGTGGGTTCCGCTGTATGCTGATATGTTGCGTCATATCTTCATTACCCCGGTGTTGGCCTTGCTTGGCGCGCGCGAGGCCGCCTTGTGGTTCAGCCAGACCAGTCACGGCTTGTTCATTACTACCCTGATTACGCTGGCAATTGTCACCTTCTACATCTTGCTCGGCATGAAGCGCTATGCCCGCATTCAGAAAATCTGCTTCTTTGGTGGCATTCTCGGTCTGTTGATGGTCGTGGTCATGCTGCTGGGCGGCTCGCCCGAATCTTTCCAGGCTGGGTTAGAAAGTAATTCCGCCGCCCTATTTGGCACGGAAGCGGGAATTTACAACGCCACCGTCGCTGCCGGGCAAGAAGCAGGTTCCGCGCTTGGCCTAACCGGCGGCTCTTTCGGGGCTTTATTGCTTACCCTTCCCTACATCGTCTTCTTCAACCTCTACCCCAACTGGGGCGCGACCCTCTATGGCGAAGTGCGCGGCGCGACCGATTTCAAACGCAATTTTGCAGGCATGGCCTCGGCCCTGGTCGTCACCACCGTCCTGGGGATGGTTGTCCTGTTTGCCATCGCAAAAACCATCGGTTGGGATTTTTACATGCAGGCCAGCGGCGCTTGGTGGAATTATGCCTGGGGCTTTACCGAAGCCGAACCGCCCCTGCCGGTCTGGCCGTATCCGGCCCTGCTGGCCGCTTTCCTGACCGACAGCCGCGCCCTGCAACTTCTGGTCATCGTCCTGATGAGCATGTGGTGGTTTGGTTGGAGCGGCACGGTTTTCCTTTCTTCCACCCGCGTTGTGTTTGCCGCCGCCTTCGACCGTCTGCTGCCCGAAAAAGTCGCTGAAGTGGACGAGCGCACTGGCACACCCATCATCGCCCTGATGTTGATGGTTGTTCCCTCTATCGTGGTCTCGTACCTGTTTGCCTATAATGTCTTTGGCTTCAAATCGCTGACCCTGGCAGCCACCCTGGTTATCGCCGTCACCTACCTCGGCACGACCGTTGCGGCCATCCTGCTGCCCTATCGCAAGCCCGAAATGTACAACGCCTCGCCGATTGCCAAATATAAAATTTTGGGCATTCCGCTCATCACTGTTGCGGGCGTCATCTTCGGCGGTTTCCTGGTCTTCCTGCTCTACCAGTGGCTGTTCGACCCCAATGCCCTGTATGGCATCGGCTACAGCGTCAATCCGGATGGCTACAAAAACGGCACCTCGCTGGTCTTCATGGGGATTCTCTATGGGATTGCCGCCGCCATTTACTTTGGCTTCAAAGCCTACCGCAAGCGCACTGGCATCGACCTGGATAAGGTTCATGCCGAAATTCCAGTGGAATAGAAAAAGATGAATGCGGAATGATGAATGATGAGACATTCCGCATTCACCATTCATCATTCCGCATTATCTTTCCTCGGAGTTTTATGCAACCAACCTCAACCGAAATCGCCTTCGAAATGAACCGCCTGGTCGAAGCCGCCCGCCGCGACCAGATTCACCTGCGCGCCATTGGCGGGCTGGCCGTTCATCATCACAGCCCCCTGCGCCAGCAGACCTTCCAGCGCGAATACGCCGACATCGACTTCGTTGTCCACAAACACGAACGCCGCAAACTGGATGACTTTTTCCGGCGCATGGGCTACCTGCCCGACCGCAGTTTCAACCTGTTCAACGGCGATAAACGCCAGATTTTCACCCAGGAAGGCACAGGCCGCCGCATCGATGTCTTTGTAGGCGATTTCGAGATGTGTCATAAACTGCCGCTCAAAGACCGCCTGCAAGTCCACCCCATCACGGTGCCGCTGGCTGAATTATTTCTCTCCAAAACCCAAATCATCGAACTCAACCGTAAAGACGCGCTTGATTTGGTGGCGCTCTTATTAGATAATGAAATCGGGCGCGGCGACGACAAAATCAACGTCGAACGCATCTGCCGCCTGTGCCTGCGTGATTGGGGCCTGTTCAAGACCACCACCATTAACCTGAACCGGGTCGAGGAACTGGTCAACTCTGACGATATCAACCTGGCCGCCCCCGAACGCGAAACCGTCCTGCGGCGTATCGAAGAAATCCGCAGAGCATTCATCCTGATGAAAAAGAACATCCTGTGGATGGCGCGCGACCGCGTCGGCACGCGCATCCGCTGGTATGCGGAAGTGGAAGAAGTGGAACGATAGACTCGCCGGCTCATGAGACATTCCTTCCGTCGCCTTCTCCTGGTTTTCCTGCTGTTCCTGTCTCTCGTGGCCGTTTTCGCGGCTTGCGGCAGGATTCCTGCCCAGGCGCCCTCTGCCATCCCAACCTCGCCCTCGGCGGCAGGCTCTCCCACGCCGGAACGTCCGAGAGAACCGCTTGAACCTCCCCTTTCCAGCGCTGCCTCGCCAGCCGTCCCGGAGCGGCGATTGCTCTCGCTGGATTATCCCGCCTTTGTTCGGCTCGGCGATTCAGAGCGGGTGTATTTGACCCTGGAAGTGGACGAGCAGGGCAACATCACTCCTACTGCGCGGGCAGGCGGAAACATTGTGCAGGGCGAAGTCATCGAAATCCCGAATGTCTATGACACGCATCACCTGTGGGCCGAAGCCCGTCTCGACCTGGCCGGGGTAGCGGTCAAACCGGCTGACATAGTCAGCGAAACCATGTTCCCAGGGCAAACAATTACTTTTTTTTGGAGCATCCAACCGCAAGCGGCGGGCAAACACAAAGGCACGGTCTGGCTTTACCTGCGCTTTATTCCGAAAGACGGCGGCCTCGAAAGCCGCCGGGCGCTCTCGGCGCAGTTGATTGAAATCGAGACGGTGACTTTCTATGGGCTGAAGGCCGATACGGCGCGCTGGCTTGGCCTGGTCGGGACCACCCTGAGCGCGGTGGTGGGGTTTCCCTTCTTCAAGGATATCGTCAAGCGGCTGTTTTCTCGCCGCAAGAAGCGCCGCCGCTAGTGCCCGGCATTTCTAAAGATGTATGGTCAATATGGCTGTTTCAGGCGGTTGCAGGCCAAAGGCTGTCATCAACTTTTCTCATCGCTTATCAATGATGGTAATGGATTTGCCAGATTTGACTAAGCAATTCAAATACATGACAAATATCACTTTGTTGAATTACAAGGGTAAGTTTATCGAATAAACCCGCTATGATACAATGACATAAGTTTGTGACAAAATCCCCAAGCGCGAAGGAGTCTTTATGCAGAATCCCTGGATCTATGTTGGTCTCTTTCTGCTGGTCGGGATTATCATCCCGATTGCGCCGATTGTCTTTTCGGCACTGATTGCGCCCAAGAAACCCAACCCAATCAAACAAAGCACGTATGAGTGCGGCATCGAAACAGTGGGGGATAGCTGGGTGCAGTTCAAAGCACAGTATTATGTCTTTGCCCTGGTGTTCCTGATTTTCGACGTGGAAACGGTGTTCCTTTTCCCCTGGGCGTTGGCCTTGAACGCGCAAAACCCGGCGGTGTTACCGGTGTTCATTGCGGTGGAAGGCGTGATTTTCATTCTCATCCTTCTGTCTGGGCTGGTCTATACCTGGCGCAAGGGATTGCTGGAATGGGTTTGATTTCCATATTGACATTGAAAGGCTGAGAGGGATTTCCTGTCAGCCTTTTATTTGTTACAGAGGAGCGCTCCATGGAATTTTGGACAGACCCTATCAAGGTCATCTATGAATGGTTGATGATTACGTTCACCGGCTGGGGCATGGCTGGCTGGCTGGCGGACATCCTCATCAACCTGATTGGCATCGTTGTGCTGATTATGGCGGCAATGGTGCTGGATATTATGCTGGTGTGGGTGGAACGCAAGGTGGTTGCCCGCTTCCAGGGTCGTCTCGGCCCAAACCGGGTCGGTCCCTGGGGCTTGCTCCAGCCTTTCCCCGACATCATCAAACTCATCATCAAGGAAGATATTACCCCGGCCGGCGCG
>DAOUAZ010000251.1:0-4941 GCA_034432975.1 Anaerolineales bacterium | reverse complement strand
GCGGGTTGGAGCGAGAGCCAGGCTACCGGCATTTCGCCGCGCTGGGCCCAGTCTGCCGCCAGGGTCGTTTTGCCGAATCCCGCCGGGGCGGTGATGAGCGTCAGGGCGCGCCCTGTCCCGGCGCGAATTCGTTCCAGCAGGCGCGGGCGTTCGACCAGTTGAGGGCGGATGGGGGGAATGATGGTTTTGGTGCGCAGGAACGGGAGCATGACGGAACTTTCATGTGGGTGGTGGGATACTTTCTGACAGGCAAAATGCAACAACCCTGGACAAAAAATCGACAATCTTAAAGCGCCGGAGCGCGCGCCTGATAAAACAACCAGCGCCCCAAAACCTGTTCGCTCAAAATCACCAGGAGAATCGGGAGATTCAACCACGCCTGGGCGGAATCCGGCGCGAGAGGCAGGAGACTGACCCCGACCATTGCCAGCGCGATACAGACTCCCCGCATCCGTTCCACCGTTTCGTCAACCGGGTTCGCCGCTGAAAGCGTCAGCCCGGCTTCGAGCGCCAGCAAAACCCACAGCGGGAGCCAGGCTGAATCCAACCCCGTTCCGAAAGAGACCCCCGCCAAACCCAAAATCCCGGCGCTCAGGAAGAACGCCGCCTCCGTGCGCCAGGTATTCCAGCGCGGGGCCGCCTTGAAGCGGTAGACCTGCGTCATGCTGTAGACAAGCCCGAGGCCGAGCAAGGCGGTTACCAGTGAACAGTAATCAGTGAACAGTATCCAGTGTTCGAACATCCAGCAAAGCCAGGCCGCGCCAAACAGGCCAATCGCCAGAATCTCGCGGCTGAGCCACGATTTTTGCAGGTGCAGCACCGCCCGCCAGGCGTTCTTTTTCGTTCCCAAGTGCAGGAAAGAAATCAACCCGCCCAGGCCAAGCAAAAGGCCGATGGTTAGAAGGTGGAACGATGAAAGAGGAGAGAAGAGAGAGAAGAATGCCATGCCCGCCGCCATTTGCGCCAGCAGGGTAAACGCCATCAAAGGAGCGTCCCGAAGGTTTTTCGCGCGGTTTTGGCCCTTCGCAGGAAACCTTCGGGACGTTGAATCGCCAACTTCTTCCCAATTCGAAATCACCTTCTCCAACCCATTCTGCATCGCGGTATGATATTTAATCGCCAAATGCGGCTCTGTCCGCGAAAACTCCGGCAGGGGGAACGGATGCTCATCTGCTGGTTTTTCCCACAACCCCTGAAATTCACCACTGAACACTGGATACTGAATACTGTTCACTGAACACTGGTCACTGATGACTGAAAAATCCAGCACCCGCATCGGGCAGGCCGCCACGCAGGCCGGGGGCTTATCTTCAGCCAGCTCGTCGAGGCAGAAATTGCATTTGGTCATGCAGCCCAATTCGGGGTTGTATTGCGGCACGGCGTAAGGACAGGCCCAGGCGCAGTAACCGCAGCCCATGCACTTCGACTCGTCGATGTAAACCACCCCATCTTCACGCTGAACATAAGCATCCGTTGGGCAAACCCCGGCGCATTTGGGGTGAACGCAGTGATTACAGCCAAGTGACAGGTTGTAGGCAAAAACCGAATTTTCCCACACCCCTGGGCTGGATGACCCGGCCCCTGCATGGAACCAATCCCCGCCCGAAACCTCGAACACCCGCCGCCACAAAACCCCAACCGGCAGGTTGTTCTTATCCTTGCAGGCAATTTGGCAGGCTTTGCAACCAGTGCAGGCCGAGGCGTCGAAGGTGAAGGCATAAGTCATTGCTATTCCCCCGTTTTTCGGTTCTCCGGTTTGCCGGTTGAACTGGAGAACCGGCTAACTGGAGAACCGGAGAACAAGGCGATTTGAACCATGATGGTATGCTGCGCCGTGCCGAAGGCGTAGGGGGTCCATTTTTCGGAAGTTAACACATTGATACAGCCGCCGAAGTCGACTCCGCTCTCACTGGGACTCCACCAGGCGCCCTGGGGAATATCCACCACGCCGGGCAGAATGCGCGGGGTGACGCGGGCGGGAATCACCAGCTCGCCGCGCTCGTTCCAGACGCGCACCAGGTCGCCGTCGCGGATGCTGCGTTCGGATGCGTCAATCGGGTTGATGAAGATTCGCTGCGGGAAGGCTTCGCCCAGCCAGTCGTTGTTGTCGTGGGTGGAGTGGACGCGCGCCAGGGTGTGGTGGCCGATGGCTTGAAGCGGTACCGCGACATTCATGTCGCATTTTCGGGGGCGCGACATGAATGTCGCGGTACCGTCAAATGGGCTTTCCCATTCCTGGATGTATTTGGGGATGGGGGGAATTTCGGCGGGGTTGTGGCGGTTGTAGAGTTGTTCGGAGAAGATTTCGATTTTTCCGGAGGGGGTTTTTAATGGGAAGTTTTCGGGGTCGCGGCGGAAATCTTCGAAGGCGATGGCGGGCTGGGTGACGGGGTTGGAGTAAGCCCCGATATTCGAGAGTAGAAATTCGTCGAGGGTCGGCAAATCGGGAAAACGGGATGACCGGAAAACCGATAAACAGTACTCCACCCAGGCTTTTTCGTCGCGGCCTTCGGTGTAGGCGTCGCCGATGCCCAGGCGTTGGGCGATTTCGGCGCAAATTTGATAGTCAGATTTGCATTCGCCGGGGGGTTCGACAAGTTTGGGTTGCAATATCACTTCGTCGGAGTATTTCCAGCCGTCCTCCACGCCCCAGGTTTCGAATTGGGTGCAGGCGGGGAGAATGATGTCGGCAAATCTCGCGGTGGGGGTCAGGAAGTTGTCCTGGACGACGAGGAATTCGACTTTGGATTCGTCGCGCAGGATTTCGGCGGAGCGGTTGACGTTGGCGTGCTGGTTGATCAGGCAGTTGGTGGCGACGGCATAGATGAGTTTGATGTCGTTGTCGAGGCGGGGGGCGCCGGTGACACCGTCAGCGGAGGTCATCTCTTTTCCACGGAGGCAGGCTTCGGTCCAGAGAAAGACGGGGATGGCTGCTTTAACGGGATTCTCTCCAGTTGGGAAAACAGTCCACATACCACCGCCATCTGGGGCCTGGAGTCCCAAGCCGCTGGCCCAGCCGCCCGAAATCCCAAAATTGCCGGTGATGGCGGCCAGCGTACACCCGGCGCGCACGGCCTGTTCGCCATAAGCGCGGCGCTGCATGCCGTAGCCCTGGTAGAGCACGGCGGGGGTCAGGGTGGCGTATTCGCGGGCGATGCGGGCGATGGTGGCGGCGGGGACGGCGGTGATGGCGGCGGCCCAGTTGGGGGTTTTGGCCTGGCCGTCGCGGACGCCGAGCAGGTAGTCGGTGTAGGATTCTTCAGACTCAAAGCCGGGGGGCATGGTGGTTTTATCCCAGCCGAGGCAGCGCTGGCGGATGAAGGTTTCGTCGAGCAGGCCTTCGGTGAGCATGAGGTAGGCCATGGCGGTCATCATGGCGGCGTCTGCCCCGGGGCGGATGGGAATCCACTCGTCGGCCAGGGCGGCGGAGAGCGAGTGACGCGGGTCGATGCAGACGACTTTGGCCCCATTTTGGCGGGCGAGTTTGATGAAGTAGTCGGAGTTGGTGCCGTCGCGCATTTCGGCGGGGTTCCAACCCCACATCAGGATGTAGCGGCTGTTGAGCCAGTCCTGGCGCTGGTTGCCGGTGACGAGCGTGCCCCAGACGGTGGGCGTGGCGGCGTTGATGGCGGCCCACGAGTAGGAGTTGTAGATGCCGAGGCAGCCGCCGTAGAGGTTCATCAGGCGGCGGGCTGCCTGCGAGCCGTTGAGTTGGTTGTAGGAGCCGGTGCCATAGGGGACGAACAGGGCGCTGTTGCCGTAGGCGGTTTTGACGCGCTCGAACTGGGCGGCGAGGGTGTCGAGGGCTTCGTCCCAGGTGATGCGTTCAAATTCCCCGTTTCCCCGTTTTCCGGTCCTCCGCAGCGGATGGAGCAGGCGGTCGGGGTGGTATTGGCGGCGCAGGTAGGCGCGTCCGCGCGGGCAGGCGCGCAGTTGAGGGGCGGCGAGGCTGTCCGGGCGGTCGTCGGTGTCGAGGCGGGTGATTTTGCCGTCTTGGATGTGGGCGATGAGGAGACAGCGTCCGCCGCAGTTGTGGGCGGGGCAGCCGGTGCGGACAGTTTTCAGTGAGCAGTGTTCAGTGGTCAGTTGGCTCATGGGTTAAGTGTACGATGGTTTGGGGCGGGTGGGGTAGTGACAGATGTAATTTTTAGACTATTTCCAAGTAAACTTATAAAGAAATCAGACTTGATCAGTGAGACGGAAAATGAAAATAACACGCGCGGATGGTATCACCCCTTCTGAAAAATACCTTAAACAACTCTGTGATCATGCTTTCTTATCACTTTGGGGTTATTCGGGAGTATATAGAGATCAGAAACAGGGGCAAAAAGGGCAAGGAAAAGAATTATGCGACTTACTCGTGGTATTTGGAAACCACATTATTATCTTTTCCGACAAATATATTGAGTTTCCTGAAAGCGGCAACCTACAATTGGATTGGAGTAGATGGTATAGAAGAGCAGTTAAGGATTCTGCAAATCAGATTTTTGGCGCAGAACGTTGGATAAAATCATTTCCCAATCGGTTGTTTGTAGATCGTAACTGTACACAATCCTTTCCAATGACCTTGCCCCAGATTGATTCTGTTAAATTCCATAGGATTGTTGTTGTACATGGCATAGCAGAAAAATGTAAGAAGTTTTTTAATGGCGGAAGTGGAAGTTTAATTCTTGATAATACAATTATTGGAGATGCTCATATCGGGGAAAATTGCGTGCCTTTCTCTGTTGGCCAGGTGGAACCGAGCAAAGGCTATGTTCATATTTTTGATGATGTAACATTGGATGTTATTCTAAAAACCCTTGACACTGTTTCAGATTTTATAAACTATCTATGGAGAAAAGAACAGTTTTTGTCTCGTCAAGATTTAAAAGTACACGTAACAGGTGAGGAGGATTTGCTCGCCTTTTATTTTCGTAAACTTGGCGAAAACGAAGAACA
>DAOUAZ010000250.1:0-13420 GCA_034432975.1 Anaerolineales bacterium | reverse complement strand
CTGCATTTAAATCTTGCGTGGTGACGGAGTAATAAGAACGCAACCGTTCCGACAGACCACCCGCATTCAAAAACATCTCAATTGATTTTGCGAAGCCCTCCGTGTTTACAGAATCAGGCAAATATCTTAACTCCGAAACTTTAATCGAACAAACCGCCGAAAATGGCAAGGGCGTAAAGGTGGGGGTGGGCGTCGGCGTCGCTTGTTGTTCAACCTGGGCAACCACATAAGATGTTCCATCCCACCTCAAGACAATCGTATCCTGGAGATTGTAAACTTGCACACCCTGCTCTGCGAATAAAAAAGACCATTCCTGGTATACACCGGCATGAATGACCACATCTTTCAGGCCATTCCCGTCGGTATCGACTATCTCATAATTGCCCAACAACCTGCCCTTTTGGGCACTGCCCTGGCCAATAGTATAAATCACCCCATCTTGGATATAGATTTTTGTGTCTTTTTTCTTGAACTGCGACGTGGTTACATCTACAAGTTGGGAACCATTCCATTCCAGAATGCGATACATGGCCTGGTTGTCATAGCCTGCTTGAGCAATGAAAAGTTCTGGCGCGCCGTTCAAGTTCAAATCCTGCATTACCAAAAGCACGGCAGGCATTCCTATGATTGGCGCAATATCAATTAAAGCAGTGTACTTGCCATCCTTGCAGCCAAAAATCGTGAAGTAATCGCCTGGCAGGATAAATTCCTGGATTCCATCATGGGTAATATCCTTGCGCCAGGCTTTTACACCATTTTCTTCCAGTTTTTTGATTGCCCATTCCGGGTCGCCGCCCTCGTTCAGGAAATCCAGCACCACCTGGCGGGCATCGTGATAAGCAGCCTTCTTATCCCGAAACACATCCCCAAGAAAAATTTTCAACTTGGAGTTCACCTGCGGACAAGAAGCAGGCGGCTGGGGCGTGCGCGTTGGCAAACTTGCCAAATCGATGGTTGCCGTTGGCGGAATCGGCGTTGCCGTTGGCGGCATAGTTAACGCCAGCGTGGAAGTGGGCGTATCGGTTTGCGACGCCATTGAGATTGGGAGGAGATTGGTTGGAACAGATGTCGCAGTCTGTGCAATATCTGGGGCTGTTGATGCGCAAGCGACAAACAAGAACGCGAAAAACAGAGAACACAAAAATTCTTTTTTCATGGGTACACCCCGACTTTTTTGCCACTGAGCGCGCATTACTGTTTGCGCACCAGCACTCTATTTATTATACGTGAATTTGCACCTTCTCTCCATTCTTGCGGATGGATTCGACCGCCGCAAAACTGGCTTTTGTCACGCCGATGAGATGCTCGTAGGGAATGGGCGCCTGGCCGCTGCGGATTCCGCTGACGAGGGCCTGCATCTCGTTGAAGTGGCCTTTGTCCTGCCCCATCAATTTCGTCTCTTTCTTTTTCCCGTCCCTGGTCATTTGCAACGCCCGGAAATCGTCCAGCACCGCCACCGCTCCGCCGCAAAAGACCTCCACCCGCTCTTTGGGGAAGGATTTGTCGCCGTTGGCGAGGTAATCGACCACCCCAACCGAACCGTCCGCGAAGGCGAAGGTCATCGAGACGTTGTCTTCGCGGTATTTGCCGCCATTTGGCAGGGCGGCAGCGCTGACCGCGACCGGCGCGGAGCCGACCAGGAAGGTCAGGAAGTCGATAAAGTGACAGCCCTCGCCGATGATACGTCCGCCGCCCTGTTCGGGGTCGTGAGTCCAGTGGTTGAGGGGGATGTACCCGGCGTTGACGCGATAATGGGCGTAAAGGGGTTCCTGACGAGTGATGAGTGATGCCTGGAGTTGTTGAGCGAGGGGGGCGAAGCGGCGGTTGAAACCGACGGTTAGTAATTGGTGATTGGTAATTTGTAATTGGTCGGTAATTACCAATAATGAATTACTATTTACCGCCAGCGGTTTCTCCACAAACACATGCTTGCCCGCCTGGAGCGCCTTCACCGCCAAATCGGCGTGGGAATCGTGGCGGGTGAGAATCAGGACGGTATTGATGTCGGGGTCGTCCAGAATCTGTTCATCGTCCGAGCAGGCGTAGCGGAAGCCGAATTTCCTGCCGGCGTGCGCCGCGTGCAGCCCGCCCGCCGAGGCGATGCCGACCAGTTCGACATCTTTCACCTTTTTGAGCGCGGGCAGGAGGGTGGCGTTGGCGTAGAGACCGGCGCCCAAAACGCCTGTTGTTATCCGGTTGTTCGGTTTTTCGGTTATCCGGTTGTTTGGTTGTCTGGTTGAACTGGATAACTGGATAACTGGATAACTGGATAAGGGTTGAGCCGGGTACGTTAGCAAGACTCCCAAAAACGGCTCTTTCCTCTTCCCGGTAATAATCTCATACGCTTCAGCCGCTTGTTCGATAGGGAAACGGTGCGTAATTAAACTTTCAACCTTCAACTTTCCACTTTCCAACAGTGAAACGACCGCCTCGAAGTTGCGGCCTTCCGTCCAGCGGACATAGCCAATGGGATAGTCGCGGCCATTTTCTTCGTAGGCTGGGTCATAGCGGCCCGGGCCGTAGGAGCGTGAGTTGATGAAGGAAAGTTCCTTCTCGAAGTAAATTTTGCGCGGGAAAGTCAGCCCGACCGCGCCAGTCGCCACGATTCTGGCCCGGTCGCGGGCAATTGCCCCGGCCAGGGTGATAGGGTCGTTCGAAGCGGTATCGGCGCAGATGATGACGCTGTCGAAGCCGCGATTGGCGGTAAATGCCTGAGCGGAATCTTCCGCGTTTTGACGGGAGCAGGCGGCGGCCCCGAATTGTTTGGCGAGGGCGACCCGCTCGGGGTTGGTATCCACGCCCCAGACGCGGCAGCCGGCGGCAGACGCGAGTTGAATCGTCAACAAGCCCAACAAACCCAGGCCAATGACCGCGACATTCTCACCGAGTTGCGGTTCGGCCAGCCGAAAGCCGTGCAGGGCGATGGCGCCCAGGGTGGTGAAGGCGGCGGACTCGAAATCGACCGAATCGGGCAGCGGCGTGAGCAGGCTGCGCGGGACGAGGTTGTATTCAGCATGGACGGCGTAGCCGCCGCCCGCGCAGGCCACCCGCTGACCGATGTGGAAGCCATCCATGTTGGGGCCGAGCGCGGCGATGACCCCGGCAGAGGAGTAGCCGAGCGGCATGGGGCTGTCGAGGCGGTTGAAGGCGGCCTGGATGGTTGGGACGATGCCTTCGCGGGACATCTTATCGAGAACTTGTTTTACCAGGTCGGGGCGGGAACGGGCCTTGCCGACCAGCGATTTTTCGGCGAATTCAACGACCATGCGCTCGGTGCCTGCCGATACAAGCGATGCGGCGACCCTGACGAGCGCCTGCCCGGCGCGCGGGGTGGGGATGGGGACTTCGGCGATGGTGGTTTTTCCGTCGCGCAGGTTTTGGAGGAGTTGTTTCATGGTGGTCTTTCTACAGTGTCACTACCTTGGCAATGTCACATTAAAAGATTGGCGCGTTTTTTACCACAACGGTAACGAAGGAACACGACGGAAACCAAATTTTCGGTTTTGCTCTCCGTTGTTGCCGTCGTGGTGAAGTGGTTTTGGCTTTCTGATTTGAAATATGACATTGTCAAACTATTCAGGATTTGCATTGAACGCGAAAAGCCTGTTGCATGGTGGGCAGGCTGCGGAATGAATTCCGCATTACGGATTGGAATGCGGGAAAGTATACCCGAAATCGCCGCAGTAATTTGGGATGACAAATGTCAGGCGAAGTTGTGACAGGCGATGAGTTTGTTTTTGCATTAAGTAAAACCTTAATAATTGACTTGAAATTTTGGGAATGCTATCCTAGTTTGTAAGGTGTCATCCCCTAGATGACAGTTTTTCTATTTGCAAACTTATGAAAAGGAGAGAACCATGGACCTCGGAGGATATGCGAATCGGCTTGCTCACATCGACCTGACCGCCGGGAAGGTCGAATATAAGCCCATTCCTGAGGATTGGGCGCGCAAGTATATCGGCGGGCGCGGCCTGGGCGTCAAGTTCGTGTTCGAGAACGGCCCGCAGGTCGACCCACTTTCGCCGGATAACCTGCTCTGCTTTTTGAACGGCCCGCTGACCGGCTCTGAGGCCAACATGAGCGGACGCATGGCGGTAGTGACCAAATCCCCGTTGACCGGAACGGTGACCGACAGCCATCATGGCGGCTGGAGCGCGGCGCGCCTGCGCTGGTCGGGCTTCGATGGCCTGCTGTTCAAGGGCAAAGCCGAAAAACCGACGTATGCCTACATCCATGATGGCGAATTGGAACTGCTCGATGCTTCGGAAGTGTGGGGCAAGGGCGTTCACGATACCATCAAGCACTTCAAAGAAAAATATGGCGAAAAAGACCTGACTGTTATCACCATCGGCCCAGCTGGTGAGAACCTGGTCAAGTTTGCGTGTTGGATTAACGAGAACGACCGCGCTTCGGGGCGCGGCGGCACCGGCTGCGTGGGTGGCAGCAAGAACCTGAAAGCGATTGTCATCAAGGCCGAAAAGGGCATTACCAAAGCGGCTGACCGCGAGGCCTGGAAAGCCGCCCATAAACGCGCCCTGGAGTGCATTATGGCTCCAGAAAATATTACCAGCCCGCGCAAGGGCGGTCTTTCGGTCTATGGCACCAATGTGCTGACCAATATCACCAACAGCATTGGGGCGTACCCCACCAAGAACAGCCAGTTTACGGCCTATGGCGAAAACGCCGAGACCCTGAGCGGCGAATGGGTGAAGGAAAACATCCTGGTCAATGACCCGACCTGCCATGCCTGCCCGGTGGCCTGTAAGAAGGAAATCGAAGTGAAGGATGGGCAATTCGCAGGGCTGCGGATGGAATCGGTCGAATACGAACCGTGCTGGTCGGTAGGCGCGAACTGCGGCAACCCCGATGCCCGCCTGGTTGGAAAGATGATTGACCTTTCCAACGACTATGGCTTCGACGCCATCGAAGTCGGTCATCCGCTTTCTGTTTGGATGGAAGCCAGCGAAAAGGGTTATACCAAAGAAGAAGGCCAACTGGCCTGGGGCGACCCGGATGGCATGACGAACGCCGCCGAACTGATTGCCTTCCGCAAGGGCTTTGGCGATGTGCTGGCAAATGGCGCGAATGCGGTTGCCGAATACTTCGGACACCCAGAACTGGCGATGACGGTTAAAGGCCAGGCCATCCCGGCCTATGACCCGCGCGGCCTGAAGGGCATGGGCATTGGCTATGCTACATCCAATCGTGGGGCCTGCCACTTGCGGGCTTACACTCCCGCCGCCGAACTGGGCGTGATGCCGTTTGGTTCGCTCAAAGTAGACCCGATTGCCTGGGAAGGCAAGGGTGAACTGGTCATGATTTTCCAGAACTTCCACGCTTTCTCAGACAGCATGGACATCTGCAAATTCTCGGCCTTTGCCCAGGGCGCGGATGAATATGCGGCGCAGTATTCGGCCATGGTCGGCGTGCCGTTTACGGCTGGCGATGTGCTGAAGACTGGCGAGCGCATCTATAACCTGGAGCGCTACTACAACAACCTGGTCGGGTTTGGCGAAGGCTCTGACTACCTGCCCAAGCGGTTCCTCGAAGAGCCCTCCACTATGCCTGGCTCGGAAGGCCACGTCTGTGAGTTGGACAAGATGCTGGCGGAGTATTACGAGAAACGCGGCTGGGAGAATGGCGTGGTTCCCGAAGCCAAACTGAAGGAACTGGAGATTATCTGACCTGACCGTCCCCGCTGTGGTTCGCGGAACAGGTGACGATGGACGGCAGACCATAAAGTAAATAAAAGACGGCGGACTTTCGTCCGCCGTCTTTTGCATCGGGGGCCTGTTCAGGCTGTTGGGGGCGGCATAAAAAGAATGGCGTTTTGGGATGGGTCAGCGAGCAGGATTCCTTCATCAGTCTGGTTGAAAGGTATTTCCGCCGCATCTACCCGCGCCAGGAAACTTGCCCAGGCTTCCGGCGTAGGGAGTCTGAAAGCGATGTGCTTCAATCCGAGCGCATCGGGCGGCGGGGGCGGCGCGCCCTCGCCCTGCCAGGTGTTATAGCCGATGTGATGGTGATAGCCGCCCGCCGAGACGGTTCCCATGCGAAAATCGCGCGCCGTGCCCATATCGTCGAAGCCAAGCAGGTCATGGTAGAACTGGCGGGTTTTCTCCAGGCTCGAAGTATACAGGTGGAAATGTCCGATGCGCGTTTCGGGCGGGGCAGGCGGTTCGAGGCGGTCATCCGGCTGAAGGTGGGAAAAAAGCGCGTCCAGGTCGAGCGGTTCGCGCCCGTTGCTGGGGCGTCCATCGGCCCATTGGGCGCGGAATCCGCCGCTTTCATCGAACAGGAAAATCCCGTCTTCCGGCGATTCGCAATAGAGTTCGATTTCGTTGCCTTCCGGGTCAGCCAGGTAGGTGGTCTTGGTCATGACGTGGTCAGTGGGGGAGTTGGGCCATTTGATTGAAAAGAGCCGCCCGATGGCCCGCGCCAGTTCGCGGCGGTTAGGGAACAGGATGGCGAAGTGATACATGCCCGTTACGCCCCTGTAACGCTTGCCACCCGGCAGGCCAGTCAGGCGCGCCAGGTCATGCCCGGCCACCCCCAGCCCGGCGCTCATCCCTTCGCGCCAATTCAACTCCAGTTGCAGCACATTCTGGTAAAAGGCGAGTTGGTTTTCCAGGTCGGCCACTTTGAGATGGACATAAGCGGGACGGGTATCTGGATGGATTCGAGGCGAGGCAATCGCAACGGGCTGGGGACGGTTCATTTTGCAACTCTCACTTTCTTATTATCCGAACTTAGAATCCAAGATTTTCTTTAACAAGAATCATCGTCGTGCGCCCCGGCATGACCTCGCGGTGGACAATCAGCAGTTTGCTGATGTTGCTGTTCATGCCATAAGCCTGCAAAGCGCGCTCATCCTCAAGGGCAAGCGTATATTCCCGAATGCGCTTGAAGGCTTCGTCGAGCGTGGGGACGATTTTCTGCGCGCCGACCACCCAAACGACATGCGCAGCGCTGGCCGAATAGCCCGCCAGTTGACTGCCGGTATTGGAGGCGATAACCACGCTGCCATCTTCGGTCACAGCGTGGACGCTGCCAGCCATCCATTCTGGCACTGCGCCCATCTTAATCATTTCGCGCCCCTGTGTGGCGCGGTCCATTTGGGAAAGTTTTACGCGAACCGAGTCATAGCGTTTGTCCACTTCGGCGGGAATGCCGAGGGTATCAAGCGTCACCGAAGTGCCGGTGAAGACCTCGGCCCCGGCGGGAATAAGTTCAAAGAATGCTTGTTTCGCTTGCTCGCTATTGGCTGCAATGATAACGCGGATTCCGTTGGCTTCCAGCGCCTTTGCGGTGCGTTCGATTTGTTCATCGCTGGCCGCTTTGGCATAAGCCGCGTTGGGGATAAGTGTGGATTTTGTCATCTTGACGCTCCTGTTTGGGTATGATAGTATACTTATGTCGTTTACCAGACATGCGTTGTATAATAAACATCTATCGCCAACAGGTCAACCATCAAAAACAGATTCGTGTTGGATAAGCGACAAAGGAGAAAAAATGTTGGTTACGTCCCCCATTCAGGAAAAACTCGACCCGCGCGTCAAACGTACCAGGGCCTTGATTCAAAAGGCATTTGCAGAATTACTGCCTGAAAAAGGATTCCGTGATATTACCGTGCAAGACATTACCGAGCGCGCTGAAGTCAATCGCGCGACCTTTTATGCGCACTACCCCGACAAGTACGCTCTGCTGGAAGAAAACATCGCCCAGGCTTTTCGCGCAGAACTGGAAAAGCGCACCCTGGGCGCCTGTCATTACAGCCTGGAGAACCTGCGCGCGCTGATAGAAACCGTCTGCGAGTTTGTCGCTTACTCCAACGAGCACTGCAAGGCTGCCGAACAGCAGTTCGATTCACTGGTCGAAGGGCAAGTGCGGTTGCAAATTCAAACCCTCCTGGAACTCTGGCTGGCAAAAATGAACCCAGGCGCCCAGGAAAAACTCCCGGCAACCGCGGCAACCTGGGCAATCTATGGCCTGGCGCTCGATTGGAGCCGCCGGAAAAACCGGCAGCCAGCCGGAGATTTTGCAGAACGAGTCTTGGGGTTGGTAGCAGGCAACCTGAATATACCGAACCAGGCAAAACTTCAGGCTTGAAGCCGCATAGGCGCGGATTTACCCCCCTGCGCGCAATGTTTTCAGGCGAAATTTTTCAAGGAAATCATCCAGCACATCTTCGCGGATGTCCATCTCCAGCCGCACCTGGCCGACTTCGAGTGAACCGAGCCGGAAGGGTTCCATCCGCTCCAGGCGCGCCGTCCACCCGTCACCGCTCACCGTATCGTCGGCGGTTAATGTCCCACCCAGTTCATGCAAATACTCTTTCAGCAGGAAATATGGAATCCCGCGCATCTCGTGGACGATGGTTTTCATCCACCCCCCACCGCCGGGAAGACATCCATCTTATCGGCGCGCGAAACTTTGGTCGCAAGCACATCCGGCAGGTACGGCACATCCCGCCCGTTGACGAAGAAATGGACATGCCCAAGCATTTCCTGTTCATTTTTCATCAACTCGGCCCGCAGGGGCGGATACAGTTTACAGCATTCTTCCAGCACATCGCGGACGGTGACTCCGTCGGGTAAGTGGTCAAGGTAGATGGTTTTCCGCCCGGTAATCAGGCGCAGGGTGGCATAGAAATTGACATTCATGGCGTTATCTCCCAAACAAAATAAAGGCGGCTTTTGTTGCCGCCTTTATTTTACATGAGGAGAGCGAACATCACAAGCACCGTCCCGAAGGCGCGCTAGAAGATTTTTCCCAGCGGGCAAAAACCTTCGGGACGTTTTTGTTCACGGACATTGAATCACGCCCTGCGCCCACAGGCAGCCACCGCAAACGGGGGAAATGGTGTTGCCCAGGCAGTCTTCTTCGTTGGCTTCTGAAAGGTCGCAGCCGCCGCAAAAAGTGCAGGGGGCGAAGGCGAAATTGTGCAGGCGTTCACGGTAGGCAAGGTATTCGGGGTCGAGCCACAAATCTGCCAGGCTGCGCTCGCGCGCATTGCCAATGACGTGTTTCTTCGCCAGGCGCGGCTTGCCGTGCAGGTAACTGATGTGGGTGTGCATCAACGGCCAACACGGGCTGACATCGCCTGTCCAGGCAATCGACAGGGTTCCGTTTTCGACGAAGTTGCAGACATCGTTCGCGCCGCCCCAGTTGTTGCCGACATAACTGACGTTGCAGCCGCTGTTGAAAGCCGCCACCAACGCCTCGCGGGTGGTCTCGTCGAAGTCCATTTTGGGCAGGCTCAGGCGCGGCAGGTGCGGGGCGGGCATGTAGGCGATATTATTGGTGACTTTGGTATACAGCCGCTCGGCCTGCATCTCCTCGGTGGCAGGCTGGAGATTGCTGACCGAGAAATATTGGGCGCGCAGCGAACGCCCCAGTTTGATGACCTGCGGCAGGTCGCCGATGTTACGTTTCATCGCCACAAAAGCGATGCCAATTTCTGGCTTGGGGTAATGCCCGGCCTTGCGCATCTTCGTCAGGCGGCGCAGGTTGGCGATGATGGTGGGCAGTTCCGCGCCCAGGCGCACATCGGCATAAGTTTCAGGGGAGGCCCCGTCAATCGAAACCCATAAAATATCCAGCCCGCTATCGACCAGTTCGCGGGATTTCTTCTCGGTCAGGGTCGTCCCGTTGGTAATCAATTCCACCTTGACGCCCAATTCCTTGACCCGCGCCACCCACTCGACCGTCTTCGGGTGGAACAACGGCTCGCCGATGCCGCCAAAATACACGCTGGGGATGGGGTCGAGCGTTTTCAGCCCGGTCAGGATGCGCTCGAAGGTTTCATCGCTCATCCGCCCGATCCCGGCAGAAGCATCCGGGACATTGGGTTGTTCCCAGGCATTGCGGAAGCAGGTGATGCAATCGAGGTTGCAGGCGACCGTCGGCTCGATATAGACCTTGGTCAGGTGCGTTACCGGGCGGTGCATCCGCACGAAATTATTGCCTTCGTCCAGGCGCACCCTGGCCCCCGGCTGCAAACCATACTCCCTGACGATATCCGCCGGGATAACCAGCCGCCCCTGCTCATCCACCTCGGCCCAGGCGGTCGTTTGTTTTCCTGAAATCATGCTTCACTCCTTACCAATCAAAACCAGCCCGCGCTGGCAATTAATACCAATCTTACCCAAATTCAATGGGATGGATAGTAACAAAAGTTACAGGATTGCGGGTGAGATGTAATGACAAAAAAAGCCGGGGATGAATTGAAATTTGACGACTCAACCGGCCATCCTTCCTGTATAATTTTACATAAGAGCCAATCCGCAGGTGGGGCGCCATGCCCAAAACTCCCAAAAAACTGAATGTTTTTCTCTGATACTTTCGCCACGCCGGGCAGACAACCGATGAAACCTGCAAGTTCTGCTGCATCCAGATTCAGTTGTAGGGGATTGGGGAAATGATGAAGAACTTATCTTATTTTCTAAACTCCAAACTGCGACTTTGTCCTTTGATAGAGTGGTCACTGCCTGGAAACAGGTTGCCCGTATCGTCAAGGCCAAAGATACTAATGTAGCTGCCTTGCTTAATGCCGGTAAGCCACTCGAAATGCGCAATGGCACCTTGATAATCGCTTTCGCGAGCAACATCTTACAAGAGAAGTTTAATCGTCCTGAATCTTTAAATCTAACTCGCCAAGCCATTCAGGAATCTTTAGGGGTAGGTTTGCCCATTTTAGCAGTTCGGCAGTCATCGAACTTAAAAATAGAAAGAGAAACCGACCTGCATTTGTGAGAATTTAGCATAGCCAGAAAGGCAAAGCCCGCGGAATATTTCAAATCTTCCGTGGGCTTTCATTGTTCGCTGATAACTGTTTATTGCCGGCTGATTACTTCCCCAACCTCCCGCGTCTTCTTCGACCACCTTCTCTTCCCGTTTCTTGAACAGCGGGCCGGGTTGGCGAACTGGTTACGCTAAATTTAGTTCCCCTGGCTTTTGTATTTTCCCTGCTTTTCTCCCACGCTTTGCCTTTTTTCAGGGATCAGCGCAATCAACGAACGCAAGGCGCGATTGACGCTCTCCGAATCGGGGAAATAACGGCGCACATCGGCATCCAGGACAACCGCGTTTTCCTGGAGCGTAAAATTCTGCGCCAGGGCTGTGCCGTCTTTTTGATGAACGGTTACGGTATAACCCTCGCGCATGGCCTTGGCATGTTTGCCGCGCGCTGCTTTTTTCCCGGCAAAGTTATATTCCGGCAGCATCTCGAATTCTGGATTCTCAGGTGGTTTGGGCTTCATAAATTTTTCTAACTTTTCTCTCGGCGCGTGTCGCTTTACGACAACTGATCATGCGAATAACACTTCCTCTTTCCGTATATACAACAATCAGCACATTTCCTTGCGCAGAACGGCCAATATCGATAAATCGTTCTTCTGAAACGGAATGAACTTCATCGCCAAACGTCAAAGAGTTTTCGTCGGCAAGCACGCTCACCGCTTCCTGGAAACTGACGCCGTGCTTGCGGAGATTAATCTCTGCCTTGGTTTCATCCCATTCGATATTGGGAAACATCGCGGACATCCCTTCCAAAAAATTATAGCACACCATCCAAAAATAAAATCCCCGGGAGCCTGACTCCCGAGGACTTTGCGCCAACTGAATACTGAAAACTGGATACTGTATTCTGGATACTGAAACTACTTCGCTTTGCCCTGGTTGGCGACCGCGGCGGCGGCTTTGGCAACCGCTTCGGCATCGCCCAGGTAATAACTCTCGACCGGCTTCAGGTCGGCGTCCAGTTCGTAGACCAGCGGGATGCCGGTTGGGATGTTGAGTTCGGTGATTTCGGCTTCAGAGATATTGTCGAGGTATTTGACCATCGCGCGCAGCGAGTTGCCATGCGCCGCGACCAGTACGCGCTGGCCGGATTGTATCATTGGGGCCAGGGTGCTGTGCCAGAACGGCAGCACGCGCTCCAACGTGGTTTTGAGCGATTCGGTGGCGGGCAGTTCTTCGGGCTTGAGACCGGCATAGCGGCGGTCGAAGCGCGGGTGGCGTTCATCATCCAACGCCAGCGCGGGAGGCGGGACATCGTAACTGCGCCGCCAGAGTTTGACCTGCGCCTCGCCGAATTTTTCGGCCATCTCAGCCTTGTTCAGGCCTTGCAGCGAGCCATAATGGCGCTCGTTCAACTGCCAGGCGCGCGCAACGGGAATCCATTCCAGGCCCATCTCTTCCTGGATGATGTTGAGGGTTTTGATGGCGCGTTTCAGCACGGAAGTATAGGCGATATCGAATTCGTAACCGCCTTCCTTGAGCAATTGGCCGCCGGCCTTCGCTTCGGCCATGCCCTGCTCGGTCAGGCCGACATCGGTCCAGCCGGTGAAGCGGTTTTCCAGGTTCCAGGTGCTTTGTCCGTGACGGACGAGAACAAGTTTGTATTTGGTTTCCATGGTAATTCTCCAATAGGCAAGATAAACCGCCAGGGGCCTTGTCCCGAGATACGAGGGAGGGCGCCTGGCGGTCTGTGTTTCATGAGTAGTTAGCGAACCGCCATCTCGGTGTCGGGGTCGAAGATGTGGAAGTTGTCCATGTTGAAGGCAATTTCGACATCTTCAGCCACCCGGAAGGTAGTGCGTGGGTCGACGCGGGCGACAAAGTTGTTGGGGCCGCTGACCATGTACAGGAAGATTTCGTTGCCCATCAACTCGATAACGTCCACTTTGCAGCCAAAGGTCTCGGCGTGGATGTTGGGCGGCAAAAACCTGGGGTTGTGAATATCTTCAGGGCGGATGCCGAAGACGACCTTCTTGCCATCCATGTCCTGGTAAGGTTTGGCGCGGCCTTCGGGAATAGTCAGGGCAAAATCACCGGCATCGACAAATAACTTGCCGCCATCGCGTTTGATTTTGGCCGGGAAGAAGTTCATCGCCGGGGAGCCGATGAAGCCAGCCACGAACATGTTTGCCGGGCGGTCGTAGAGTTCCTGCGGCGTATCCAACTGTTGCAGTTTGCCTTTGTTGATGACAGCGATGCGGGTCGCCATGGTCATCGCTTCGACCTGGTCGTGGGTCACGTAAATAAAGGTGGTCTGGAGGCGCTGGTGCAGTTTGCTAATGTTGGCGCGGGTTTCGACGCGCAGTTTGGCGTCCAGGTTCGAGAGCGGTTCGTCGAACAGGAAGACCTTCGGGTGGCGGACGATGGCGCGTCCTACGGCAACGCGCTGGCGCTGGCCGCCGGACAGTTGACGCGGTTTGCGGTCGAGCAGTTCGTTGATGCCCAGGATTTCCGCCGCTTCGCCCACGCGCTGTTTGATTTCGGCCTTCGGCGTGCCGCGCAACTTCAGGCTGAACGCCATATTGTCGTAGACCGACAGGTGCGGGTAGAGCGCGTAAGACTGGAACACCATGGCAATGTCACGGTCTTTTGGGGCCACGTCATTGACCACACGGTCGCC
>DAOUAZ010000249.1:0-5768 GCA_034432975.1 Anaerolineales bacterium | reverse complement strand
TGAAATAGACCTGCGCTGCCAGCCGCAAGAGGAAGTAAATGCCTGCAATCACCAGCCAGGTTCGGTAAGATTTCGAGGCGCGCCAAAGGGTTGTAATCTCGTTCATGGTTGCTCCTGTAGTACAGGTATTATAGCCTGCCAGCGACACCGAGCGTTCTGTTTTGCGCACTTATCCTTACATTTCTGCAAATTTCTGATGTATATACGACATGCGCAACGTTGTAAAATCTAAAGGTGGAAGAGTATCCTGCATTTTTGGCTCAAATTTCTCACCAACTGGCAGACTTCACCCCGCAGGAATGGGATGGTTTGGGGGCGGGCAGGCCATTCCAGAGTTATCGCTGGTATCGCTATGGCGAGCAAGTCATGGCGGATTGCCTGCCGGCCTATATTGTCCTGCGCCTGGGTCAGGAGCCGGTCGCCCGCGCCACGCTCTGGCAGGTGAAGAACGAACCGCTGCCGCTGCCGCCAGGGAAAATCCGCGATTTCGTCCAGGCCTTGTTGCGGCGCTGGCCGCTCCTGGTTTGCCGCTCGCCGCTTTCCAATTCCTCCGGGCTGGTGCTGCCGGAGCCGCCCTTGCGCGCGCCCGCTCTCGCTATGCTGGCGAACCTGGCGCGCGAACAACTCCGCCAGCAGGGCGGGTCTTTCCTGCTGTTCGATTACCTGACCCAGGCCGAATCCGGTTTTCCCGGCTGGCCGGGTAATTTCCTGCCCTTCGATGTTTCGGACCCTGGCACGATTCTCTATAACCGCTGGGAGAGTTTCGAGGAGTACCTGGCCTCCGGCAACAAAAAAGACCGCCAGCACTACAAGCGCGCCCTGCGCGAGGCGCGGCAATTGGGTATCGAAATTACCCAAATGTTAACTGTCGAAAAACTACACGATGCGTTAGAATTAATCCGTCAGGTGGAAGCGCGGCATGGCTCGCCTCCCAATCCCTGGGCGCGCGCCATGCTCGAACACCTGGCGCTGGCCGATGGGGTTTTCCTCGAAGCAAAAATCGCAGACCGGCTGGTGGGCTGCGGCCTCTTGTTCGAGGAGGAACAGATCCAATTGACCGCTGCGCTTGGCCTGGCGAAAGATGTCCCTTTCGTCTATTTCCAACTCCTGTATGCCAGCCTGCAAATCGCCCTGGAACATCGCGTGAAAGCCCTGCGGTGGGGCAGCGGCGCGTACCAGGTCAAGAAACAACTTGGCTTCGACCTGGAACTGAATCATTTTGTCCGGGTACACGGACATAATCCGCTCCTCAACGCGTTTATCAAACTGGTGAAAAAATATGCCGACTGACCTCGATACCTTCCTTGCCTTGCCGACCCATGAAGTTGCCCAGATTGTGCGCGCCTCGGGGCCGCAGGTTTGTGTCATCCCCATTAATAACACCCGGCGCTGGTTTGCCATGGAATACGGCGACCAGGAGTTCGATGACCCGATTGCCGCCTATATGGAAATCTCCGGGCGGGCGCATCTCCGCGTTTACAAACTGCTGTTCGAACACGGCATCGACACCATCCTGACGCCGGTGTTCGGGGCCGAGTTGTTCCGGCGGGGCGACGAATACATGCAAAAAATCGGCGCAGATGGGTTGGCGCGGCTGGCAACCCATCCCGAGTTCCAGGCATTTTATGATGAAAACGAAGTGCGCGTGCGTTTCTATGGGGAACATCGCAGGTTTTTACAGGGTACATCGTACAGTTATCTTTCGGATTTGTTCGACCAGGCTACCCGGCGCACGCAAGGTCATCAAAAATATCGCCTGTTATGGGGCGCGTTTGCCACCGATGCCGCCGAGGCGGTGGCCGACTTTGCGGTGCAGTATCACGCCCGGCATGGGAAGTCTCCCTCCCGGCGTGAAATCGTCGAAATGTACTACGGGGAATATGTCGAACAGGCCAATTTATTTATTAGTTCCGATAAATTTTGGGTCTTCGACTACCCACTATTGAGTTCGGGCGAGGAAGACCTGTACTTTATGGTCGCGCCGGTGCTTTACTTATCTGAAACCCAATTACGGTGCATCCTGTACGACCACCTGTTCGCGCGCGGCATCGACCATCCGGATTACACCGAAATGTCGCCCGAAAGCCTGGCGTACATGAAAAAATTCTATAGCGGCCACCGCACTCAGACCCTCGGCATTGGGAAACTGATCGGCCAGGTCTGGTATCCACTCATTTAGGAGACAATATGCTCACCATCACCGAAATCATCCAACAAATGGGCGCGGGCCACATGAACAATACGGCCTACGACACCTCCTGGATTGCCCGCCTGCAAGACATCGACGAACAAATGGGCCTGGATGCCTTGCAATGGATTTGCGAAAACCAGCAGCCCGATGGCAGTTGGGGCGCGTCTCGCGTGATGTACTACCATGACCGGGTCATTTCGACCCTGGCGGCCATGCTGGCCCTCACCCGTCGCGGGCGGCGCGCTTCGGATAAATGGCAGATCGAGAAAGGCCTGGTTGCGCTCGAAAAAATCACCGCGGGCGCAACGCGCGGATTGGCCGCCGACCCCAACGGCGCGACGGTCGGCTTCGAGTTGATTGTTCCTACCCTGATTCACGAAGCAGAAGAATTGGGCATTATCAAGAAACAGGGTGACCGTATCCTGGGACGGATGAAAGCGCTGCGCGAACGCAAACTGGAAAAACTGAAAGGGCTGAAAATTTCCCGCCACGTGACGCCCGCTTTTTCGATAGAAATGGTGGGACCCGACCGGCAGGATTTGCTCGACCTGGAGAATTTACAGGAAGCGAACGGCTCGGTGGCAAACAGCCCCTCGGCGACGGCTTTTTTTGCTTCGCAGGTCAGAACCGGGGATGAGCAGGCGATGAACTACCTGCGCTGGGTCATGGAGGGCCGAGGGGGAGGCGTTCCTTTTGTGGCTCCGTTCAACATCTTTGAGCGGGTGTGGATTTTGTGGAATATTACATTAGCCCCATCTTTGGTTAAAGATGCAAAAATTGGTTCCGAGTGCGCCCCTCACATTGATTTTTTGAAGCAGGTTTGGCGGCCCGGTTTTGGTGTTAGTTTTGCAGACAATTCAGTTCTATACGACGGGGATGATACCAGCGTGCTTGCCGAGTCGTTGGCCCGCCTGGGCATTTTCCTTGATGTCGAAACCCTTTTATCCTATGAAGACCGCGATTATTTTCGCTGCTATCCACTGGAAGCCAATCCATCGGTGGGCTCCAACGTTCATATGCTTGGCGCGTTGGGGCAATATGGGTTTGATGTTGACCATCCAAGCGTTCAAAAAATTGTGCAGTTCTTGCGAAATTCGCGCCACAAAGACGGCTGCCTGGTTGATAAATGGCATATCTCGCCATACTACATTACGTCACACATGGTGATTGCCGCTATGAAATATGACAGGTATCTATGCCAGGATGCCATCGACTGGATGCTTCGCACCCAAAACCGGGACGGCTCTTGGGGTTCATTTGGGTTTTCCACGGCAGAGGAGACGGCTTATTGCATTCAATCTTTAATTCTATGGAAACGATTCGGTGGTAAAGTTCCAGAACAGCAAATTCAACTGGCAGTTGCCTGGCTGGAACGCCATGCGGACGGTCCATACCCGTCTATGTGGATAGGCAAAGTGCTGTTTACTCCAGATTTAATTGTCCAATCCAGCATCGCTTCTACCCTGGCCCTTGCAAAGGAATAGCCGTATGCGAGAGAATGCCCAAAAATTGGTTTCATCACTGATTGACGTTTCTGCTGCAGACCCTGACGATAAGCGCCGCCGCAAGTTATTAAGTATTTTATTGTTAGGAATCGCTGTTTCAACTGTTCTAATGCTCTTGGTGTTAGTGGTTTTTCTCATAGCGGGGGATAGCTCGGAAATTGACGGCGCTGTTTGGATAGGCGCATTCGCGTTGCTATTAGGGTGTTCGGCATTTTATTGGAGTAATCGCAATCCCGCTATCCCTGGTTGGGTAACATCAGGAGTGTTTCTGTTGTTCTTGATGGTTTTGTTCATGTTTGGTGATACCCCCGAACAATTGGCCGGGGGCCGCAGCCTGTTCGTGTTCACCATTCCCATCATCATGGCCAGTATCCTGCTGTTCCCGGCATCGAGTTTTATTTTTGCCGGATTATCGGCTCTTGAAATCTGGTATTTGGCTATACAGGCTGGTGCTTTGTACAATACGTTCGCCATGATAGGCTTTTTCCTGGTTGCGTTGGCCTCATGGCTCTCGGCCCGCAACATGGAACAGGCCCTGCGGGAAGCGCGCCTTATCAATAAAGAACTCGACCAGCGCGTGGCCGACCGCACGCGGGAACTCTCTGAAGCCCTGACGCGCGAATCGGAGCAGGCCAGCCAGCGCCAGGCCATCTTGCAGGGCATCGCCGACGGCGTGATAGTCATGGATATCCGGGGCATGGTGATACTGACCAACCCGGCCCTGATACGCCTGCTGGAACTGCCCCTCGATAAAATACTGAATAAGAACCTGGCAGAAGTGGTCCGGTCACCAAAAGTCGAGCCAGAAGACCAGGAAATGATATTAAGGTCGGTCGGATACAACCAGGCCACCCTGGCGCCCATCCGCGTCAAATGGGGGGTGCGGACGCTTTCCGTTATTTCTGCCCCGGTGCGCGACCAGAAAGGCCGCGCCATCGGCAATGTAGCAGTGATGCGCGACTTCACCCGCGAAGCCGAGATAGAGCAAATGAAAAACGACTTCGTGGCGATGGTCTCTCATGAATTGCGCACCCCTTTGAACGCCATCCTGGGGTATTCGGAGATGCTGCGCGATGGATTCTACGGCGCGGTCAATGAAAAGCAGGCCAACACCGCCGAGCGCATCCTGAACAATTCCAGCCGCCTGTTGAACATCGTCAGCGACCTGCTCGACCAGGCCCGCATCGAGGCCGGGAAACTGAAGTTCGACTATAAACCGTTCCATGCAAGCGACTTGACCGACAACCTGCATAGCGTGATGGATAAAATTGCGCACGACAAGGGTCTGGAGTTGACCTCCCGTCTCGACGCCAATATGCCGCGCCAATTGGTTGGCGATACGCACCGCTTACAGCAGGTTTTGGTCAACCTGGTCAATAATGCTGTAAAATTTACCGATAAAGGCGTCGTCGATGTTTACATCTACAAAGTCAACGAGCAGCATTGGGGCTTCGATGTGACCGACACAGGCCAGGGCATTGCGCCGGATGACCAGAAACACATCTTCGACCCGTTCCGCCAGTTGGAAGGAACGGTCACGCGCTCGCACGGCGGGATTGGCCTGGGTTTGGCAATTGTCAAACGGCTGGTGGAACTGATGGGTGGACAGATTTTCTTAAAAAGCATTGTCGGGCAGGGAAGTACGTTTACAATTGTCCTGCCTTTTGAACCGCCGCGCAAAGAAGAGAAAGAAGGAGAAAAATGACCCCAGAAAAACCTTTCGGCCTGATTGTGGAAGACGACCCAGACCTTTCCAACATTTTTTCGGAAGCCGTTCACGCCGCCGGTTTCGAGACGGAGTTCGTGCTAAACGGGCGCGTGGCGCTCGAACGATTGCATACCGTAACCCCCCACCTGGTCATCCTGGATTTGCACCTTCCCGAAGTTTCTGGAAAAGACATTCTGGAATACATCCGTTCCGAGCCGCGGTTGGAAAAAACCATCGTAGTCATTGCGACCGCTGATGCCATCATGGGTGAGTCGCTGCGCGATGACGCCGATTTCGTCCTGATTAAACCCATTACGTTTGCCCAACTGCGCGATATGTCGGCGCGGTTGAAACCAACTGACTA
>DAOUAZ010000248.1:0-23940 GCA_034432975.1 Anaerolineales bacterium | reverse complement strand
CTGGCATACGCCAGCCCACTTTTTACGCTCACCGTGTTTCAACCACTACATATTCTTTATCACCGCATCCCCAAACTCGGAACATTTCACTTCGGTCGCGCCATCCATCAAGCGGGCGAAGTCGTAGGTCACGGTTTTGGCGGCAATCGCGCCTTCCATGCCCTTGACAATTAAGTCTGCGGCTTCAGCCCAACCCATATAGCGCAGCATCATCTCGCCGGAGAGGATAACCGAGCCGGGATTGACCTTGTCGAGGTCGGCGTATTTGGGAGCCGTGCCGTGCGTGGCCTCGAAAATGGCGTGACCGGTGGCGTAGTTGATGTTCGCGCCGGGGGCAATCCCAATCCCGCCGACCTGGGCCGCCAGCGCATCCGAGAGATAGTCGCCGTTCAGGTTCATCGTGGCGATGACATCGTAATCCTTCGGGCGAATCAGGACGAACTGGAGCGTGACATCGGCGATAGAATCCTTCAACAAGAGTTTGGATTTCCATTTCCCGTCGCCATGCGTCTCCCACAGGTCGAGCGCGGCCTGCGCCTCGGCCTTGATTTCGGCCTGCTGGGCTGGCGACATCATCTCAAAACCGGGGTCAATCATACGGGCGTTTTCCTCCACGCTCAGGGCAGGATTTTTTTCCTTGTTGCCCAAAATCCAACTTTCGCGCTCGGTCACAACCTGGCTGCGGAACTCGCGCTTGCCGACCGCATAGCCCCAATCTTTGAACGCGCCTTCGGTGAACTTCATGATGTTACCCTTGTGGACGAAGTTGACGCTCTTGCGTTTGTTTTCGAGCGCCCATTGAATCGCAGCGCGCGCCAGCCGCTCGCTGCCCTCGACCGAAATCGGCTTGAAACCGATGCCGCTCGTCTCGGGGAAGCGCATCTTGGCATATTCCTTCGGGAAGGCCTCCTTGAACAATTCCTTGAACCGCTTGTTCTCATCCGTTCCATAAGCAAACTCAATCCCGGCGTAAATATCTTCGGTGTTCTCGCGGAAAATGACCATATCGACATATTCCGGATGTCTGACCGGCGACGGCACGCCGGGGAAATAGCGCACCGGGCGCAGGCAGACGTACAGGTCGAGCAGTTTGCGCAGGGCCACGTTGAGCGAGCGAATCCCGCCGCCGATGGGCGTGGTCAGCGGGCCTTTGATACCGACCAGGAATTCTCGGAAGGCCTCGGTTGTCTCGTCGGGTAGCCAGGTCTCGAACTGTTTGAAGGATTTCTCCCCCGCATACACTTCCATCCAGTGAATTTTGCGCTGGCCGCCATAGGCCTTCTCGACCGCCGCATCGAACACGCGCGCCGCCGCGCGCCAGATATCGCGCCCCGTGCCGTCTCCCTCGACAAACGGGACGATGGGGTTATCGGGAACCTGCAAAACCCCTTCCCTGATGCTGATTTTGGCCCCGCCTGCGGGGACTTTTACGCTTAGGTAAGCCATTGGGCGTCTCCTCCTGGGAATGTTTTTCTAACGATTATAACTGCCGGGGGCTTTTTCCCATGACGAAATTCACCAGACAATCGGATTATTTTTCTCTCATCCCGCCCGTCTTCCGGTTTCCACTTCATCCACCGCGCCCTAACCATAGCCCGCAAAGAACGCAGGGCAAGCGGACACGGCGCGCAAAGTCACCGCTGCCAACCGGCGGATGTCCGTCCATTTCGGTGATGTTATCAAAAACGTCCCGAAGGATTCTGCAAAGGACAAAATTTCCGCCCGAAAACCTTCGGGACGGTATTTTCATACTTTGCGCTGAAAGGTTTACCCTCAACCCTTGACCCTGCCCCCAGAACTCAATAGAATGGCTGTCTGTTTGTGTAATATTTTATAGTCCAGACACGGAGCAGACAGCCATGATTAAACTCAGTTACAGCACCTTCGGCCTGACCAACCTGAACTTCATCACCGCCATCGACGAAGTCGAACAGGCCGGCTACCCCGGCATCGAAATTTCCTTCCACCGCGAGCAGTTCAACCCCTTCGACCTGAGCGATGACGACCTCGCAAACGTCAAAAAACGCCTCGATTCAGGCCGGGTCAAAGCCGCCTGCGTCGCCACCGCCTCGCACTTCTTCACCCCCCAGCGTCCGCACGAACCCTCGCTCATGTCCCCCGACCTGGCCGGGCGCAAACGGCGCATCGAACTGGTCAAACGCGGCATCCACGCCGCCCGCAAACTGGGCGTGAACCTCGTCACCTTCGGCAGCGGCTTTCTCCGCGAGGAGCACGTCAGCAACCCCGCCGTCGACCCGCGCGAACTGCTCATCGACAGCATCCGCCAGTGCCTCGCCGAAATCCGCCCCGACGAAGACATCACCCTGCTCATCGAACCCGAACCTGGCATGTTCATCGAAACGATGGAGCAGGGCCTGTCGCTCATGCACGAAATCGACTCGCCGCGCTTCAAGCTGCACATCGACCTGCTGCACTCCTACTGCTCCGAAGCCAACTACGTCGCAGCCCTGGCCCAGGCCGCGCCCCACATCCGCTACCTGCACGTCTCCGACGCCCAGCAGGGTTACAACCTGAAAATCGTCAAAGACGCGCCCAACCTGTCTTTTGACCTCGATTTTGCCTCCTGCCTGGTTTATTTCCCCGAAACAGCGGATTATGTCCTGCTCGACCGGCATTTTCCACGCTATTTCTGCGACGAGCCCCCCGGCCTTGTCCAACGCAAACGGCTGGATTCGCTCCTCGCCGGGGCCGGAATCCAGAAATCCCCCGAAATTGTCCACTACCCAAGCCTCTACGCTGGCGCATCTTCGTTCGACGATGAATTTTTCACCTACCTCATCTCCGTCCCCGGCCTGAGCTACGACGTGCTCGAACGCGCCCAACCCATCCTCGGCTACCTGCGCGGAGTCAAAGGCCCGCAACTGGTCGACAAGCGCATCGCCAACACCCTGACCGGCATCGTCCACTTCCACGAAATCCCCGGCGAAGGCACCTTTGATTTTGCCGCCAGCTTCAAAGCTCTCACCGACAACGGCTTCGACGGCTATGGCTCGGTCGAACTCTACCACCACGTCGAATCGTGGCAAAAGGCCCTTAATGATAGTTACCGGCATTTGTCGCAATTTGTGTAACACCCGTAGCCCAGGCTTCAGCCTGCGAATACAACCTGCAAACAAAAGCCGCCTGAAGGCGGCGCTACAAACTCAGGAGTCACCATGATTAACTACCAAACCCTCGGCTGGGACCCCGCCACGGTTGGCGAACTCGACCACCGCCTGCTCAAGGCCCCGCGCGTCAAACTGCGCTCCGCCAACCCCGGCAGCAATGGCGATATCGTCTATTGCGTCGATTTGCGCGTCAACAAACCCAACGCCGGCGAATATCTCTCCACCACCGAACTGCACTCGCTCGAACACTTCCTGCTCGAAGGCTTGCAACGCTACCTGCCCGAAAACTTCCTCTCGATTGGCATCATGGGCTGCCAGACCGGCTTTTACATCGTCCTGCAAAACGAGGGCCGGGCTGAAAAAATCTGCGAAACGTTGGAAAACATATTCAATGATATGCAGGCCGCCAGCCAAGTCCCCTATACCAGCATCGAACAATGCGGAAACTACAAAAATCACAACCTCGAACTGGCCCAGGCCGCCGCCCGCCGCATCCTGGCCGCCAAACCCGGCTGGCTGGACGCGGCATGACGACTGGCAGCACCCACTGGCGCGTCCGCGCGAATCGCCCCATCGAATATGAAATCGTCAACGCGCCGGGCTTGTTCGAGCCGGTCAACCCGGCCCTTTTAACGGGAGGCGGCCGCCGCCGCTTCGTGGTCGTCGATGGCAACGTCGCCCGCTTATACGGCGATAAAATCCGCGCCTACTTCGCGCATCATCAAATCGAGGCGAAAATCGTCACCTTCCCCGCCGGGGAGGAGAACAAAACCGTCGATGCCTGCCTCGGCCTGCTGTACGAACTCGATTCCTTCCCCATCCACCGCCGCGACGAACCCATCCTCGCCATCGGCGGCGGCGTACTGACCGACGTGGTCGGCTTCATTGCCAGCACCTACCGCCGCAGCCTGCCGCACATCAAAGTCCCGACCACGCTGATGGGTTACATCGACGCATCGGTGGGCATCAAGACCGGCATCAACTTCAACGGACACAAAAACCGCATCGGCTCTTTCGAGCCGCCCCTGCGCGTCTTCCTCGACCGCGCCTTCCTGCGCAGCCTGCCGCGCCGCCACATCCTGAACGGCGTCTGCGAAATCATCAAACTGGCCGTCATCAAAGACGCCGGATTGTTCGACCTGCTCGAAACCTTCGGCCCGGCCAGCGTCGCCGCCAACTTCCAAAACGACCCCGGCGGCCAAATTCTCGACTGCGCCATCGGCGGCATGTTGGAAGAACTGGAACCGAACCTGTACGAGGAAAACCTCTCGCGCCGGGTCGATTTCGGTCACACCTTCAGTTACGGGCTGGAAACCCGCCACGAAGCCCATCTGCTGCACGGCGAAGCCGTCCTGCTCGACATCCTGGCTTCGAGTATGATTGCCCTGGGGCGCGGACTGCTCACCCAGCAAGAAGCCGAACGTATCTTCGGCCTGGCGCAGCGCCTCGGCATCCACCTTGACCTCAACCTGCTCGACCCGCGCCTGATGTGGGCCTGCCTGCTCGAACGCATCGAACACCGCAACGGCCACCAGCGCGTCCCCATGCCGGATGGAATCGGCCACTGCGTTTTCCTGAACGACATCCGCCAGGATGAAATCAAGATGGCGGCAGAGCGCCTTGCGAGATACGCGATACTCGATAATTCGATGCTCGAAAATCGAAAATCGAATATCGAATATCGAATATCGAATAACGAATAACGAAAGCAGCCTAACCCATGACCCAATTCTCCAACGCCGACCACGACGAAATCGCCAAATTCGACAACGTCTCCCAAACCTGGTGGAACCCCCAAGGCGAGATGGGAACCCTGCACACCATCAACCCGCTGCGCGCCAAATTCATCATGGACAACATCGACACGCCTACTCCGCGCATCATCGATGTCGGCTGCGGCGGCGGGATTCTCTCCGAAGCCCTGGCAAAAGCCGGGGCGCAGGTGACCGGCATCGACCTGTCGCTGGCCTCGCTCGAAGCCGCCCGCCAGCACGCCCAGGCCGGGGCGCTGACTATCGACTATCGCGCCGCCACAGCCGAACAAATTGCGGAGGAGCAGCCCGAATCCTTCGACGCAGTGACCTGCATGGAAATGCTCGAACACGTCCCGCAGCCGGGAAAGGTCATCGCCGCCTGCGCCAGGCTGGTCAAACCCGGCGGACGGGTCTTCTTCTCGACCATCAATCGCACGCTGAAATCGCTCGCGGCGGTCATCCTGATTGGCGAAAACATTTTGCGCCTGCTGCCGCGCGGCACGCATGACTACCGCAAACTGATTCGCCCATCGGAGTTGAAAGCCTGGGCCAACGCCAGCGGCATGCAACACGTCCGCAGCGCCAGCCTGATGTACAATCCACTCACCGGCAAATTCAAAGCGGCGTATGATAAAGAAGACATGAACTACATGGCCTATTTTCTAAAATTACCTACAGCCTGAATCATGAAGCATCGTACTCGATATTCGATTATCGAGTATCGAATATCAAAACACTGGATACTGGATACTGAATCATGCTCAATCGCTTCCTCGCCCTCTCCCGCGCCACCCACGGTATTTTGGATGTCGCCATGCCCGGCTTTGCCGCCCTGCTTTGGCTGGGCGCGTTCCCCGAATGGCCGGTCCTGCTGCTCTCGCTTCTGACCGCCTTTGCGGGCTATACCGCCATCTACACCCTCAACGACCTGGCAGGCATTAAAACTGACCGCGAAAAATTCGCCGGGGAAGGCCTCAACCAGGGTTACTCGGTCGAAGCCTCGGCCATGCGCTACCCGCTCGCCCAAAACATCCTGACCGCGCGCCAGGGATGGGGCTGGTTCGGCTTCTGGTATGCCATTGCGCTCATCGGCGCGTACATTCTCAACCCGGTCATCGTCTTCATCGTCCTCGCCGCCGCCGTGCTCGAAGTATTCTACTGCCGCCTGCTCAAAGTGACCTACTGGCGCACCCTGGTCAGCGGGCTGGTCAAATCCTGCGGGCCGGTGGCGGCTGTCTTCGTGGTTGAACCTGGTCCATCCCTGCCGCTGCTGCTGCTCATGCTGCTCTGGCTCATGCTGTGGGAAATTGGCGGGCAGAACATCCCCGCCGATTGGAACGATGTCGAGGAAGACCGGCGAGTCGGCGCAAAAACCATCCCGCTGACCTTCGGGCCAAAGCAGGCCGGGCTGCTGGTCGTCGTCACCCTGACACTCACCACCCTGGTCAGCCTGTTCCTGCCGCTCATCTCGCCCAAGCCGCTCGGCTGGCCTTACCTGTTTGCCACTGGGCTGGCCGGGCTATACCTGCTCATCCTGCCCGGCATCCAACTCTACCGGCGCGGCGAAAGCCGCCAGGCCGGGCGGCTATTCGACCACGCCAGTTATTACCCGCTGGCGCAATTGACCATCATGACGCTATTCGTGCTGCTCTAAAAAAACGTCCCGAAGGGTGCAGAACCTTCGGGACGTTTTCTACTTCTCAACCACCACCCAGGCGTTATAACTCTCCAATTCCACCCTTACCCGCGCTTCGGATGGGAAGTAGGACACAATTTCCGGCGGGCTGAGGAAGTGGCTGCGCATCAGGGCCAGTTTTTCCACCACCGCCACGAACTTCACCGGCAGCGCGCGGATGTCCGGTTCCTCGATGACCAGCCGCCCGCCCGGCTGGAGGACGCGCCACAGTTCGGCTATCGTCTCGCGCTGGTTGATGACGTGGTGCAGCGCATCGACCATGATGATACGGGGGAACGTCCCATCAGAAAAGGGCATTTTCTCGGAGGGAGTCATGATACCCGTCAGCTGTTTTTGACGCGTCTGCGAGAGCATCCCGGCGGAGACATCCGCTGCCACCACATCGCGGGTGTACGGTTTCAGGGCAGTTGCCACCCGCCCGGTGCCGCCGCCCGCGTCGAGCAGCAACCCGTCGATGGGCAGGTTCACCACCCGCAGCATTAAATCCAGCCGAGAAAAGGGAATCGCGCGGTCATAGAGCGGGGCGAGCAAATCGAAGTGGTCGAAGAACATGTTTTTTAGATGTCCCAGGCGGTCAGAAGTTACTCAACAGTGACATACGGCCTGATTTTTTCCATCGTCGCCGGGCCAATCCCGGCCACTTTTTGCAAATCATCGACCCGCTCAAAAGGCCCATTCTCTTCGCGGTAAGCGATGATTCGGCTGGCAATGGTCGGCCCAATGCCGGGAATGGTTTCGAGCAGGGCGGCATCGGCGGTATTGATGTTAATCAGGCCGCCGACTGGCGGCGTGGGAGTAGTAAGCAGTCCGCCCCCACCGATGACCAGTTGCGGGGTGGGGATTTCCACGTTGCCGGGAATGTTAATCTGCTGGCCGTCTTTCACCCTTTCGGCCAGGTTCAACTTGTCCAACTCGGCGTCTTCCATCAAGCCGCCCGCCGCCGCGATGACTTCCACCAGCCGGCTGTCGCGCGGGACCTCATAGACGCCTGGTCGCTCGACCGCCCCGGTAATATAGACAGAAATCGGCTCCGGCGTGGAGGAAGGCATCAGTTCCACCTTTTGGCCGGAGGGCGCGCGCGTGGTCAGGTACAGCAGCCCGCCAATCAGCAGGCCGACCACCGCGCCGAATATGACGCCCAGGGCAATTTCAAAGACTTTTCGCATGGTTCAATCTACCTTCATAACCAACATGGTTTCGTTCACCAATTTTCCCATAATTCCCGCCAAACGGCTCAAACGGCGAAAATAGGAAGGCATTTCATCAGGATGGAGAACCCGAAAGCCGAACTTCTCATAAAATGGGCCGAGCGCGCCGCGGCAGGTCAGGTAGAGCGGACGCGGGGCTTTCGCCATCAAGGCCTGGATGATGAGACGCGCCACGCCCCTGCCGCGCCAGGCCGGGACGACCGCCAGCGAGGCCAGTTCGAGCGAGCCATCTGAATGCGGTTTCAACTGTCCACAGCCAATAAACTCTCCAGCGGGCGACTTGGCCACGATAAAGCGGCGCCAATCCAGCCCCAGCGGGTTGATTCCGGTTTGGCGGACCAGCGCGCGGATGGCGGGGAAATCCGCTTTGGCGGCTTCATGCAGTGTTACGACATCATCCAAAAAAGCCTCCGGCAACCAGCACCACAAATGTAAAAATGACCCAATGAATCAGGAGCGGGTAGAGGAAAGATTTCGTCCGCCAGGCAACCCAGCCGAAGGCGAATCCGCCAAAAATGGTCGAGAGCGTCTCCACTTCCGGCTTGCCGAAATGCGCAATCGCAAACGGGACGGCTTGCAGCCAAAGCGCATCCGGGCCGAATTTGCGGGCGTAGCCGAACAAAATCCAGCCGCGAAACAGGAATTCCCAGCCAACCAGGTCGAGGAAAGTATATATCGGAAGGGTGGGTTTGAGCAAAGGGCGATAATAGTCCTGCATGGCAGGATTTGCCTTGACCACGAGCCACAGCACCGGCAGGATGAAAACCAACGCGCCGACAGTCAAAGCCAATCCGGCCTTCCAATCGCCTACCTGGAACCCATACTCCCTGGGATTTTCGCGGAACACGAACAGGATGAATGCCATCGGCAAGACAAGGAACAACAACACACCACTGGCAGGCCGCCAGGCGGCGTGGTAATGCGCCGTCGTCAGCGCCAGGGTGCTGACGACGGTGATGGTGACAATTTTTGGATCGAAGCGCAGGTTGGCGTGGAAAAGATGGCGCAGCATAGGCGGTTTCAGGTGCATATTTAAGAAAAGCGCGCCTTTCGCTGGCACGCTCCGGGCAACCAGCGGAATGAATTCCGCATTACAAATCGGGGCTGACCCAGACGCAGCCGTCTTCCACTTTGGCGGCATAGACTTTGAGGGCCTTCTCGCGCGAGATGGCTCCCAAAATCCGACCCAGGCCGGGCGGCCAGGGCGACCATTCTTTGACATTCCCGGTTTTCAGGTCGAAGGCAGAATGGTGAAAGGGGCAGATAATGCCGCAGTCTTCCGTGACCGTTCCCAGGTTGAGCGGAAAACGCATGTGCGGGCAGGCGTTATCGACCGCCAGGAATTCGTTTTTGAAACGCAACACCAACACCTTACGCCCGCCCAGCGAGACAACTTTGCGGGTGTGATCGAGAAATTCGGATTCTAAAGCGACTTTTTGCCAGTCCATAGTTCACCTCGCGGTTTTTGTCATGGACAAGTTTACCAGTTTTGGCGGATTTTTTCCAAAAACCCCAGCGCCGCCTGCCAAAACGGGGACTCCAGCCCCTTCTCGATTTCCAAATCATGCCCCGTCTCGAAACGAATGAACTCGAATTCGGGATGCGCCGCCAGCGCCGGCGGGAGTTCGGCGTCTTGCAACAATCCGCCTTTTTCGGGGCTGGCCTGGGTCAGCAGCAGCGGGCAGCGGATGCGGTCGAAATCGACATCCTGGATGTCGGCGAAAAACTCCCCCACCCGGCCCTCGGCATGATAATCCATCACATGCGGGTCGAGCAGCGACATCTCCTCGGCCTGGGCGGGCAGCAGCCCGCGCCGCAGCAGTTCTTCCACCGGCCGCCCGGCCAGTTTGCGGCGCAGGCCAAACAGTTTGACCTGGCGGCGGCTGTTCATCATCCCGATGTGCATGGACAGGTCGAACGAAGTATCCCCGGTCACGACCGCGCGGACTTTTTCGGGGAAGTTTTGCGCCAGATGCAGGGCAATCGAACCGCCCATCGAATGACCGAGCAAAACAGCCGGTTCGGAGGCGAAGTATTCCAGCGCGGCGGCGCCATCCCGGTAAAAGCCGTCCGCCGAATAGCACAGAGCGCGCCCCGATTGGCCGTGTCCGCGAAAATCGAAAGCGGCAACCCGCCAGTTGGGTGTCAATACGGGCAGGATGGAATTAAAGACCTGCCAGCGGTTGGTGAACCCGTGCAGGAGCAACAGCAAAGGCCCATTTGCAGGGCCTTCGGCGAGGTTCAGGGTCAGGTTATCGGTAGGCAGTGGGAATTCGCGCATTATTCCAGCCATAACAAGGTTGGATTATTTTTCAGCCGCTTGAACTCTGGGTCCCCAGTAACAAGCGTTGCCTTCAATTCTTGAGCAAGCGATGCCGCAAAAGCGTCTGCGTAAGAAATCGGAATGTCAGCCTTTAACCAGGCCGCTGCAAAGATTCGTTCTTCTGTCACATCATAAAACCTGATTGGGAAACCCCGCAAATCATCCAACAATTGTTGCGCTTTCTTTTTTCCACCTTCGCGGCTGGCGAGATATGCAATTTCTCCCACATTCACCAAACTCATCGCCAGAAGCACTTCGCCCTGAACTGCCCTTGTAAACAGTTCGAGAACTTTTTCGCCGCCTGGCTCAGCCTGAAAATGAGCCAGAACGGCGAAACTATCCAAAACAAAAGCAGGGGGATTTTCAATCATGGCGGCGTTTCAATTTGGATTCTTCGCGTTCCAATTCAGCCCTGCGCTCCCTCAATAAAGCCTGCGTCAAGGAGGTTTTCCCCGCATATTTCCCATACGTGGCTTGAATTTCAGCCACCCGCTGGGGCCGAGAATCAAGCATCTTGCCAGAGTTCAACAACTTCTGGATTTGCCGGTATGTTTCCGGCGCAAGTTCAATCGTTTTGCCTTCCGGCGTAATCAAGAGGGCTGGAGTTTCCATAAGTTTCACCTGTAAACAATTATACTCCGCGGGGTTCACTTCCGAAACAATCGCAGGAAAATATTCAGCAGCACCGTCAACACGACCGAAACCAAAATCGAGGTCGCCAATGGGAAGTAGAACGAGCCATTCTGGCCCTCGATGCGGATGTCGCCGGGCAGGCGTCCGAGCGGCAGGCCAAATTTCCCGGCCAGGAACACCGCCCCGCCAACCAGGAACAGCAGGATGCCAGCAATCATCAGGAAACGGCCAATCGATTCCATTGGGCGCTATTTCCCTCGCGCGTATGGCGCTTCAACTGTCACATCAGACATCGGATAATGTTTTACATTTCGCGTGATCAATTCAGCCTGAACGACAAACGCAGTCGCGGCAATCAGGGCATCGGCTAATTCGATATGCTGAGAGCGGCGATATAAACCCATATATTCGCCTGCTTTGCGCGCTATTTCTTCATCGACTTCCAGTATCGTGAAAAGTCCAAACAATTTTTCCGTGCGCTCCCTTTCCCCTGTTCGCATCCCGGCCAGGATTTCTGTCAGGCTAACAACCGAGATAGCCAGGGTTTCTCCCGCAATCAAGGTTTGGGTAAAGTACTCGAGTGCTGCGTGATGACCATGAAAATGGTCAATGGCAATGTCCGTGTCAATCAGTTTCATCCCCGCCATCCCTGATAGTATCAACGCGATACCCGCGGCGGATGTCTCGCACATAACGCGTTCCGTCCAGCGGAATATCCTCCCGGTCTGCCCACATGCCAAAACTCTCTTCCAGTGCAGCGCGGATTTTCTCCACCGGCGTAATGACCAACCTGCCCTGCCTGTCGAGCGAAACTGCAACTTCCTGACCAGCCGGGATTAACTTGCGGAACTCGGCGGGAATGGTCAGCGTATTTTTCGGAGTGATTCGCGTGACAACCATACAAACCTCCAGGAAAAAGCTATAACAACCTGGGCTGCGCCCCATCTTCGGGATAAGCCGCCCCTAGATGGCTATACGCCAATTTCGTCGCCACCCTGCCCTGTGGGGTGCGGTCGAGGAAGCCCAACTGCAAGAGATATGGCTCGACCACGTCCATGATGGTGTCGGCTTCCTCGCTGATGGCGGCGGCAATGGTATTGAGACCGACCGGGCCGCCGTTGTATTTCTCGATGATGGCTTTCAGCACCCGCCGGTCTACGTCGTCCAGGCCGAGCGGGTCGACCTGCATCAGGTCGAGGGCCAGGGCGGCCATTTCACGGGTGATATATCCCTGGCCGCGCACCTGGGCATAGTCGCGGGAGCGGCGCAATAAACGGAGGGCGATGCGGGGCGTACCGCGCGCGCGGCGGGCAATTTCCGCCACGCCATCCGGGTCGGCTTGCACTTTCAGCATGGATGCGGCGCGGCGGACGATGGACTCCATCGCGGGTTGGTCGTAGTAATCGAGCCGGTAGACGGCCCCGAAACGGGCCCGCAAGGGAGCCGTGACCAACGCCAGGCGGGTGGTGGCCCCGATCACGGTAAAGCGCGGCAGTTTGAGCCGAATGGAACGCGCCGAAGGCCCCTTGCCGATGATAATATCGAGGGCGAAATCTTCCATTGCCGGGTACAGCACTTCCTCCACTACCCGCCCAAGCCGGTGGATTTCATCGATAAAGAGCACATCCCCCGCCCGCAGGTTGGTGAGGATGGCAGCCAAATCACCCGCGCGTTCGATGGCCGGGCCGGAGGTGATTTTGATGTTGACTTCCATCTCGTTGGCGAGGACGTGCGCCAGGGTGGTCTTGCCCAGGCCGGGCGGCCCGTAGAACAGGACGTGGTCGAGAGCTTCGCCGCGCTGTTTGGCCGCCGCAATCAAAATCGCCAGGTTTTCCTTGACCTGGTCCTGGCCGATTAAGTCGGTCAGTTTTTGAGGGCGCAGGGCGTGGTCGATGCGGTCATCGGGTTTGGCTTCAGGGGCGACGGCTCGGTTTTTGGGGTCGGTCATGGGGCGATTATACTTCGAGCAGGGATAATTTGCCGGTTGAAAGATGCGCATCGAAACAGTATACTTTTGAAGTCAGTCCAATCAAAATCACGCTTGGAGCAGGATAATAATTTATGGTCAGGAAAGTTTTTACCGGCATTTTGTACATTTTTCTCTCCATCTGCCTGTTTGCCGGGGCAATCGGCAGCGCCATCTACAACCTGGATTCAGGCAGCCAGTCGTCATCATCGTCCTCCTGGTCGAGCGATTCAGGGAGTTCCGACGATGATTGGGAAAGTTCGGACGACAGCGGCTGGAATTGGGCCAGCGACTCAAGCAGCGACAGTTGGGGAAGCGATTCAGGCAGCGACAGTTGGAGCAGCGGCTCCGACAGCGGCTCGGACAGCGGCAGTTGGGACAGTTGGGACAGCGGCTCCGACAGCGGCAGTTGGGACAGCGATTGGTGAGGGCAGCCATGAAAAATTTAGTTGGAAGTTTCTTCCTGCTCGGCTTTGTAGGAATCTTTTTGTTGGTATTTTTCCCGCTCCCCGTTGGTCCTTTCGTGTGGGGAGTCGCTGGGTTGATTGCCTTGAGCAATGGAATTAAAGCCATCAAAGAGGCCGCTTCGGGTGATATAGAACCGTCCCAACCGGCTGGCGCGGCGAAGGCATCTCCCGCCGCGAAACCGGCGGCCGTCCAGCCGACAGCCGCCGAAAACCCATTCAAGTTCAGCATCCCGGAGAATATTCCGAGCGACCTGAAATGCCCCTCGTGCGGCGCGAGTATCGGCCCCACGACGCGCAAATGCGCTTACTGCGGCTCGATTTTGCAGCCGGTCATCGATCTTCCCGACCCGGTTCACCTGGCCGGGCTGGAGGTGGGCGCCGGGGCGCGGGTGCGCCTGCCAGAGGGCGAGCGGGATTTCCGCGTGCAAGGACGCGCGCTGATTGCCGAATTGTGGCAGGCCGCGCGCGGCCCCAACGTTCCCTGGACCTTCACCGGCAACCTGTTCGCCGGGTTTGCGCTCGACGGAGCCGCCAGGGCTTACCTGCTGAACTGGCAAAATCGTTTCTACCTGTTCGAGAAGCGCCAGGGCATCGACGACCAGCACATCCAGCGCTATTTCCTGCCGCACGCGCGCGCCTTCGGGCAGGGCGACCAGATGGGTCAGGTGGACTTTGATTATGAAGGCCGCCGCTGGCGGGTGGTGGATGTTGGCCGCTCACAGGTTATCTTCATCGAGGGCAAGGGATTGCACATCCAGCGCGGCGCAGAGGCCCGCTTCATTTACGCCCAGGGCGGGGAGACGCACCTATTGGTGGAGGATTACCGCTCCGGCGGCGGAGCGCAGGATACATTGTGGAAGGGGTTCCAGGTTCAGGAACAGGACATCATTTTTTAGACACCCAACAACGTCCCGAAGGTTTTGATAAGCGCCATTGGCCGTTTTCGGAAGCCTTCGGGACGCATTTTCCGAATATAATTTTTGCATCAGGAGACTATTATGAAGAAAATTCCCACTTTTGTCTGGTTGTTGATTTTGGCCCTGGTGATTGGACAAGGGTTATCGTTCCTGGCCTCGCCCGAAGCATGGCGGGCGTTCTTCGGCGCGCTGCCGCGCATTTTGAGCATGATTGCCTTTTGGGGGCCGGTCATCGCCGTCATTTCCAGCCTGATGGTGTGGGGCGTGCTGCGGCTGATGGGATTCGAATCGCTCGAAGCCATTCGGGGCGAATCGGTGGAACAGAACAACCCGGCCCCGGCCATCATTTTCGTCGGCACGCTGATTGCCAGTATCCTGTTCCTGATGCTGGTCATCAAACCGTAACAACGGCATCATGAAAGTATCCGGGAATGTATTCCTGACACTGGCGGCGTTGTTTGCCCTGGCGGCCTGCGGCAGCCCGGCCACCCCCACCCACTCGCCAACCGAACAACCGGCCCAACCGACACAGCCCGCCGCCATTGCGGCCTCCTCCGCGCCGACAGCCGACCCCAACCTGCCGGTCAAGGGCGGCGTGGTAATCATCGGCCTGCTGCAAGAACCCGACGTGCTGAGTCCGCTGCTTGCAAGTGACCCTGCAGAAAACGCAATCAGCGCGTTCACCGTCGAGGGGCTGGTGGGAATCAATACCAATGGTAACTATGCGCCTGTGCTAGCTGAAAACCTGCCGGTTGTTTCGGATGACGGACTCACCCTGACCTATTTACTCAAACAGGACATCCGCTGGTCCGACGGAACTGGCTTCGTCTGCGCAGATGTGCAATTCACCCGCCAGGCGATTCTTTCAAGCAACCATGCCGCAGCATACCGCAGTATCGAATCCATTGAATGCCCCGATGATTATACGACTGTCATATCCCTGGAAAAAGTATATGCCCCGTACCTGAACCTGTTCCGGTATATCATTCCGCGTTCCGCCGGTGACCTGACAAACATCGACGATTGGGAGTATCACAAAGCCCCCATCGGAACCGGCCCCTGGGTTATCAAGGAGTGGCAGGCGGGCAGTCACATCGAATTGGCGCCCAACCCCTACTACCGCGAAGAAGGCAAGCCCTATCTGGCTGGCGTCATCCTGCGCATGATTCCCAGCCGCGAAGCGGGAATGCAGTTACTCAACGACGGGGAACTCACCGTTTTGGACGGACTCACTGAGGCAGATTTTGACATCCTGGCCGCAATGACGAATGTAGCCTGGAGCGGCGCGTCTTATGGCTTCGGCGAAAACGAACTATTGGTATTCAATCTTGGCCCAACCGACGGCTCGGCCCCGGCCTCGGCCTCCGCATCACCGCATCCCATCCTGGGCGACTTGCGGGTGCGACAGGCCATCCAGTACGCCATCGATAAACAAAATCTGGTCGACAGCCTGCTCTCTGGCAATGTTAAAACCAGCGCAAGCGTGCTTCCGTCCGGCCCGTTTGCCTGCCCGCTGCCTGCCAGCGAGTTCAACCCGGACAGGGCCAACGCCCTGCTCGACGAAGCAGGCTGGGCAGTCGGCGATGACGGAATCCGCGTCAGGGACGACCTGCGCATGAGCCTGAAAATCACATCCACCGCCGGCGACCCATTGCGCGAAGAGACGGAAAAAATCCTGGCAGAGATGTTACGCAAAGTGGGCATCGAACTGGTCGTCGACAACTTGCCTCGAGACGTTTTTTTCTCAACCTGGGACCTGGACGGCATCCGCAATAAAGGCCGCTTCGATATACTCTTATATACCCCCGGCGCGAACATCGACCCAGACGGACACTTGTTCAACAACTACCATTCCCTGCGCATCCCACGCGAGGACAACAACGGCCAGGGAAACAACTTCAGCCGCTACGCCAATGCCGATGTTGACCAGTGGATAGACGAGGCAGCCTCCATTGCCGAGATTGGCAAGCGCCGCGAACTCTACTGCAAGGCAGCCGGGCAAATCAACGCAGACCTGCCTCGAATTTTCCTTTACGAGCGTCTCATCTTGAGCGGCTACCGCGAGAACCTGCAAAACTTTCACTTCTCGCCCGGCCATGCCGGTTTCACTATCGACTCGCAAAACTGGTGGCTGAAAAAGTAATCAGCAACTATCCCCTGCATTCACAAAAGGTTTTTCCCATGGCCCTCTTTCTCGAACCCACCCCCACCCCGATGCCGCTCATCCCTCCTCCTGCCTCCCTGCTGCCGCAGTTTTGGGGACTCATCATCGGCCTGGTGCTCATCCTGGGCACATCGCTGGTGGCAAAAATTATGAAAAACCGAAAATGAGGTATCTTCTCGCTTTAGTTTCCGCTAAAATTTGACGAGCACGCATACCGGGGATGACTTCCGGCAAGATTGAACCTTACAAAACGAGCTATTTTCTAGAAACAAACCGGCGATGCTGGCAGGGATGCCGCCGTTTTAGGGTTGCGCGCCAGATTTCCTTTGAGTAAATGGGCTGTCACCGACTTCTTTTCTCGAAGCTGCCCAGGAAGCGTGGCATCTTTGGGAAATGGCTTGCCGAACAGCGCGCGCCGCAGGCGTCCAGGAGTTCGTTTGGGTTTGCGATCCCAAAACCCGGTTGGGATTGCGGGCATGGTTGCCGCCAGGAAGCTCAAGATTGAGCCTGCCAGAAGCGCCAGTTCGGGGAGTCGTTGAATACTCTCCGGGGCGTGAACAAATTGGCCTCTTATGGCACTGAGAACGACAAAAGATTGTCGATCTTTGCGGGTGGCAAAGCGATGCCGAGTGCCTGAAAAAGGGTTTTCATGTCGGTCTGAATGGTTTGATACAAATCATCCAGTGGCGCAGAACGGCTGGGCCAAGCTGCAGGCTGAGCATATCGGGCTCCAGCCAAGAGCGGTTTGAGCACCTTTTCTTGCAAGGTGAGTAGGGCAGAGATAGCGCGCAGGCCATCGGGAGTTGGCCGGCAGCGGCGCGATTTGCCAATCGGAAAGACCCAATGCCTGGCGCGCAATTTTTTCCGGCCATAAGCAGCATGACGAGGTTTGTGCTCTTGTGCCGAGCGCCCCAAAAGTTCACGGACTTTGGCCGCCAGGTCAGAAACGGTCATGCCCTTTGGAGAGGCCGCCCAGGCAAGAACTGCGTTCAAGACTGCCCGCAAACGCTGTTTGCTCAAGTCTCTTCCGGCGGCAGAACTGGAACCCAACTTACCCGGACGTGAAAGGTTATCGCAGGTGTCGTCGTCCAGGAAAGAGCAATTCACACAATCCAAAACATCGAAGAAGCGTATCAGGATTTGTTGAAGTTCGGCGATGATTTTTGGAAAGTTGGGCAAGGAGCGTCCACAGTGTAAGGCTCTGGCATTATGCGCAATCTAAAGCAAAGCACAAACATGCGGAGTCAATCCAACGATTGAACACCGGCTCCAGTTGCCCCACAATCTCTGTTGTACTCAGGGGATCTGCAATCTGGGCCAGACGTGTTGGATCGCTGACTTGGGTAAAACAGTTATCTTCTTTGCGAAAGTTCACTCCTTCTTTCTTGGCCAAGCAAGCCGCATACGCATGCCCATTGAGAATAATCTGCGCTCCAAACGGTGGATGTCCGCTCATGCGGATGATACAATCCGGGTCTTGGATGTGGAAATGGTAGTGATTGACATATTGCGTCTTGCGCTCAATAGTCATGATTTTGCCGCTTTTGTTTTTCTTGACATTCCACACCGGAGCAGGCGCGCGCCCTGCCAGAATTGCAAACACGCCAACCATCCCCGGTTCTTTTGGAAGATCTTCGGCTGCGATCGTGTCTTTGCGCTCTTTCGGATCGCAATCTATCACCGGGATGTCATGCGCTTTTGCATGGGCGCGTCACCGCCGGGCTAACCGACCCGCCCTTCGCATCAGATGGTTATTGTCCAAATCATCATCTGCACCTTCCAATTGCCGCCACCAACTACGGAAACCTCCCGGCGTTTGTCCAAACTGAAAGTAAGCATTGCACACAATCCGTCTACGCAGTCGTAGACGGCCATCCAAGAAGCCTGCCAGGTGCATACTCAGCTTGTCGTTCCTTTCCTCTGCTCCCTTCACCGTCAGATGATTCGAGCATACTGATTTGAACACCCTTTGTCCACTGCCCCGCAGGGGCCTCATCTTCCGGGCAAAGTCCCGGACGATGCATAGAGACTTCTTCCTTGACAATTTGTTAAGGTTCGCTCGCTTAAATCAAATGTTAAAAAATCCAGAAAGGAGCAGTACCACCTTAAAATTACCCGTTTTGTTGTCGAAAAATCTTTACCACCTCACAAATTTCGACACGGGAAACTCCTTGATGTAAACGGTTACATGACAATTTGATTATAACTTGACTGTCCTTCCAAAGTAAAATATCCCAACCATGAAAACTCTCTTCCGCCGCCAAATTGCCCTGCCCCAGGACCATGGCTCGTGGGTCTTCCTGCTCAGCCCGCTGCTCATCGGTCTCGCCGCCGGGCAAGCCTTCGACGCCGGTTCGGTCTTGCTGGTCATCGCCGCGCTGTCCGCCTTCCTGATTCGCCAACCCATCGTGGTGGCCGTCAAAGCCTGGTCGGGGCGCCGCCCCCAAAGCGACCTGCCCGCCGCCCGGTTTTGGATTGGGCTGTATGGCGCGCTCCTGCTGCTGGCCGCCGCTGGATTGCTCTATCTTGGCTACACGATAATTTTGCTGCTGGCCGTCCCCGCCGGGCCGGTGTTCGGCTGGCACTTGTGGCTGGTGAGCAAACGCGAGGAGCGCAGGCAGGCTGGGGTCGAGATTCTGGCGACCGGCGTTCTCGCGCTCGCGGCCCCTGCCGCTTTCTGGATTGGTCGAAACGCCTACGATCCGCTCGGCTGGGTCTTGTGGGTTCTGACCTGGTTCCAGTCGGCGGCTTCGATTGTCCATGCTTACCTGCGATTGGAACAGCGCGAGTGGACCTCCGCGCCGAACCTGGCTGGCCGTTTACGAACCGGGAGACGCGCCCTGGCCTATACCGGCTTCAACCTGGGGCTGGCCGCCGTTTTGGGAGCATTGGGCGTCACTCCGGGGCTGGTTTTCCTGCCCTATCTGTTACAATTTGGCGAGACCGTTTGGGGAACGCTGAACCCGGCAATTGGCGTCCGGCCGGTGGCAATTGGCGCGCGGCAACTCGTTGTCAGCACCTTGTTTACCGTTGTGTTCATTATCGTCTGGAGGTGAAACATGTCCGAGAAACAATGGGCCACGCTGCTGGAAGTGAACGACCGCATCGAAGCGGAAATCATCAAGGACGCGCTCGAAGCCCAGGGCATCCCCGCCGCCTATTTCCAGGAGGGCGCGGTGCAGTTTGGCTACCCCGTCTCCGTCGGGCCAATGTCGGTGGTGGAAATCTGCGTCCCCGGCGACCGGCTGGAGGAGGCCGAGGCCTGGCTGGATGCTTACGAAAACGGCGAATTCGAAAACATCGAGACAAACCATGAAGAACACAGTGATTCTGGTGACGAATGACGGCATGGGCAAGGCGGATGCGCAGTTACAGCATACGCTGATTGCCAAATATTTCGAACTGCTGGCGGCCAGCGGCGACCTGCCCAACGCCATCTGCTTCTATACCGACGGCGTGAAACTGGCGGCGGAAGGGTCGCCCGTCCTGGCGCAGTTGGCCGCGCTGGAGGAAAAAGGCGTTCGGCTGGTGCTGTGTTCCACCTGCCTGAACCACTTCGGGCTGGCGGAGAAGGCGCGGGTCGGCATCGTGGGCGGGATGGGCGACATCCTCGAAGCCCAGGTGAAGGCGGAGAAGGTGATTACGCTGTAAAGCAGGCAAGGAAGCAAATAGGCAAGCAGGCAAGGAAGCAAAGAAGCAAGGAAGCAAAGAAGCAAGGAAACCGGAGCACCGGTAGACAGGCAGGCAGGATGGCGCGTATCGATGGGACAAGCGGCTCGTGGCAGACGATTGTGAATATGCTGGCGGAAATCAGCTTGCGGGTCGAAACGCCAGGGGAGATTGCGCCCCTTTTAACGGAACACCGCAATCAGTTGGCGTCGAAAACTGCCGAGGCGGGGCAAAAAGCCCGGGAGCAGTTGAAACCTATCGAACAAGAAATCCAAATCGAAAAAGAAAACATCCAAAACGGCCCCGCCGAGCGCCTGGCCGACCTGGAGGAAGACATCCGGCAGGCCAAACTGCACCTGGAGTTGTTCCGGCTCGACCGGAGCATCGTGGGGCGCGTCAGCAACCTGTTCCGAATCCGGCGCGAGGAGAAGAAACTGCGGCGGCTGGAAGGGAACCGCGACGAAATTGCCGGACGGCTGGAGCGGCTGCTGGCCGAGCAGGACCGCATCCTGTCTGAAAAGCGGGCCGCCATCGAGGCCGAAGCGGCCAGAGAATACCGCGACTTGAACATCAAAATCACGACCCTGCAACAGGCGCTGGACTCGAAGGAACTGGCCGAGGCTATCCTGGAATTGGAAATGCTCGAACACCTGCGCGCCCTGCCCGATAGCGCGCGGGTATTGAACGGGGTACGGCTGGAAGCAGACAGCGCGGTGAAACTGGACGGCAAGTCATTTTGGAGCGCGAAAATCGACCACCTGGTCATCTCCCCTTCGGGGTTGTTCGCGGTGGGAGTGTGGCGCGGCGGCAAACCCGACCCGGCGGAGGGCGACCCGGTGGAGCAGATTCGGCGGGCGGCGCATTTGTGCCACGAGCTGCTCAAGTTCGATTTCCCCGGCATTACGGCGCGGGCGGTGCTGGCCTGCCGCGGACATGCGCCCGAAAGCCCGCACGGGGCTTACGTCAAGAGCCTGCCACTGGGCGAGGTGGGCGGTTATATCAACTGGTTCAAAGACAACAGCCTGGGGGCCGAGCAGGTGGAGCGGGTGGCGGAGTTTTTCGAGGAAGGAAGCAGGTAGGGAGCAAATGAGCGCGGGAACGCCCCTTGTGGGGTTCCTGCACATCGTCCCCAAGCCGCTCTGCGGCGCGTGGGAATGCACTGACCTTCGCCTGCATGTTATCCACCATATATCCATACCTCGGTGCATTCTTGGTCATCAGGGCCAAAAACAGCTTCCACTTGTATTCCACGCACATATTCCAAGTTATCATCAGGATACAAGACTCCCGTGAAGGCATCAACGATTAACTTTGGAATATTCTCTACATCGGGACCGACTTTTCTTCTACGACGAACGCCAACAACACTCTTAATGACAAACACGAAGAATGAATATTGGCCCGTAAATCCTGAGAGGTTGGCAATGGATCGAACCAGTTCCTTATAAGTAGAATCTTTTGGCGTTCCCCAAGTTTGAATGCCTGGCAGCGAGAAATGGGCTATTTCTGTCAAATCGTGCGGGGGTTGAAATATTTCCTTCATAATTCACCTTTGAACGCTTTATCAAGAATACTCGCCATCAGCGCGGACAACTCCTCCCCGCCCTTGACCTGCAACCCCCGCAGCGCCTTGACCTTCGCCTGTAACCCATCCAGATATGCGACAATGCGCCGCTGTTCGTCGAGCGGGGGACGAACAACAGTAAATGCTTTCAATTGCCGATGATTGATTGAAGCCAAGTTTGTCGTTTGTTTCGAAGCAGCACGGAAGTAATTTTTTCCATAAGGCGAACCAATAAGCATTGCCAAATATTCTGGAACAAATTCATCTTGGTTCACACGAACTCTAAAAATGTGATTCTGATGTATGCAATTCGGTATTTCTTCACGCCAAACCGCACCGCGTCCAAGTTTGTCCCAGTCGCCACCTTCTGTAAGCAAAATGTCACCGCGTTGCAATTGCCATTTGTCTTTTTCAGATTCTAAAACTTCAACTTCTTTTATCTGTCGTAAATCCAAATAGCCATCTTGAACATTGGCAACGCGCAAATATGGCAGGCGAACAGTATTTCCTTGCAAGGTTCTTCCAAGTGTTACGCCAGAGCGAATGTCAGCAATATCGCCTAACAAGTGAGTTGGGTATTTTTGTGCAAAACTGTCGTTGAAAACTGCATTCAAAGCAGAATGTGTAAGACTATTTGTTTCATTGCCTGCTTCTTCCCGCAGACGCTGTGCATCATTGACCCGCGTTGCCAGCGACTCGATGTGCGCCATAATGCGGCGTTGCTCCGTCAGCGGTGGAAGGGGAATTTCAATTTCAAGAAACTTTTCAGGGCGAATACGATTTTTGCCGCTTGTGCCTTGAGACTTTTCATCACAGGCATCCCAAAACCATCTCGTTTTTGTTATCCAATGAAACCATTTCGGCTCAAGTTTATTTCGGTCAGGAGCAAAGGCAGGAAACTCACTTGAACCAAAACAACCAGCAAGCGCATCAGATACAACAGCAACACTCCCGTTTCGCGCCCAAATCTTATTTACAATAATGTCACCGCTTTCAATTCGAGAAAGCGTTTTATATTTTGTTTCACTTCCATCAATAGATTCTCGTTCATATGCGCCTTGTCCCCACAGGCGAACGCCAACTTGCCGATAGGTTGTGCCTGCTTGTGGTTCTTCGGCACGCTCAATCGGTGCTGCAACTTCGCCAATCTTTGCAAATTGCCAGCCGTTCGTCATCATCACCTTATTTGCAAGACTTCCGAACTCTTGGAGAATTCGGAAGTTGGTATTTGGAGTTTTTATTCTTCCAATGGGTCAAACACATCCAGCACTTTAATCCAGGCAAAATCTTTTGTGTTGTGCGTGGCAAGCGTCAAATCGTGAGTCAGGGCGGTGGCGGCAATCAGCGCGTCGCCCAAAGACATGGCGTGTTTCTGGCGCAACTCAATTGCCCGCTGAAATTCCTCCGCCGCTGGGTAGATCACGTTCAAACGGGAGAAGAAATTTTCCAATTCCGCCTTCTCGCCTGATTTCAAGCCATGATACCCCAACACCTCCACCATGCTGATAACAGACACAGAAGGAGCGTTGTCTAAAAACCAATTCGTCAATTGGGGGTATTGCCCCGATGTGATGTAAATAATCAGGTTGCTGTCCAAAAGAATCATGCGCCACGTCCAGGCAGCGGTCTGTCTCTGCGGATTTGTCTCTGCCACTCCACAGGGTCTTTGATGTCGGCGAACACTTTCATCTTCGCCAGTTTTTCGAGTGACTTTTTCAAGGCTTCCCGCTGGCTTTTCTGGAAAGCGCCCGACAGATCACGCTCGCGTACACTGTCAATCAGGCGCGACGCCAGTAAAAGTCTTTCAGCGGGTGAAAGATTACGCGCCTGTTCAACTAAGTTTTCGAGGTTAGCAAGTGCCATATATGTATTCCTTTCTCTTACATGGCGATTATACCCGTGAAGGGCATTCCATAACGCATGCCCAAAACCAATCTCTATTCTCTATTCTCTAATACCTGCTTTATCTCTTCCATAATCGCCGCAATCTGCTTCTCCTTGGCGAGAATACTCTCCGCCAACTCGGCGGGCGGCAGGTGTTCCAAGTCCTCTTTGCGGCTGGGGTTCTTGATGTCGAGATTGACCGAGACCACATCGCCACCACCATTTGTTTGAATGATATCTGCCGCAGAAACTTTCCATGCGCGTTCATTTTCAACACGACGCGGAGCGTCCCACCAATCCAAAATCGGCTGGAACTCTTCGAACTGCATCGGGCGCGTCTTGGTATAGTTCTTCACGCCTTCGGGGAGAATATGCTCAAATATCAGTTGTCGGCTGGGAACGATCGAAGAAAATCAAATTAGTCGGGATGGACGTATACGGCGCGAACACCCCGTTGGGCAGTCGGATGATCGTATGCAGGTTGAAGTCCCGCAGCATCTGCGCCTTCACCCGCGCGGCAACTCCATCCCCGAAAAGGAATCCATTCGGCACCACCACGCCGCAGCG